>NZ_CP065218.1:1046547-1395396 GCF_015767675.1 Vibrio navarrensis | reverse complement strand
GGGGCACAAAACCGGTGACGGTGTCCTGATTGCCGTTGCGCAATGTCTCAAACAAGTAACGCAGACAAACAGCCAAATTGGCCGCTTAGGCGGAGATGAATTTGTGATGTTGTGCCAATACGTTGAACGCATTGAGATAATGCACATCTGCGATCAGCTTCTTTCTCGCCTCTCTAACCCGTTTGAATTTGCGCCTAAGGTTTCTATTGGATTAAGTATTGGTGTTTGCCTCTTTCAAGGCGCGGGCCAGCCATTTGATGATATTTATGAAAAAGCCGATGCCGCCATGTATCGCGTGAAAAAAAGCGGTAAAAACAGCGTCGCCTTTGTCGACATCAATGATTGAGGTCATGTAATTTTCACAAACGCTTTATATGCTAGCGGCACCATTCCCGCAGAGTATCTTTTGTGAAGCCGCTAAAACGCTATCAATATGAACGTTATGCCGTGCTGTGCAGCCTTGCCTACCCGAGAGTATTCAAACAGACTCGCTACGGGTTTGATCCAAACGGACAACGCATTATCAAAAATCAGTTTGGTAAAACCATGATTCGAGTGTTGTGGAGTAAAGACTCGGATGAAGCGGTGGTGGTGATAAAAGGCTCTCACAGTCTCAGTGACTGGCTGCTTAACTTTGCATTATGGACGAGAAGTTGCCGTCATTTAGATCTACCTTACCGCATCCATGCTGGTTTTTACCATCTGTTACATCAAGAGAGCCAACCATCACGCAATGCCGATACCCTTGGTATGAGCGTGTTAGATAAGCTAGAACAAACCGTATTACCGCTGCTATTTGAAGGAAAACGTATCACGATTACTGGCCATTCCTCGGGAGGGGCGATTGGTTGTGTTTTTGCGGACTATCTAGAGCGCAAGTACCCCAAATCCATCAAACGTGTGGTCACTTTTGGTCAGCCTGCGATTGGCGACTGGCGTTTTCCACGCCATTACGTTTTGGCGCACAAAACCTACCGCATCTGCTGCGATCTCGATATCGTCACCTTTATGCCGCCCGTTCCGTTTCTTTACTGGCATGCTGGTAAAATGCTTTGGTTATACAACGGACGTATTTTTGAGAACACCCCGACTTACGAAAGACTAGGACGCTCGCTACTCAGTTGGGTCCTGAGGCCCTTTTCCTATCATCTGATGAGCAAGTACATTAGAAATAAAGATTTTTTTGATGAGCGTTAACAGCAAAAACAAAACAGGCCAACAAACTGGCCTGAGTCACAACTACAAAGAAGCGATCTCTTTTTCGAGTTGGTATTTTTGGTCGGTGACAATTTTCTCAAGTACAACCACGCGCTGAGTCAACTTTTCGACTTGCAAACGCAACTCGTCATGGTCACTGCTTGATGACTTGCGTGTGTCTGTCAGTTCGAGCGCTTTTACTTTTTCTCTGTGATTGAGCACAATTTTCAACATGCCACTGCCAAAAATAGCGGCGAAGATGATGAAGACAACCAAAACGTTTGTGAGCGATTCCATGCTTTACTTCCTAAATCATTTTATAAATAAGTCGTTAACAATTTATAACCAAATATTATCAAATACAAGCCGTTACTGACTATTCAGTTGGCAGTTTCGCTTTAAGCATGATTTAGAGACTGGCGAGAAGAAGTATTTGAGGCACGCCACAGAGACAACGCAAAACCAATTTAAAAAAGAGATTTGGGAGTAAATGGAGGCGCGTCCCGGAGTCGAACCGAGGTCCACGGATTTGCAATCCGCTGCATAGCCACTCTGCCAACGCGCCTTTGAAGAAATGTGATGGTGCCCCGGGCCGGACTTGAACCGGCACGACTCGAAAGTCGAGGGATTTTAAATCCCTTGTGTCTACCGATTTCACCACCAGGGCAACGCATACTGCGATGGGAGACACCATCTGTTCTAACGAGCTTTGCCGTGAGAACGAGGCGTACTTTAACGGATTAAGTTTTCAGGTCAACAAGAAATTTACTTTAATTGATTCAACTGCTTAAAAAGCACCCCACCCGGTCTATTCGTCAAGCAATCTGTGCAAGAGTTAAACAGACTAACCTTGAAAAAGCATCCTTAACGTTTGTTGTCGGGATGACGTGGGCAGTCACGACAAAGCGGACGCCCTTGGCATTTGTAAACCAAGCAGCAACTGGTACGCACTAAGGTGAGTTGCTTTGTTTCAGCTTGATAGTTGAGCGAATCGGCCAATTTCTCCGGAACTCCACAGGCTCTGAGCCACAAACGCGCATGTTGGAGTAAATATTCGCCCGACAGTTCGGGATGGGTCTCACTGAGCCTCACTAAACATCCCAACAGACCATCGGCAAAAAGATGCTGGGTAAAACCGGGGCGAATGCGCGTCCACTCACTCATTTCTAGACGAAAAAAGTCAAACAGCCGCATGAGCTCTTGTCCTGCACGCTCAATGAGCTCCTCTTCACTGCCCTGCCACACCTCGGTGGAGGTAAATTGATAACCGCTGATGAAACTCGGCTGAACATGCTGCGCCATCGAAGAGAGTTTAGGTAAGCCGCGGCAGGTGTAAATGGCGGTCAAGGCAACAAAGATTGGCTGCCAGCAAACTAGCGTCCAAGTGCGTGTCAACCAGTAGGCAGCGCCAGCCTCAGGATGTGCTTGCTGCAAACTCTCGTAGACCTGGCGAATAGTGTCTGAGCTAGAGCGCTCGATACAGATAAGCGAAGCATCCCTATCTCGCTCCGCCAGCGATTTTATCTCACCATGTAAATAGGGCGTGATCGCCTTCGAATGGTGAAAAAGCCGTGCAAAAAACGCAGGAGAACTCATCTTGCTGATCTTACCCTGAAGAATGTGTGGCAAGAGAATAGGGAACTCCACACGTTATTGCAAATCATTCTCGTTAATGGGAATTTAATAGCTCAGCGGCTTTGCAAGCTGCCCTACCCACCGAGAGCAGATTGCAATTGAAGCCAAATGTCAGGTTGTGATACTGAATGTTCTCAAGCTGTCGCGGGCACTCTGCTCTTCGCACGCCACTTGAGCAGCATTTGCATTCCCTTGCCGACTAAAACAATCAAAGTTGCGCCAAGCAAAACGGGGGTGAACAAAAACGACCAGCCTTGCCCAGACAACATAATGAGCAGCGGGTTTGCTCCTGCTGGCGGGTGTGTTGTTTTGCTCAGCAACATAGCGCTCACAGCGACACCTGTAGCTAACGCCAACGTTAATGGTGTGACCCCCACATATTGAGCAAACACAATACCGACAATCGCCGTGATCATATGACCAAAAATCACATTTTTTGCTTGCGCCAAGGGGCTATCCGGCACACCAAAAACCAACACCGCCGTTGCGCCAAACGGTGCCATCAACAAAGTCACATCACTCATCGCCGCATCAAAAAATGAGAGCAAACCTATCGCCACAAATGCGCCTAGCCCGGCGACAAGTGCCATCACAAAATTTTTCATTTCAATCTCCAAACAAAGTAGACCGATTTGTCTACAAAACTAAAATAGACAAATCGGTCTACTTTTGTCAATATGCTTTTCAAAGGAGAGACACATGAGCCAAAAAAGACAATTGCTTGTCGATACCGCACTGGCACTTTTCTACGCCAATGGGATCAATTCGATTGGTATCAATGAAGTGCTGACGGTTTCGGGCGTAGCGAAACGCACGCTTTATTCGCATTTCCCCAGCAAAGAAGCCCTAGTGCTCGCCGCTCTGCAGCAAAGACACCAGATCTTTGCCAGCTGGCTGGAGCAAAAAATAGCGGTTGCGAGTTCGGACAGCGATTTGATCGCACGCCTGTTTCACGCATTAGAAAACTGGTTTACCCACCAAGAGCCCCAACTCGGTACGTTCAGAGGATGCTTTTTTATCAATACATCGGCGGAATTCAGTGATTTAGACAGTGAGATCGCTCGCTTTTGTCTCCTGCATAAACAGCAGGTTCGCGCGATCATTTCGCATCACTTGCAAAGCAAAAATCCGCTCTTGCTGGATGCCATCTGTCTTTTAAAAGAGGGGGCGATTGTTACCGCTCATTTGAGTGGCAACAGTGAACAAGTGACAGAGCAGTGCATCCAGATCTTGGGTACTTTTGAAGTATGAGCGACTGAACGAGAACGGCCGCACACTTGTTCACAATGGACTTGGTTTGTGGCCTGCTTGTCACAGCAAGCCACATTTCCCAGACTATCGAAGCTTTAAGACACGCAACTCTCTAAAGTTACGTCATCACTACGCTCGCTAAAGCGGAGCCTTTTGTGACAATAACGCTCAAGTTCTTGATGGCTGTGACTGATCAAAATTAGCGCACAGCCTATCGATTGCGTGGTATGGATCAGCAATTCCATAGTCTCTCTTGCGATGTGCGGATCTAAACGCGTGGTCGGCTCGTCGGCGATCAACAAGGTCGGCTTTAATAGCAGCACACGCAAAATCGCAATGCGTTGTAGCTCGCCGCCCGATACTTGCTCCGAAGTACGCTGCAAAATGTCCGCAGCAATGTGCAACTGCTGCGCATAACGTTCAATCAGTTTTGGCTCAATGCCATGTAACTGGCACAAGTCCAATAACTGCCGATACAAGCTTAACTGTGGTGAAAAAGACTGCGGTGGATCTTGATACAATTTCAGCCGCTTACCAAGCGGAAAGTCCTGATGATAAACAACCGAGCCCGAGAGTGGTTTCTTCAATCCAAGCAGCACATCAGCAAGGGTCGACTTACCACAACCACTTGGACCGGAAAAGCCAATCACCTCACCTTGACGCAACGAAAAATTTAGCTCGCGAATCAAAGTTCTCTCTTTAAAACCGACATTGAGGTGCTGCACGTCGAGTAAAAATTCATCCAAACAAGCCGTGGGCTTTTCCTCACCGATCTGGCTGGCTCGAATTAAAGATTGCGAATAGTGATCGCTGTGATCCGCTTGCCATTGATCGAACGTCTTTTCCTTGACGAGCCAATCACCATGTCGCAGCACATAAAGTTTTCCGCCGAGTGCTTCCGCAACCTGCAAATCGTGAGTGATGGTGATCAAGGCACCTTGTCTTTTTACTTTACGCAGCTCGGCGATAACTTGCTGTTTGCTTTTCTCATCCAATCCTTTTGTTGGCTCATCGGCAATGAGTAACCTGCCTCCCGCCGCTTGGGCGCAGAGCAGCGCACAGCGCTGAGCCATCCCGCCGGAGATTTCTAGCACGTGCTTTTGCTGCGCATCATCAAGCTGCATACCAGCAAACACACGCTCAGTTTGCGCCTTAGCTTCAGCGCGTTTCATTCCTCTCACCCAGCGATACACTTCGCTGACTTGCTGCTCTATTTTCATCAGCGGATTGAGTGACAAACGCGGCTCTTGTGGCAAAATCGCGATCTCTCTGCCCCACAACTGCTCGCGCTGCTGAGCGTTAAGCGTTGAGAGAGGAAGCTCGCCAAGATAAATCTCTCCCACAGCAGTAAAACTCGCTGGTAAATCACCTAGAATAGCTTTCACAAACAAACTTTTTCCGGAGCCCGTTTCACCAAGAATGGTGATGGATTGACCTTCTTGCAGAGCAAAAGAGAGCGGCTGAACCACCGTCTTTTCTCCCTGTTTTACCGCAAGCGCGTCAACTTTGAGAATGTTCATCGTAAACGCTCCTTCGTTTGAGCCAGAGAATAAAAGCTAAAAATCAGCAACATAAGAGTCAGAACGGGTTGGATAAGCACCCAAGGTGCGACCTGATAGTAGCGAAACAGTTCGACCATCATCATACCAAGCTCGGCTTGAGGCGGACGAAGACCGACATACAAGAAACCCAGTGCTGCGAGGGCCAAAATCGCATTGCCTGCACCAAAGCAAGCTAAGGTAAAGACATCCGCTTTTAAATAGGGCCAAATATGCACACGAAAACGGTACAGACGACCAAAACCCAGTAGACGCGCATTTTCAAATTCATCGGCTTTGCTTAGCCTCTGAGTTTTGTTACGGATCACGCGGAAAAACTCCGCCCACATGGTCACCGCGATACCAAACAGTAAAAAAGCGTAAGACCCAGGCACAATTGCGCCAAGAAGTAGTACCAACACAAGTCCGGGCAAAGCCATCACCATGTTGACCAACACCGAGGCGATTTTATCAAACCAACCGCCAAACCAACCTGCTATCACCCCCGTAACTAGGCCAACGGTGACGGCTAAAGTGACACTCACCAAAGCGATCACCACTGAGTTGCAAATCGCGTCTGCTAAACGAGCGGCGTTGCTACGGCCAAAATGATCGGTGCCGAGTGGCTCTGACCAAGACGGAAATTGAAACACTTGGCTTAAATTTTGCGCAGCGACATCATGGTTGGAAAACCACTTTATGTAGATGGAAAAACTCATCAAAAGAGCTAAAGCTGCACCGCTAAACAGGTAGCGTAGATTGAGATTCGTCATACGACTTTCTCCTGTCGAATACGCGGGTCAAGCATATATTGAGCCAAATCCACCGCAGTGTTGATCGCAACAAACAAAAGCCCCATCACCAGCGCCGCTCCTTGAATAACCGGAATGTCTCGCGCAAAGATGGCGTGTGACAACGCATGGCCGATGCCCGGCCAAGCAAACAGCGACTCAATCATCACAATCCCCTCAATTAAGCCCACCGCTTGCACACCAATAAAGGCAATCAATGGCAGGGCGATATTCAAGCGCGCGTGACGTTCGTACGCTCGTACCTCATCTAACCCTTTATAGCGTGCGAAGCGGTAGTAGGCCGAACGTAGTACCAAGTACGCTTCGTTTTTGATCATGCGATTAGAGAGTGCCGCCAGCGTCAATGCCAACGCCAAACTTGGTAAAACCACATGCTCTGGTCGACCAAATCCCAATACAGGCAGCCAACCCAGTTGCAATGCAAAGAGGATGATCAGCCCCAATCCAACCACAAATACGGGGGCAGAACGCAGCAGCACCGACAGTGACAACACCATTTTGTCCACTCGGCCCCCAGGATATCGACCACAGTAGACGCCGACCGGAAAGGCAATGAACAAGGAAAGTGCGAGAGCCGCCGTAGCGAGGATCAGACTATAGCCAAGGTGATGCCATAGCAGCTCATTGACGGCTTCTTCACTGACCAAGGAGCGGCCAAGATTTAAGTGCAGTAACTCCCACAGCCAAGCCACATATTGTTCAAACGCGCTGCGCCCTAGCCCCAACTCCGCAGAGACCACTTGCGCCGCTTCTTGGTTGACAAAATCGTAGCCGTAGCGGCTTGCCGCAATCCGATAGGCCATGTCACCGGGAAGCAGTTTCATCATCACAAAGGTGATGGTGCCCACTGCCCAAGCGACAAAGCCTGCTTGTAAAAGCCGTTTTAGCAGCAGGTCAATCATGGAACTGCAACTCCGACAGACGATAGTCAATCTCAAATGGGTCTAAGTGCAATCCCTGCAGTGACTGATTAAAAGCGACGTGCTGGCTACTGTAAGCGATGGGGATAACAGGCAGTTCTGTTGCTAATACACGAGCAACACGCTGACTCAATTCACGCTGATTTTCACCGGATTCGGTTGAGATCAGTTCGGTTAAATCTTGCTGAACTTGTGGTGAATACCAGTTCATGTGGCCCCAATCACTGCCTTTTTCATCGCTAAAGTCTTGATAGAGAAGTGGCAGCGGTGTGCCAGTCAGACCAAAGTTTCGTGCCACTAGCGCCATTTGCAAACTGTTGTCATGGTGACCTGCCGGAATCACGCTGGAGTTATCAATACTGACGTGCAAACGGATACCGATTTCAGCCAATTGGCTTTGTAACGCGGTCGCGATCAGTGGCAGCTCTGGTCTGTCAGCGTAAGTGGTCAGGTTAAGCGCGAACTCTCGCCCTTGACGCTCAAGCCAGCCTTGTGCATTTTTCTCCCACCCCAGCTCTTCGAGCAGTGCTTTCGCTTGCGCCACATCACGTTTCTCGGTGGGTTCCTCTATATGCCACGCTTGTTGCGCCTGACTAAACAGTTGGTAAGCTTCACTGCCTGGCGCGTATAGAATGCTTTGGGCAATGCCTGTGCGATCCACGGCCAAGCTGATCGCTTGTCTGACTTTTGTCTCAGACAACAATGGGTGCTGGTTATTCAGCTTCAACATGATCGTCCGTGGCAAATTGACGCTTTGTACCTTTACATTCTTAGCGCTTTGCAAGTTTTGCTTGCTGATAGCATCAATCGAATAGGCGATGTCAGACTGGCCACTTTGCAGCTCAAGCGCACGGCTTTCAGAGCGGTGGCCTGCCACATAGTCTAACTGCGCAATCTTCGCCGATTTGCCCCAAAACGATTCAAAGCGCTTGGCACTCAACTTGTGCGGCACCACTAAATTGTCCAACTGGTAAGGCCCAGTCGCATTCAATTTGACAATACGGCCTTCAGAGTCGAATGAGTCGGCAGAGAGAATACCTAAACTGAAATGCGCTAAGGTGTTCAGCAGCGGGAAATAAGGTGAGGTGAGTTCAATCACCAGTTGCTGACCGTTGGCTTCAATTTGGGCCACCGGAACTTTGGCAAACACGCCCGGTTTTTTCAGCGCACGTTGAAGTGACGCAGACACATCTTTAGCCGTCAGAGGCTGCCCATCATGGAACTTGACCCCTTCTCTAATCAAAAAATCCCATCGTGTACCTTGCTCATTGCGACGCCAAGATTGCGCCAGTAACGGCGCAATCTCTCCGTTGCTTTCGAGTTGAGTTAACGATTGTGTGATGCCTAAGCGGCTGAAAATATATCCATTTTTAGACATATCTATGCCGTGAAACTCAAACGGACCTGAAATGGTTAAACGATTATTCTCCGGGCTAGAACTGGAGATACTCCAAGCTAAATAAGTTATGGCAACCACTGCCAGTAGAGCGACGATTTTTTTCATTTCTTTTCTATGGTGATTTAAAATATAAAAATATGTTATAACATAACAAAAGAAAGCAAAACAAATGAAAATAATTTTTATTTATCAGAGAGAATTGAGCGAACAAGAGAAGACATTGGTAAAGAAGAACACTTGCCCACCGATGGCAGGCAAGTTTTGTCGGGCACTAAAGCACAGTGACCAAATGCTCTTGAGCTGTTGCTAGCTCAGGCGTATCTATCTCTAGCCAGTGACCGACTCTTTTCCATGAATCCAGTGGCTGACCATTGAGCTGCACTGCTTGCACTTCTTTACTATCCAGCGCCCACAGAATGCGCATCGATCTCTTTTCGGGTGCGCCAGTGTAATCGCCTTGCGTGCGAATGTGCAGTTGCACTTGTTTAGGTTGTACTTTGACCGACAGCTCTGTACGACGAATCTCGCCCGTTAGGTACGCTTGACTTACGCCATCGTCTTCAAACAGGGTAAAGCTTGCGTCTTGCTGGCCAAAAATTTTCACCCCTAACTGAGTCGGTACTTGGCTGGAAACTCCGTGCTCTTTGGGCGCAAAAGGAATAATCGCCCCTTCTGCCGCCAACAACGGCAAACGGTATTGCCCTTGCTGATAGAGCGCAAAAGATTTGCTTTCACCAGACGACAACCCCAAATCCTCACCAGTGCGATAATCAAACCAGTGCGCTTTGGGCAAATAGAGCGCAGTCTCTTTTGCGCCAAGCTTCGCAACCGCGCTACTCAATAGTGACTCGCCCACCATTTTTTCTGCCGTGGCGTTAGCGGAGTTTTCATCGTTCGGGAACTGATACGCCGCACTGGAAAAGACCGCTTCTCCGTATTGATGCGCACGATGCGCCAGTGAATAGAGGTATGGGATCAACTCATAACGCAGTTCAATGTTGTCGCGGTTACTGGCGAGATCGCCCACTCTGTCTGGGGCCGTTTCCTTGCAATTACACAAGTTTTCGGTGTGAGGACGAACAGGCACGTCGAACATTGAGCTGTAAGCAAACCATTGGGTATAGGTTTCATTCAATACGTGCGGGACCTCATCTGGTGCAACACCCAAGCCGCCGCGGTGAAAACCACCGATATCCGAACCGTAATAATCCATTCCTGAGAGCATCATATTGGTCTGCTGACCTGCATGTACGGCAAGGCTGGTTAGGTTAGAGCCAATGTCCGCTGACCACATCACCGCACCGAATTTCTGCATCCCCGGTGCGCCGGAGCGTGACATCATAAAAGGTCGTTGGGTATTGTGGCCCTGCTGATAGCCAAGGTAGATGCTTTTGAGCCAGTCGTAGTTATAGAGGTTGTGAATATCGTCGTGTGATTTGTCTTGATAGTACACCCCCTTGCTGTTGTACATCTCCGGCTCACCAAGATCGGTCCAGTGGCCGATGATGCCCATGTCGATTAGAGGTTGTCTCTTCCATTCGTGCCAAAATTGCCCCGCCTCTGGATTGCTCCAGTCGATCATGCCGCCTTTGCCCCACCAGTGACCGCCCCCTGTTGGATTGGTATTGATCGCTTTGCCCGTAGCCGGATCCTTCGCCAAAAAGCTTCTGGCTTCCATCTGCTGATGCTCTTCTCGGCCCGAGCTCACGTAGCTCTCTTCAATCAGCATCATGCCCACGCCCTGCTGTTTCAGTTCAGCAATTTTTTGTTTTGGCTGCGGGAAGTTTTCCTCATCCCAACGCAGTGTGCCCATATGGCTGTTCTCATCATGGCTTTGCACATTACCAAACCATTGCAAATCCATCACCACGCCATCAATGGGAAACTGGTTGGTATGGAGCGTCGCGATCTTGTCATCCATCTCCTGCCAGTTATCAAAACCGTATTCAGAGAGCCATAAACCAAACATTTTCCGCGGCGGTACCAACGGCTTACCAACCAGTAACATGTATTGCTCACGCAGCGTTTTTTGCTCATCCGCCACCATCAACAGCAAGTCACGCTCACCTTTAACTGGTTTGATGGTCACGGTTTCTTGGGAGAAATCCCAACGTGTGTTGTAAATATTGTTGAGATACAAAGCAAAGTCGCTCTGCTTACTGCTCGCGGCGTACAAAATCGGGAACTGAGTATTGCCCGTTGCTCCACCGTTAAAACCGCTCATTTGATTACCAGACTGACGCACACGCCCATTCCAGCGCCCATCAATCACTCCGGGCTGCTGAAACTCTTGTCCTAATCCTTGATAGCCATAATCATTGACTGTGCGCAGAGAAATTTGGTTATCGCCATTCGGGCAGAGTTCATTAACCGCGTCGCCATTGCTTTTACTGACTTTCACACACAACGTCCTGCCGTCCACCTCAGCTTTCAGTTTCGCTGTTGTCACGCCATCTTCACTGACATGAAATGTGGACGGCTGCATTAGCGCCTTGAAATCGGCCAGCTCGTTGGTTTGTACTTGTGTTTGGCCAAAACGAATTCTCAGCACATCATCGGCCAACACAGAAATATGAACCGATTCTGCTGCAACCAACGCCTTGTCTTGTAGGGATGGATAGACGATCGCCACCTGCTCCGTCGTAAGATATTGATTTAACGCGTGCTTAAACTCCCCCTCAGAATAAAATGTTTGATTAAACAGGGGACGTAAATGACGAGTGAGTTTTAGCTCTGGGTACGCTTTATTGAGGCGAAATACATCGGCAGCAGAGAGTTGATAACTTGGCATGCCTTGCAAGTAAAAGTCGCGACTTTGCTGGCTGGTATCCGCGCACGCCGCCAACAGGCACAGACTGATCAGCTTGATCGGCATTAATCTTGTTTTCACGATAAATATCCATTGAGATGTTATTTTATCGCTAGTATATAAAGCCGCGTCTCGAAGCAGAAATAGCTTCAACCGTACATGATATAGAAAACATCTATATCAAAACGCTCATTCACGGTAAGAATGCCGCAGCTTCTTACCCGGGAAAAGAAAGAGACAACAAAAAGTGTGATGACGATAATAATCTTGGTGAAACAAGAAGATGTATAGGTAAGAGGAAATAAATTTAGTTAAGAAGAGAAGAAACTTAAGAGAGAATGGAGGCGCGTCCCGGAGTCGAACCGAGGTCCACGGATTTGCAATCCGCTGCATAGCCACTCTGCCAACGCGCCTTTGATATTGAATTCAACGCATTAGGATTGCCCTAACCCGCTTGGTGGTTACTTTACGGATTGAGCAGAGAGAGTCAAACAAAATCAGCAACAATCCGTTTGTTTGCTGTAATTTACGCCAAAGCGATGCTCTTTTGCCCTCATTGCGCTTTTATCCACCGCTTGATTTTTTAGCTCATTTGAACCATTATTATCAGACCATATGAACCAAAAAAGGAAATGGTATGAGTGCAAGCGCTTTTCAAACTTTTAAACCCCAAGCCAACTACCAAGGCGGTTTTTGGTTTGACATCGGTATTGAAAGCAGTGAAATGGCGAAAAATGAGTCAGTACATCAAGGTTTTACCCCGGATATTTATCGCAATATTGTGCAAAGAGCCCAGCTGTCTCAAAGTGAGTTTCATGCTATTACCCATATTCCACTCAGCACCATCAAACGCAGACTGGCCAAGCAAGAGCGATTTAGCACCCAAGAGAGTGACGTTATGTACCGTTTGGCAATGCTGGTCAAACTGGCAAGCGATCTGTTCGAGAGTGAAGAACGTGCCCTTGAATGGATGCGTGAGTCTGTTTACGGCTTAGGCGGCAAACGCCCTCTGGATATGGTGGCAACAACGGTGGATTTTGAGCAAGTAAAGGATCTTATCGGGCGAGTGCAACATGGTGTTTTTACCTGATGAAACTCTATCGTTTAACGCAAAAACGTTTTGCAGACAGCCCGTTTGACCCCATTGGAGCCAAGTTATTTGGCGGACGCTGGAACTCAAAAGGAACCGAAGCCCTCTATTTTGCCGAATCGGAATCGCTGTGCTGCTTAGAAGTCTTTGTTCACCTAAATCAGAGCCCCGACATCCGCCATCAGTATGATCTCTATCGCATCGAACTGCCCGATGAACTAATTGCCACCCTTGCGACAGAAGACTTGCCAAGCAACTGGCGCGCCATTCCCCCATCTGAATCCACGCAGATTATTGGCGACCAGTTTCTCCGTGTTGCCGAGCCGCAATTTGCTGCGCTGCAAGTTCCTTCGGCCATTTCTCCGCGCGATAAAAATTATGTGATTAACCCCAACCATCCATCTATGCATGATATATTTTCACAGGCAGAGAAATTAGAGTTTTCCTTCGATGAGCGAATATTTAAATAGCGTTGAATCGAATAGAAAATCAATGGAGCAACTATGCACACGGCAGCGATGAATCTATCCAAATCGACAAAGAGTCTGATGGCTACGTTAAAGCGGGTCGCTATTATCTCAGCATTAGCGGCCGTGAAGCCTTTGACGTTCATGTGAGTGCCAGCACTCGTTGAGGGCATAATTCCGCGAGTTGTTGTTTAACAAGCAAAAAATTAGCCAATCACAATGAGGTGATTGGCTGTATATACTTGTGAACAATATCGGTTCACTAACAACGTCAGTTGGCTAGGTGACCCTCGGCTTAAAAGGGTCATTCTATTTAATGCAGTTAGTGTGCCAACTTTGAAATACTCGCTTACCCAATGTTTATGAACATTTTTTATGCAAATGCAGACAAACTAAGCTCATATATTCAGCACTAGAGTGTTAATGACATTGCAAATTGCAAAAAATAATTTCCATTTTGCACTTTTAGACCAATTTATATGCAATCACATAAAAATTTTCCAACCCAGGATAGATTTCTGCGATCACCTCTTTTAATACAGGCAGTGTCATATTTTCTTGGCTAGCATGGTGTTCATTCAGTTCAGACAGCGAAATCGGCTCGACCGAAAGAATCTCAATACGACAAAACAGTCTATCATCCTCAAAAGTTGCCACGCCAACTTGGCTACCGGGAACGTAATGACTCTCCGCTTCGTCTCTAATCGTGATGGTCTTCTTCCCTGATAAGATGTCGCTTTCAAAGCGTTCAAAGAACGTAATTTTATTGGGTGTGTTCATGGGTTACCTCCAAGTGGCATTGTACTCTAATTATGAACCTACTTATGCAAAGTAAACCGATTGGCTTATCCATTGGTACTTGCTATCTTTAGGCAAATCACATAGGCGTGCGCCATCAACCCGGCAGAGTATCAAGATGAATTTTTGCATAAATTCAGCGTGTATTGCCCTCATGCTCCTGAGCTTTCAACCACTGGCTTCTCCCGAGCGAGGATGGACATTCGATTCTGCCGACAATGGTATTACCATCCATTTCCGAGAACAAACTGATGGCTTGGTTGAGGTAAAAGCGCAGATGTTCACCCCAACGACATATGGTGGCTTTCTTCGGCTACTGCAAAATACCGCTAAAGTCCCAGAGTGGGTGGATAACGTAAGCGACAGCGTGGTGGTCAAGCAGATAAGCCCAAGCGAGAATATTGTCTATACGCAGTTCTCCGCACCTTGGCCAGCTAAAGATCGGGATATGCTCACTTACTCAAAGTTTCGTATTGATGCCGAAGGGTTTCGATTAGAAATTAGCGATGCGCCGCAAGCCATCTTGCCACCACAAGCTGACTATATTCGTATCACGTCCGTTCACGCAATTTGGCAACTGAAAAAATTAACCGATGGCAATACGCATATTGAATACACGGTTTTTGCTGATCCTGGCGGCGCACTCCCCAATTGGCTGATCAATAAACTCGCCAAAGAGAGCGCACGCACCACTTTCGAGAATCTCAGAGATCAGCTAGCGCACTTTCAAACAGACGAACACCCCGAGATTAATGAGTGATGTTAAGTTGATTACCATAAGCGCTCATACGGCAAATAGATCAGGTTTGTTATCGCCAGAGCTAAAATCACGCCAAAGGTCAACATCATTCCTCTGACGCGCCAAGGTAGCGTGTCAGATAGAATCGCTCGGGCATGGACAATCCGCCCGATCACAAACAAAGCGCCAAGCGCATGAATCCATACCAACTGCGCGCCATTATACTCAGCCAATGCCATCAAAATTAGCGTGATTGGAATGTATTCCACCGCGTTGCTTTGGGCACTCCGTGCAATAATGAGTGCTGGGTGGCCCCCATCGGCATATTTGATCTGTTCCGCTTTGCGCTGAGCAATCACTTTGGTCGATAACCAAATCATGATGAGTGACAAAATCGCGGCGTAAAGTGCAGTTACCATGCAATATTTCCTTATGTGGTTTAGCACTTCCACCGATTGAAAGCGCCAAACCATTCTTAAGCAGATTCGGCATAAAAATCAACACCGATTCGATAACAGTTTAACGTTACGCACCACTTGCGCCTAACTAAACAGGCCATGAACAAAAGCTTCAATATCGCTGCGCCGAGTGTTGGGATTGAGAAAAACGGCCTTCTCGCCGGGCAGAAATAGACAATGCCCCTGCTCGTCGTAATCGGTTCTCGCCATCGATGTAATCCAGTTGGTTTTCAGTTCACGCGTTTGGCGTGAGAGAAAGTGATTGCGATGGAAGGTTGCGCTGGAAACAATGTTTTCCATATACGCCTTTCGCTTGATCAGCCGACGTTCGCGATAAAACTGGTTTTGAGCACTCTCTTTTACCTGTGGATTGTAAAGACGAAACGTGACACACGGCCCTTGGTTCTCCCCCGATACGACATAGCAATTCGGCCATTGTGACAACAAACAGCGCATATAATTGGCATTTTGTAGCCCATGTGCCACCAGTGTTTGGTAACCTTCAAACCCCATACTTGCTAAGGCGGAATAGGCGGAAAATACGCCCACCGCACTGCGCGAGCACTCGATGGTCGCCTGTAGATGAGTGTTATCTTGCTGTTGAGGCTCAAAATAAGAGAAGTAGTTGGGATCTTGTTTCAAAAACTCCATATCTTGGCGTTTTTTAACCAACAATAAGCTCGACGTGTAAGGCACATAGCCCCATTTTTGAAAATCAATGCTAATCGAATCAGCGAATCGCAATCCGTTAATCAATGACGCATGGCCTTCGATGCCATCCAAGGTTGCAGAATTGATGCCGAGTGGATTCTGTGCGAAATCGTAATCACGGAAAAAAAGCAGGCTCCAACCCACTGCCGCGTCGACATGAATGTGAGGTCGATAAGACAGCGCATATTGACGACAGATCCGCTCACGAGTCAAATAGACTTCTGCCACATCATCAATGGCAAACGTATCTGTTGTACCAAAGGTGAGTAAAATCGTCGGGACTGCCTTCCCTTCCTGTAAACATTTGTCCAGTTGCTTGGCCAAATCCTGGACATCGATTTGGTTATTTTCCCGCAAACGCACTCGAATCAATTGCTCTTCAATGTTAACGCCAAGCAAGGAGAGATTGGTCATATTTGAGTAGTGTCCCGCTTGGGAGTTGATAAACGCAAATTGCTTGTCACGAAATCCACGCATGACTGAGTCCGGGAAGCATTTACGCAGCCCAAGTAAATAACCATAAAGATTGCAAAACGTTCCGCCTTGAGTAAACAAACCGGTAGCTTCTGCCGTATCGTAACCGACCAAATTGGCCATTTGCCGGACGACCACTTTTTCCAGTTCGGTCGCGTTACCAGCGTACTCACTGTAAACCAAGTTAGGATTAGCAATCGTTGCCAACATCGCTCCGTGAATCGCGGGATCACAAGGAGTGGAAATGACGTTTTCCACTGAAGCAGGATCATCCCAATTTTTGGTCGTTGCCGCCGCGTAAAGTGCTAGCGGATCAAAACGAACCAAGGGGTTCACCTGCTGAGGGATCACACTCTCACTACTGAGTCGTTGGCGTAAAGCCAAGTTGTAAGGCGTGAGCAAGTTCTTTTTACTGTTAACCAGCTCTTTGATTTCTTTAATTTTATATAAAGGCCAAAGGTTGGGATCGCGGGCAAAAAACTGCCTTAATACACTTTGGTGCCGTTCTGCAAAACGGGCAGACAGACGATTATGTTTTTCGTCCAACCAAGAATGGGACATGACTTTATGCATCGCTTTTTCCTCACTTTGAAAGCGTTAAACGGGCCAAACGGCCCGCTCCTTTATTGCAGCTTAAAGTTGGAAACCAGCTTATCGAGTTCATGGTTGGAGTCGGCTAACAGCTCTGTGGCATTGACCGTCTGGCGCCCACTGGCGACCAAAGTATCGACGATGTCGCGGATCGCCAGCATATTGCGGCTTAACTCGGCAGCGACCGTGCTCTGTTCTTCCGTCGCCGAGGCAATTTGCGTGCTGACATCGTCGATTTCTTTGACCGAATTGCTCATCACATTCAAGCTATTTGAGACTTCTGAGGTTTTATCAGCCGTGGACTGACACTGTTCTTTGGTCTTTTCCATCGAATCCACAACACTACTTGTGCCATCAAGCAGTTTCGCCAACATATCTGAAATTTCCGTGGTACTGTTTTGTGTCCTTGCCGCAAGAGCGCGCACTTCATCCGCCACCACCGCAAACCCACGACCTTGTTCCCCAGCACGAGCCGCTTCAATCGCCGCATTCAGTGCTAGCAAATTGGTTTGCTCGGATATTTCGCCGATCACGTTCAACACATCACTAATCTTGTTGGCGTCTTTATTCATGCTGACAATGTGTCTAGACATGTCTTCCACATCGCTGACCAAAGCACTCACCGTCTGCACCGCGTTGTTGACAATCACCAGAGACTGCTCCGCCTCTTTGCTCGCACCATCGGTGATGCGGTTAGACTGAATGACGTTTTCCGCCACCGAACGGGCACTTTCACTCATCTCGGTAATCGCCGTTACCACTTGGTCCGTTTCCGCTGAGTGGGTGAGCAAAATTTTCTCGTTATCTTTCGCCGTTTGGTTCAACTGAATAATGCTGGAAGAAATCGTCTGACTTGCCGCTGAGACTTGCAGCATCATTGACTGCAAACTTTGTACAAAACGGTTGAAGCCTTCACCAATCTGGGCGAGATCATCGCTTCCCTCAACCGCAAGCCGGGCGGTTAAATCTCCAGAACCTTTTGACAAGTCAAGCACCGCTTTTTTAAGTTTCAACAATGGCTTATACGCTTGCTCTAAGGTAAAGATAATCACTATTGCGCTAACTAACAGTAGAATGATTCCAGTCACGAGCGCTTCGCTCTGCGCTTCTCTTACCCCCGCTAACGCGGTGTCTTGATCGACAAACACCATCAGCGTCCAGTATTTATCCGTCGTCAAATTGACTCGTTGAAAGTAACCATCAAACTCGATTCCAAGATAGGGAAACTGCAGGTGCCCACGACTTTGTGAATAAAATGCGCGCTCCATTTCCGCAAAAGCTGGGCTTACTTGTGAAGGTGTTCTGCCTATATCAGTCGGATCGTCACTGGCAAAGAAGACGGCATTTTGATCGGTCAGCGTGGCAGCACCGCCCGCAAAACGCATGTTGCTTACCATGGCGATAATGTCAGCCAGTGGAATATCACCAAGCAAAACGCCTTGGAAAACCCCTTTGTCATACAAAGGCATCACCGCGCTGATCACTTTTTCGCCCGTGACTTTATCGGTATAGATTTCCGTCAATCGTACTTGGTTGCCGCTTTTCGCCAGTGAGTACCAGTCGCGACTAACAAAGTCTTGCTGTCCTGTCGTTACACCATTTCCCTGAGGTAATGACATGTATGAGCGGCCATCATCATAAGCGATGACGACATTGGAAATGCCAACACTCTCTGCAAGTAGCCGAGCTTGATTGACATTTTGCTCATCACTCAAACTTTTCTTGAAGTGCTTTGCGCCCATTTCTATCGCGCGTAGTTTAGTTTTGACCGCCTGTTGCAGTTCGTCCACGTGGTAATTGAGCTTGTTTTGTGTTTCGCTAACAAGCGAAGAAACCATTTTTTCTTTAAGAGAAAAGATATTGAGTGTACCGAGCACAGCCAAAGAGACCGCAACCAGTAGCGCAACACTCACATAAATTCGAGATTTAAAACCTAAATTCATAGCGCCCCCCTGCTGAGTAGTCAGCAAAGAAAAAGTGAAATTCGGGCGTGATCGGTTTAAAAAAGAACGCATCATACGACGCAAATTATGCCAAAAACACACCCAGCCAACGCTATAAAGATAGTTATAGATAATGACAATATGAAAATTATTTTATAAAAATTTAATGCATATTTTTGTCTTCTCAGCTCTAAGACAAGTCTATCCCTTGCCAAAGCGCTCCCAAGCCACTGACAAAACAGAGCAAGAGTGCGACATAGCGGATCTTTTCTTTTGCCAATGAGTGAGTACTCCATAGAGCAAGTCGATAGCCAAGCCATGCTGCGGGTATTAGCGGTAAGGTAATCTTCAAGTGATAAAGAGTAAAAAATCCCGCAGGGATCTGAATCATGAGCGAGATAAGCGAGCTAAACACGAAGAAAGCGGACAAATTACCACGTAGTTGGTTGGCCTCTTGATGTTGAAGGAGCAAAGCCATTGGCGGCCCTCCGATGCCAGAACTGGTACCAAACAACCCTGAAAAGAATCCAGCAACGCTCATTCGCAGCGGTGTTGGCTCTACTCGATAGGGCAGTAAGCTCACCGCGACTGCAAACAACACTAATAAGCCAATCCACAAAGCAAGTACATCGGTGGAAACCAAAACCAATAGAAAACCGCCAGCAATCGACCCGGGAACACGACCAATTAGCGCCATTTTCAGCCCGCCAATTTCAACACTGCTTTTGTGTTTTAGCGCATTGAGGATGGAAATAAACAGCGCAACTAAACAGATTGGGGCAGGAACGTATTCGGGAGCAATAATGATAAGCAGCGGCGCAGAAACAATAGCAAGACCAAAGCCAATTGCGGTCTGCACAAATGATCCGACGAAGATCAACAATACCGCCAACAACATCACTTGATCCGGCATAACGATTCCTGTTTGAAATGAGATTTTTTATCGCTTGTAATGTACACACATCCTCGGCTGAGCTCAAGAGAGGCATATCCCTGGGCACTTTGTATTACAAGAGCAAACTGACCTAACGAGGATTTGCCACGCATTCTATCGCTTAGGTATATACTTAGCGCAAGTGAGTCATTAGAAGGGATTCGTTATGCAGAAAAGGAATGGTCAATCGCTTTGGCGCTTTGCGTTTTTTCTCGCCGTTCTATGGCCATTTTTTAGCTCTGCAAATAACGAGACCATAACACGTTCTCTTAAGATATGCGGCGATGGCGTTGACTGGCCACCTTACACTTACCTTATGGGTGGCAAGGCGGCAGGGTATGACGCAGACATGGTTGAAGCACTTTTTGTCCCACTGGGCATCAAATACAAAATTGAACTGACCTCATGGACTCGCTGCCTTAAAGCGACCAAAGAAGGCACCGTTGACATCGCTTTAAGCGCTTCGTACAACGCCATTCGAGCCCGATATTATCACTACACACACGCTTATTATGCTATTACTCCCATGTATATTTTCGCCCCGCAAAACCACGCCAAAGAACCGGAGATTATCCAAGCTAAAGACATCGACAAATTTCAGACCTGTGGCATCTATGGGTACAGCTATTCCACTTTCGGCATTGATACCGGTCTCATTAAGCAGGTCGATGTATCACTGTATAAAGCATTACAAGCGCTACAACAAAAAGATTGTGACTTGGTGCTGATCTGGAAAGAAGTTTTGGCGGGCTTTAAAACTGTCTGGGGTATAGATTATCTCAACGATCGCTTTCAAACGCGCGAAGTACCCGGAGTAACGCCTACCCCTATGCACTTTTTGGTTTCTAAGAAGCTTTCCGATGGAGAGATGATCAGAGACTTAATCAATAGACGACTGCATGAGCTTGAGACGCACGGAAAACTTGAACAACTGCGCCAAAAGCATCGTTTCTAGTTTTTCCTAACGCTGAACAACGCCACACCTCCCAAAATAATGGCACGCACTTCCATTGCTTACCAGTGCATAACACTGCCCTATAAGATATCAGTCAAAACATATGACTAGATAAATTTATCCTCATAAAATTTGCCCCAGATCATTCAAACCTCAAGTCGCTCTCGTGCTACAGAGCACTTTTCTGTACATTTCCCAACATAAACTGCAACACTTCCTTTCAATTTTTCATTATTTCGTGGAGATTTCTATGTTGGAACTCTTAATAGGTACTATGGTGACCATCGCCGTCGGTTACTTTATCGTAAAAGGTTACCGAGCATCTGGCGTCCTTTTGACAGCCGGTATTTTGCTACTGATCCTCACTGGCATTTTGGGCCACAAAGTACTCCCCGGCAAAATCGCCTCAACGGGGAACATGCTGACCGACGCTCTGGAATACGTTAAGTTCATGCTGCAAAATCGCGGTGGCGGCTTGGGCATGCAAATCATGCTGCTGTGTGGGTTCGCGTCTTACATGACGCATATTGGCGCAAACAACGTCGTGGTGAAACAGTTTTCCAAACCACTTTCTGTGATCAAATCCCCTTACGTTCTTTTGGTTGCCGCCTATATTGTCGCGTGTTTGATGTCACTCGCGGTAAGTTCCGCAACGGGTCTGGGTGTGTTACTGATGGCGACCCTTTTCCCGATGATGACCGCGATGGGTATTTCTCGCCCTGCCGCGGCCGCCGTTTGTGCCTCGCCTGCCGCTATCATTCTTTCTCCAACCTCAGGCGACGTGGTGATCGCAGCGGAAAAATCGGGATTGGCACTGGACGTCTTTGCCGTCCAAACGGTTCTGCCAGTCTCAATCTGCGCCATCATTGTCATGGCTATCGCCACTTTCTTCTGGAACAAATATCTGGACAAGAAAGACAACACGCCAATGGAAAAAATTGATGTGTCAGATATTCAAGCTGACGCGCCTGCGTTTTATGCACTGCTGCCTTTCTTGCCGATCATTGGTGTATTCCTGTTTAACGGTCGCACCATTGAAGGACTTGAGTTGGACATCTACACCATCGTGGTACTGTCCATTTTCATCGGTGCTTTGATCCATTACGTGGTCAACAAGTTTGATGGCAAGAAAGCGCTAGAAGATATGGACGCGTGTTACGACGGCATGGCTGACGCGTTTAAAGGTGTGGTGATGCTTTTGGTCGCCGCTGGGGTCTTCGCCCAAGGTTTGATGTCCATCGGAGCGATTGACAATCTGCTCCATCTCGCTGAAACCGCAGGTGCAGGTGGCATTGCGCTGATGTTTATCCTCACCGCATTGACCGTCGCCGCCGCCGTTGCTACTGGCTCTGGCAATGCCCCTTTCTATGCATTCGTAGAATTGGCACCATCATTAGCGGCGAAAATGGGCATCAATCCAGCATTCTTGATCATCCCAATGCTTCAAGCCTCTAACTTGGGACGTACCATTTCACCAGTGTCTGGTGTCGTTGTAGCCACTTCTGGCATGGCGCATCTGAGCCCATTTGAAGTAGTAAAACGCACCTCTGTGCCTGTCTTAGCCGGCCTTATCACCGTGATTATCGGAACCATGGTTCTCGTGCCAATGAGTGCTTAGTGCTCAGTGCAAAAGATCAATAAAAACGCCAGCTTGAATGCTGGCGTTCTTTTATCTGACTAATTACCCTGTTAAACCACTGATGGTCTTCCTGGCGCTTTAGTTCTTTTCTGACGGTAACTAAACCACAGATAAGTAGTAACGATAGAGAAGAACAGATAGGAGAGCGAAAAAATAAATGGCGAGCTGATGATGTCTTGCGATATACCCCAGCTTACCCCAGCAACCGTCACAACAATTTTCGACAGCATGCCACACAAAAGCAAAAAGACCGCCAAATGCGGGAAGCGCGAGCTTCTAAAGGAGAACCAGTAGCAACTACCCACCGCTAAAGACGCAATGTACAGACCCAATAAGAAAGAGTGAATGTGATCAGCTGAAGCGTAACCGGCAGTCAAAGAAAACAACAAAATTAGGAAAATCTTCATAAACACCTCGCTATAAACAGCTTGAAAAGCATCCTTTCATATTTGAAATCTCAGTTTTCCTTATATTTTGCCAAAGCAAACTGAGAGATCAAGAGGGGAATTCTGAGCAAAGTGTGTACAAAAGTTACTTGCAGCGTTTGATTTTACAAGCAGTTAACAAGATGATTTTGCAAAATCCTTTCCCTCTCTTGCTCGGCATAAAAGTCGCGATTTTTGCAAAGTTTTGTTACTTATATTTAACATTGGAAATTATTTTTCTTTTTTCTCTACATGTGAAGTAAGTTCCATATTAATTGAAATAGAGCACTCACGCCTTGCAGTAAAGGCCCCTTCTCTCATGCGCTTACCGATCGAAAACATTTTTTCATCATTAACACAAACCTTGTAACAACATTTTTTTAACTTATAAAAATAATTTTATCTGTCAGCCTGAAAAGGGATTCCAATCACATTTGGATTGGTTATAATCCGCGCTCCTTGCGCGATGAGTTGAAAAACGCAAACTTATTTTTAACTTAAGCACCCTTTCATTTGTCCCCTCTTAGCGTTAGCTCGGAGGCAACACAGAGAACAAACATGAGCAAGATGGATAAAGCTAAGCGTATTCTGCTAGCGGGATTCTGTATCAACCTTTGTCTCGGCATCCTCTATGCCTGGAGCGTCTTCAACAAAGCCCTAGTGACCGATTTTGGTTGGAGCGCAGCAGACGCGTCTTCACCTTATGCCATTGCAACCATCACCTTCTCTGTTTGTCTTTTGGTTGCTGGCATTCTGCAAGATCGCATGGGCCCACGTAAGATACTGATTTTAGGTACGACTTTGACCGGCCTTGGCATGATTGCCTCCGGTTTTGCCTCTTCCGTTTTGATGCTCAACATCACCTTTGGCATCATTACTGGTGCGGGTATCGGTTTTGGCTATGCGTGCCTATCTCCATCGGCGATGAAATGGTTCCATGCATCGAAGAAAGGTCTGGTGAATGGCCTTATCGCGGCCGGTTTCGGTCTGGCGGCGATTTATCTAGCGCCACTGACTTCTTACCTGATTGGCCAGCTCGGTATTCACACCAGCTTTATGATTTTGGGTGCTGGCGTCTTGGCTATCGCGGTACCGCTTGCCTGTACCATCAACAACCCACCAAGCGGTTATGTGCCTGAAGAACCCAAAGTAAAGCAAGGCCAAGCGCCAAAAACAGTGAAAACAGCGGCCAATATCAGTTGGAAAGGTATGCTTAAAACGCCACAGTTTTACGCTCTTTGGATCATGTATGCATTTGCGGCGTCTGTCGGTTTGATGATCATCGGTAACATCACCAATATCGCCAGCGTGCAAGCAAATCTGCCGAATGCCGTTTACCTTGCTTCGATTCTGGCGATTTTCAACTCAGGTGGTCGAGTGGCTGCGGGGATCTTATCCGACAAAATTGGTGGTGTTCGCACCTTATTACTGGCGTTTGTGCTTCAAGGCATCAATATGGTGCTCTTCGCTACGTTCGACTCAGAGCTGACGCTAATCATCGGCACAGCCATTGCTGCGGTAGGTTATGGCACTTTACTTGCGGTGTTCCCTTCTATCACGGCTGAATATTATGGCCTGAAAAACTACGGCACTAACTATGGCGTGCTTTACACCTCGTGGGGCATTGGTGGCGCTATTGGCGCAGCGGTTGTCGGCTACTCAATGACTCATGGCGGCGGTTATGGCTTGGCTTACACTATTTCTTCCGTGATGATGGCCGTGTGTATTGTTTTGGCTTTCATTACCAAGCCAGTGAGCGAAGCAAAAGCGGCTGAGTTACAGGCCAGCGCATAATTGCGCATTGATTGAATGCAGAAAAGGCTTACCCTATGAGGTAAGCCTTTTTTATTTAAATGACTTATGGACAGCAGCATCGAACTTGCCCCAGATTACTATCTGGGAAACTTTTGTAAATTGACTCACCACGCCATTCACTGGTATTCCGATTTACTCACTAAAGAGGAGTTAGATTGGCATACGCGATTTGAGCAACTCAGCAAACCCGCTCAATGTCTACTTGTTCGTCTATACAGTCGCAAAGGCTGTTGGTTTCGTAGCGATAAACTGAACTACGCAGAAATTCCCGATATTGCGCAAGCTTTAGATGAACTAAACCAAGCCACATTGATCGAGTTAAACCCCAAAGTTAGCCATCAAGAACTGGCCGCCCACTTATTGACCAAACCGGAACTGCTCACTCTCTACCCTGCACTTCCACGAGCTTTGAGTAAACAAGCACTCGTGGAAAAGCTGGAAGAAGGTGAGTTTCATGCGTTTAACTTACTGAGTTTTTCAGTCATTAAGCTCAATGCCGCCCAGATGATCGATGTCTTGCTTACGCTTTTCTTCGCCAACTCCCATCAAGATCTGACCCAATTTGTGCTGGATGATTTGGGATTGCATCAATTTGAACAGTATCAGCTCAGTGAGCAGAGACGTTTCTTCGAACATCGAGAGCAAATCGATCGCTTAATCGAGCTCAGCCAACTCGCCAATCTCTACGGGCAGAGCGATCGTAAACGGAAGGCCAATCTGGATTTGTTGCTGGCAGCACTACCAGAACCTGTTCAACATCACTACGTAGAACGAAAACGGCAACACTTACTCAACGACATTGCCCGGGATTATGAGCGCTTGGGTGAACTTGATCTCGCGTTGTCACTGTTTAAGCAATCCTTATTACCACCAAGCAGAGAACGCCAGGCTAGGATTTACGACAAGCAAGAACAGAATGAGGCCTTTAGTGACATTGTCACCAAGATGCTAGAGCAGCCCATTGATATCTCTGAGCTAGAAATTGCTGAAAAGTTAATGCAGCGAGTAAAACGTAAACAAGGTTTAAAAATCGCTAGGAAGGTGAAACCTACGTTTCAAGAACATCGCCTTGAACTGAATCTATCCCAGCAGCGGGTAGAATTGGCGGTCAAAAGTTATTTTGAAGATCAAGGTTGGACGGTGTTTTACATGGAAAATGCTCTGCTTAACGGTCTGCTCGGTTTGACACTGTGGCCTGCGATTTTCGCCCCGATTGAGGGCGCATTTATCAACCCCTATCAACATCGCCCGCTGGATCTCTACCACGCTGATTTTGTCAGCAAGCGCCAAGTTCTGATTGATAAGGCGCTCGAACAGATAAAAAATGGCGATTTTTCGGCTCTTTTTACCACTTATGAGCACAAAGTGGGTATCGCTAATCCACTAGTCAACTGGAGTGTGTTCAGTCACGAGCTTCTACAACAGGCAACAAAGAGCCTTCCAGCAGCGATGCTGTACGAGCTTTTTTGCATTCAACTGAGTGACCTAAAACTGTATCGCAATGGCATGCCCGACTTAGTGGCATTTAAAGATGGGCGGTTCGAGTGGATCGAAGTCAAAGGGCCTGGGGATAAACTGCAAGACAATCAGTGGCGATGGATAAACGAGTTTCAACGTTTAAACGTGCCCTTTTCTGTTTGCTATGTGAATCAATAAAAGAAGCCCTGCTCAATTGGCAGAGCTTCTGTTGTTTTTAAAGCTGTCTCACCACCCGGAATCCGGAAAAGTTAGCGGCTGAGGAAGGAGCGATAAACAATTGAGATTCGGCTTTGGCTTTTTCTGGAGAGAAGCTCCACGCTCCGCCTTTTAAGAGTCCTTTCGTATCGGACGTCCATTCCCAAACGTTGCCAATCACATCGTAAAGACCAAAAGCGTTTGGCGCGAAGCTTTTCACTGGTGACGAGCTATTGTTAGACCAAGGCGTACCGCCCCAGCCAGTATTCGCTTGACCAACCCCAAATGCTTCCCCCCACCAGTACGCTTTTTCTGAACCTCCACGAGCCGCGATTTCCCATTCATCTTCGCTCGGTAAGCGGTAGAAATAGCCCGTTTTATCTGACAACCAATTGACATACGCTTGGGCGTCATTTTGGCTCACACACACCACCGGAGAGTTGTCCTGCTGACTAAAACCAGGGTCGCGCCAATATTTATTGGCGACAGGAGTAATCGCCGCTTGCTCAATTCGCGTGCAGACTTTTTGTAACTCCGCATCGGTCTGGTAATTGGTTTGGTCTACAAAAGCGCGAAATTGCGCCACCGTGACTGGCGTTGTGCTAATCGAGAAACCCCGTGAGAGTTTGACTTGTTTGCCTGCTCGCTCACCGATCATATAAGTGCCTTGTGTCACCACCACCATCTCAGGTGCAGCCGAGTGCTTACCGATATTATCCGCAAAGGTTTCTCCCGGCTTCGCCACGTTTTGCTTTGCTACTAACTCAGCGCGCAACGTTTGATCGCCATTAATCACCACCAACTGTTCAAAAGCAACATAGCCCTCTTTCTCGATTTGAATATGATGCTGACCAACAGGCAGCATCACTTCAGCTGGCGTCGAACCGTAACGCACACCATCGATGATCAATCGATCATCGTATTGATTTGAGCGAATCACCACTGAATGCCAGGCGGTTTCCTTGATTTTTTCCGGCTCAGACGCTTGGCTGGGCGCAAAACAGTATTTGGAGTCAATATCGAGCAGTTTACACGGCGCATTTTCTGCTGGTCTGGCGTTTAACGTTACTTTAAGCACCGAACTATATTGGTTTTCACCAAGGAACTCCGCTTTCGACACCTGCTGTTGCAACACATGAATATTCAACGTGGCTTGCGCTTGATTCTGTTTGGCCAACTTAGATTCCGTTGTTCCTTCAAGTAGCGCACTTTGATACTGTCTGACCGCTTTTTGCAGCGCTAATGTGTTGGTTTGCTTAGCACATTGTTCTAGCGTCATATCGGTTTTACAACTGTTGACGTAAGCCACCGTCTGCTCGCCTTTTTGGCTGATTTCACTGCGAATGGTTGCCACACGAGCGCGCTGGCGATCTTCTTTCAAATTGGCAATTTTTTGCTCGATAGCGAGTTTTTCCGCTTTAAGTGCTTGTAGCTCGGCGGTAAAGGTCTCTTCCTGCTGCTGAGACTCCAATCGCTGCTGCTGGTTCTGTTTCACCTTGGCCCAAGCGGCTTGATACGCATTTTGCGACGGTGCCAGATCAAAATCTGGTTCATCACTAATACGTGCGTAATCTTTGGCAAGTTGCGCTTTCGCATTTTGCAAGCGTGAGCTCAGCTCTTTTCCCTGCGCTTCGAGTCGACTCGTTTGTTCTTGCTGATTATTCAGCTCATTTTGCTTAGAAAATATCTTCTTTTCTGCTTCATTAAGCAGCGTGTTTTGTGAGAACAGCGCATCTTCAACGGCAATAACAGAAACGGTTTCTTCTTGAGCCATTGCAGGAGTGCCAGAGACCATGGGCATGATCGCCAGAGTCAGTGCAGATAAAACTAAACGCATGATAAATACTTCAATAAGACCACAACAAAACGCCATTCCACCAGAAACAGCCGTGCAACGAAAAAAGCAAAAGCAGGGGTTAACCCTGCTTGTCTTCTACCAGCTTAACCCAAACCGTATCGGTTCCACCAATATAGATTTCGCGGTTATAGGTTTGATACCCCGGCTTCGAGACCGTGAAGCGATGTTTACCTTTAGGCAGCAATAACTCGACAGGGGTACTGCCGTAGCTTACCCCATTGATGGTCACCGCATCATTGTACTGATCAGAGCGAACCGTCACCGTTACCCAGTCTTTCTTCTCTTGTTTTGTAGAAGTGTGACTACTACTATTTGACAAACAGTAACGACTCGACACTGCCAATAACTGGCAAGCAGCGGATGGATCTGGCTTGGCCTGTAACTGCGCCTGAATGTGCGTGGTGTAAGCACCGTTGCCGGAAAAGCCACTTTCTATTGTTTGACTTTCCTGCACATGAATATTCAGTTGTACACCTTGTAGGTTCTGCTTGGCTAACGCTGACTCAGTTAAGCGGTCTAAAAGTTTGTCTTTAAACGTGTTTACCGCTTTCTGCTTAGTCAGATACTTACTTTGGCCGATACACTCACCAATCGTCATGGTTGAAGAACAGGTTGCTGTGTAGCGTGTTTCCAGCACTGAGCTTTCACGCAATTCGGCTTCCAGACGTTTAACGCGGGCTTCAACTCTGGCTTCCTGTAAATTGGTGTATTCGCTATTTAAGCGAGCAAGTTTTTGCTTTTGTTGAGAAAGGCGTGATTCGCTCTCAACAATGTTCTGCTCACTTTTCAACTTCTCAGATTGGTTCTGTTTCACCGCTTCCCAAGATTCTTGATATTTCTTTTGGAAAGAGACCAAATCTGTATCAGGATCTTCAAGCAGGCGAGCATACTGTTTGTCTAGGGCCGCTTTGGCGCGATTGCGCTTCGCTTCTAGCTCTTCCCCTTCTCTTTGAATGCGAACATTGTCATTCTTCAGCCCCTTTAGTTGGCTGCTCTCGACAACGTATTGCTCTTCAAGAGCTTTGATTTCCTGCTGTTTGATATCCAGTTTTTCATCAACCGCTGAAACAGGATCGGCCTGAATCACATCTTCTGCCATCGCCGAAGATGTCCAGGAAAAACTTAGCGCAAGCAAAAGCGCTGGGATTGGACGTTTGATCATAGTTCCCTGCTCAAATAACGTTACATTCTGTACGCACAAAACGAGGAGATGACCCCTCGTTAAACTAAAACCCCCCAACTCGTACACAGACCCGCATCTGCATGGAGAAGAGATCCAGGCGACCTAATTTTTTATTTGAAACGGTCATCTGAAAAATCATTGTATATCAATCCTGTTGAGAATATTGTTTCCAAAGTCCTAACTGAATCACACTTTTGAGCTAATTGCATAATTTTCGCCCATTTTTCTCTACGAGTTCGACACACTAAGGGCGTACCCACTTGTTTACAATAAGAAAACAAGTGAATAGTAAATAAGTTAACTTGCTCGAACTTAGGTAAAAAAGTCTCATAGGTACAGGGATTTGACCACAATTTTTATCCCAGTCGATGACTAAAATGAAACTGGTTAACCCCTGCTGTTGAGCTGATTATTAAAATCCAATATGTCTTCTGTTTTGTCAATCCATCCCTCAGCGTGATGTGAGTATCCACGGCGTTTAATTTGTTGTCAGGCGCGGCATCTGCTTTAATTGTGGTTATGTCATTTTTCCAGAATAAACAAATGAAATTACGGACATTTTTCCTACTATTTTTGACCACCCTGTTTGCAGGTTGTGCAACTTATGTTGGCATTAACTATAACCAGTTATTTGGTAAAGCCGAGGTCAGAGAGCGCATCGCTCCAAACGCCTCAGTACCAGCCGATTTTTTCCTTCAGCAAGTCAAACCGATCTTGGATAATCGCTGCGTCGTTTGTCACGCCTGCTACGATGCCCCTTGTCAGCTAAAACTTTCTTCTGTTGAGGGCATCGATAGAGGGGCTAGCAAGGCACTGGTTTATCAAGGAACTCGATTAACTGCCTCGGCGCCGACTCGCTTATTTGAGGATGCCGAAACCACGCAGCAGTGGCGCGAAGCCAGCTTCCATCCAGTATTGAATGAACGTGAGCAAACGGGCGTCGCCAACCTTGAAGCAGGCTTGGTCGCCCGTCTATTGCAGCAAAAAGAACGCCACCCTTTGCCGCAGCAAGACCAGTTAACCGGGTTTGATTTTTCGATTGATCGAGAACAAACCTGCCCGACAATCGAAGAATACGCTCAGTACGAAAAAGATCACCCCACTTGGGGGATGCCCTTTGGCATGCCAAACCTGTCGGCAGATGAGTACCAGACTTTGATGGCATGGCTTGAGAATGGCGCCATCATGAACGAACCACTCCCTCTTAGCAACGCGCACGCTGGCGAGATCTCGCGCTATGAGCAGTTGCTCAACCAACATTCACCTAAAAACCAACTCGCTGCACGATACATTTACGAACACCTGTTTCTCTCGCACCTCTATTTCTCTGAGCTTGAGGGCGCACCACGTTTCTTTACCTTAGTGCGTTCATCCACCCCTCCCGGAGAGCCTGTGAAACGCATCGCAACACGACGTCCATACGACGATCCTGGCGTAGAGCGCGTCTACTATCGCATCATCCCAGAGCAAGGGGCGATTGTGGACAAAACCCACATGCCATTTGCTTTAAACAGCAAGCGAATTTCAGACTGGAAAGCGTGGTTTATTGACGCCGATTACCACGTCGCACAGTTGCCTAGCTATGATCCCGATGTGGCCGCCAATCCCATGACCGCCTTTATCGATCTGCCGGTAAAATCGCGCTTTAAGTTCATGTTAGACAACGCGCAAAATACCATTATGGCCTACATCAAAGGCCCAGTCTGCCGTGGTCAGTTAGCCCTGAATGTCATCAATGACCGCTTTTGGGTATTCTTCCTTGATCCTGATAAAGCGGACATGCCACAAGTCAATGAGTTCTATCACTCGCAGGCAGACAATCTAAAACTACCCGCAGAGCTGGAAAGCAATGCGCTTCCCGTAACAAACTGGGTCAAGTACTCGGTGCAGCAAGCTCGTTATTTAGAAGCAAAATCGGAGTTCATCAATCATTGGTTCAAAAATGGCACTCACTTGACCACCGAGATCATTTGGGACGGCAATGGAGAAAACGCCAACGCTGCTTTAACGGTGTTTCGCCATTTCGACAGTGCATCCGTGGTACAGGGATTAGTCGGTGAAAAACCGAAAACGGCTTGGGTGCTCGATTACGCGCTGCTGGAGCGCATCCACTACCTTTTAGTCGCAGGGTTCGATGTGTATGGCAACTTCGGTCACCAACTGATGACTCGAATGTTTATGGACTTCTTGCGTTTGGAAGGCGAAAGCAACTTTATTGCTTTGTTACCTGCACAGATGCGTCATGTTGAGCACTCAAGTTGGTATCAACAACAAAGCCCACAACTGAGTGATTTCCTACAACGCAACATCACGCCTTTTAACCAACCGACGAGCGTGGTCTACCATACCGACGATCCTAAGTCCGAACTGTACGATATTTTGCGCAATCAAGTGAGTGCGGTACTCAATGACCGCTATGAGATCGTCGATACTGGGCTTAGCAAGAGTCACGAAGCTTTACTGAACTCGCTCAATCAGGTCAAAGGCGAAGCGCTAGGGCCAGTTGCACAAATCAGTATGTTGATGGTGACATCGCACTCAGGCAAAGAGCAACTGTTTACCTTGCTGAAAAATAACGCTCACGTGAACATCTCTAGCTTATTTAGCGAAGATAAAAACCGTGATCCTGCGAATGACGATCTCACTATCGTGCGTGGCGTGCTAGGCAGTTACCCAGCAGCATTTTTTGTTATCAATGAAGCACAAGTCGTCGATTTCGTTCAATCATTGAAATCGATACGCAGCGAAGAAGATTACCTTAAGTTATTGGATAAATTCGCTATTCGCCGTAGTTCGACGCAATTTTGGCCGACCAGTGACAAAGTGCATCAATGGTATCGTAACGATCAACCGATCGAATTTGGTTTACTCGACTATAATCGTTTTGAAAACCGATGAAGCAATCGAGTCAGGGAGGTTCCCATGAGTATCCGGGATCGTATCGAAGCTCTGGAACAGCGAATTTACGTCGCCTGTTCCGAAGGAGATTATGAGACCGTCAATATGCTGGAAAACCAGTTGGATGCATTGCGGGGCCGTATCGAACACCCATTCGACGACGACCTAAATGCGCTGGAAAGTAGCGTAAACCGTGATGACGATTGGCGTTAAACTCTGCCCGATAACGCTAAAAACCTCCGCTTTGTGCGGAGGTTTTTTTAAAGGCCAAGCTGTGCATTTAGCGCCCTTATGCTGTCAATAAGCACGGTGTCCAATGTCTGCAGCTCTGTTCGATAGGCTTGCAAAGGCGAAATGTCGGCTTCAATTTGTTGACAAAGCGTCATCAGGCTGGTGAGACCTAAACTGCCTGCGCTGCCTTTGAGCTTGTGGGCTAAATTCTTTATTTTTTCGCCATCGCCTGCAACCGATGCCTGTGCCATTTGAGCCGCGATTTCTTGGCTACTTTGGGTAAATAGGGTAACAATTTGCACCATCTTTTCTTGCCCAAGAATATGCAGATCCGCGTTAAGCAGCTCGACGTTCAGCAATTCACTTTCTCTATCAAGCAAAGAGATGACCTCGCTAGCTGACTGGTTTTTCGGCTCATTGGGCTGGCAAAGCCAATATTGTACTTCTTCCGCCAACGCTTCTTTTTGCAACGGTTTTGCCAGATAGCCATCAAAGCCAGCCGCGAGATACTGCGCGACCTCCTCATCAAAAACATGCGCAGAAACGGCCACCATCGGCGTGTTGCAATTCAAGCTGCCTTCTTGTCTTTTGAGACGCTGTATAAGATCACAGCCGTTGCAATCCGGAAGATTAATGTCAATCAGGGCAAGATCAAAAGCGTGTTGCCGCGCGAGCGCTTCTGCCTCTGATCCATTTTTTGCCACCCATACCTGATGGCCCAAGCTGTGCAGAAAACCCTCCGCGACCAAGCGATTCACAGGATTGTCTTCAACCAGAAGAATCGTCGCCGACACAGTGCTCACACATGGCTGGGCAAGAGCTTCACTTTCTTCCGGCACCTCGGTGCTTTCGAGCGGCACACTGAACCAGAACCGACTGCCAACGTTTGGCTCAGATTCGACGCCGATCTCGCCGCCCATCGCTTCGACCAATCGCTTACTGATCGCCAGCCCTAAACCGGTTCCGCCAACATGAGAATGCCCTTCACCAACCTGTGTGAAAGCATCAAATAATCTCGCCAGTTCAGTTGGAGCGATCCCAACACCGCTATCGCTCACTTCAAACAGCACTCGCTTCTCATCTTCAGGATCGCGGCAGACGTAAATATCCACGTCACCGTCGGTGGTAAATTTGATCGCATTGCTAACTAAGTTATTTAACACTTGCCCTAAGCGGGTCACATCACCGAGCCAGTAGTGGCTTAAATCAGATTCAAGGTGATAATCAAACACCAGTTGCTTCTCTTTCGCTCGGCTTTTCATCAATTGAAAACTATCTTGCACCAATCGCGGCAAATCAAAAGGCGCAAGACGGATTGGTAAATGCCCCGCCTCAATTTTCGAATAGTCGAGCACGTCATTGAGAATGGAGAGCAAATTATGCCCGCTGCGCTCAATGATATCCGCGTAGTACCGTTGAGTAGCATTGAGCCCTGAATCGATGAGCAGTCGCGTTGTGCCTAAAACACCATTCATCGGTGTACGTATCTCATGGCTCATGGTCGCCAAAAAAGCCGACTTAGCGCGATTTGCCTGTTCGGCTTCAATACGCGCTTTCGCGTGATTGAGCACCTCATTATTGAGTTTTTCATTGGTGAGCTGCAACTGACCCGTGCGCTCCGTCACCACTTTTTCGAGATGCGCTTTGTGTTCTTGCAGTTCGCATTTGACCTGCGCTTCACCTTCCGCCACAATTTTCAATGCTTGAGCGGTATCACGCGCTTTGATGATCGCGCGTCCCATTTGCGCCAATTCATCCTGCCCTTGAACTTGCAGTGAGACATTCAGATCCCCTTGAGCGACGGCAAGCAGCGCAGCGGAGTACTCGGTTAAACGTTTGACGACTGACACATACACCACACGCCACACGATCAACACAACAATCGCGAAACCCAACAACGAAATGAGCGTCAGTAAAGTACGGGCAAAATCCAAAGTGTGCGTGAGTGCTTGCGCCGCTTCGCTTGTGGCCTGATTGGACACATCGACCAAGTGACTAACGGTACCGTTTAGCTGGGTAAACAGATCCACCGTTGCTAGCATCAGTATTTGAGACTGCTGATTGTTTTCCTCTTGCAGGGAAAGGAGAGAAAAGACATTTTTTCGCTCGGCAAGTTGCTGTAATAGCTGCGCCATCTGCGCTAAACGTGTGGGGTCTTCCACCGCCGAGACCCGTCGCTGCATCACCTTAAGATTAGCGGCAAACTCACGGCTCACCTCATCAATACGCTGTGCGTTGTTCAAGGTGCGCGCTTCTTCAATCTGATTGAGCATGCGAAACGCCAATAAATGCAACTCATGCAGGCGCTCACTAAGATCGAGATCCACCTCAACAAACGCATCCAACGCTTGGATAATTGCTTCGCGCTCCCCCGCAGAGAGCAGAGCGTACAGATGGGTAATGTTGGCAACGGCAGTCGTACTGGTATTGAGCACTTGCGTGCGCGTCAGTTGCTCCAGCTCGTTACTGAGTAGACGCATTTGTGCGGTTTGCGCTGCGATCTCCGAGGCCAATTTGAGCCTTGTCTCAACCGAGAGTCCGAGCTGCGCCAAGTTATCAATAACCTGCTGCACCTTCACTTCCAGACGCAAAAGCAAGTCAGGGTCAAACGAGCCACTACTGCCGAGCGTCTTGATATGTGAAAACAACTTATCTAACTGGGTAAACACGACTTTGCCTGCCGCTTGACGCTCGGGCTCATTTTTGGCGTTCGACAAGGTTTGTACCGAGGCAATAATGCGTGAGCTGAGTTCGGAGACTTGACGCGCCTCTATCATTGCAGGAATGGCGGTATCGACAACATTACGCTCAGTTTTCGCCACCAAAGAGAACCCCAATACGCCAATCAATGCAGAGATCATCACTAACATCGCCAAAGCAATAAACGAGAGCAGCAATTTGCGGCCAATGCTGGCTGTGGCAAGTAACATACTTAAGATACCTATGGCTGAATCGACTGGGTAAGCGGTAAAGAATACGCTATATTCTGCAAAGTTACCGCAATCCACTGACATTGACCTTGCTGCATGTTAAAAACCAACCCACTTTGTTCGACATTAAGCTCTATCGGCTTACTTTTCTTCGCCACTCTCACTTCCTCCACTGCCATTGCCAGCGAGAAGCTATGCGCCATCTATCCGCACCTGAAAGATTCCTATTGGCTATCGGTCAACTACGGCATGGTTTTGGCGGCGCAAAGACTGAATGTAGAGCTGCGCGTTTTGGAAGCCGGCGGCTACCCCAATGTCACTAAACAGCAGCAACAACTTCAGCAATGTCGTCAATGGGGCGCACAGGCTATTTTGCTCGGCACGGTCGACTCGCACGCATTCTACGATGATTTGCAACGCTGGAGTGGCGAGGTGCCTGTTTTCGCCACCGTCAATCAACTGGTGCTCGATGAGCATCAGCGCCCTCAGCTAAAAGGCAGCGTTGGTGTTGATTGGTATTGGATGGGATATCAGGCTGGGCGCTATTTGGCAACAAAACATCCTGCCGGCAGTGGTGTGGTTCAAACCGCGCTGTTACTTGGCCCAAGTAACCGAGGAGGAACCAAACCCGTCGCACAAGGCTTCAACGCCGCCATTCAAGACAGTGATGTTAAGGTGGTGGTTCATCTTTCTGCCGACAATGACAAAGAATTACAACGTAACTTAGTGCAACAAGTGATTGAGACACAAACGGTTGATTACATAGTCGGTAGCGCAGTCGCGATTGAAGCGGCCATCAGTGAGCTGCGCATCAGCGGGAAGTCACAACAGATAGGGCTGGTGTCGACCTATTTGAGTCACGGCGTTTATCGCGGTTTACTGCGCCACAAAGTGGAATTCGCCCCGACCGACCAAATGGTCAAGCAGGGTCGCTTATCCGTTGAGCAAGCGGTGCGATTTTTGCGCAGCGCCCCTTATGAGCAAACGTTAAGCCCTGATATTCAACCGTTAACGCCCGACACGCTTGAGATCTCAACTATTGAAGACTCTTTATCACCATCCGCATACAGGCCGACTTTTCACGTTAAAGCAGTTGAATCCCAACCTTAAGTTATGCTTAATAAGGGCAAACCGAATATGGTCATTCAAACGGAAAACTTTGATGCAAAAAACAACTCGTACCATGCCTGCGCACAAACATATCGCATTAGTTGCGCATGATAACTACAAACCAGAGCTGCTGCGCTGGGTAAAAGAAAACAAAGAAAAGCTGCAACGCCACTTTCTTTATGCCACTGGAACCACAGGTTTTATGTTGAGCAAAGAGACAGGATTGGCGATCAAGAGCATGATCAGTGGACCTATGGGCGGCGACCAACAGCTTGGTGCGCTGATTTCTGAAGGGAAAATAGACATGCTAATTTTCTTCTGGGATCCACTGAACGCTGTACCTCATGATCCTGATGTCAAGGCTTTGCTGCGCATTGCCAGCGTATGGAACATTCCCGTTGCTACCAACCGTGCAACGGCTAAGTTTCTCTTCGCTTCGCCTTTGCTGGAGCAAGAGGTGGATATTGAGATCCCTGATTATCAGGCTTACCTCGCCGAACGAACCTGAGCGAAGAAACTCACACTCTAAGCTGCCATCACGGCAGCTTTTTTTTGCTGAATGATTTAGAGTTAAGGCCCCAAAAATACAGCTCGGAAACGTGCGCGCATCAAACATCTGCAACAAATTATCTTTATTTAGTTAACAAGCCTATCAACGACGTCTTAAGATGAGCATTAAGCGATTATTTTCATATTATCGCTTTGGCTAGGAAAGGACCAATAATGAAAAAGATAACCAGAACACTTCCATCAAAGAAACGTATTGCGCTTGTCGCTCATGATGGAATGAAACACGACCTGCTAATGTGGGTTCAGCGAAATCTCAGTGCATTGCAAAATCATCAACTTGTTGCCACCTCAACCACCGCGCAATATTTATCGATGAACACACCACTGTTCCTTGATAGATTGAGCAGTGGCCCTATGGGCGGCGATCAACAAATCGGCGCGAGAATCACCGAAGGAGAGATTGACGTTTTGGTGTTCTTCTGGGATCCGCTCGACGCGCATCCGCATCAATTTGACGTCATTGCCCTACTCCGGTTGGCAACGGTATGGAACATTCCACTTGCCACCAATCCCTCTTCGGCCGATCTCCTGTTTGGCAACCATCAACTGGGCGAAGTGATGCCCATCACCATTCCAGACACGCCAACCTGTGTCTATCAACAAAGGTAAGGATAAAAATCAGGACTGTTTGATCACAGGGTAAGCCTCCTCAACCAGTTCCTGAACAAAGCCCGAACCTGAACCATTGTGTGTGATCCACACTTTCTCCCGAGCGCGGGTCAACGCGACATAGAACAACCTGCGCTCGTCAGCATAGGCAAAATCATCACTAGACAGCGTAAGCGCATTGTTGAGGTGCAACTGCTTTTTCTTCGCTGGAAACTGACCTTCATCGACGCACAGTATAATCACGTAATCTGCCTCTTTGCCTTTGCTGGCGTGGCAGGTCATAAAACGAATATCAAGCTGCGTGAAACGCTTAATCCAATCGTCACACAGATCGGGTTTGTGGTAATGGTTACGCCCAAGCAACAAAACCGATTTATTGCCTTTGCTTTGACGATTCAACTGATCAAGGATCTTTTCCACCGTGTTACTTGGCGCGGTATAAACGGCTTTCTGCTTTTGTTGCTTGAAGCTGTTCAACTGCTTTTTCAGTTGAATAGGATTTTGCTGAATAAAGCGATTGGCCACTTCCCCAATCATATTGTTGAATCGATAGGTGGTGTCGAGCTGGTGCACTGTCGAGTGAGCAAAGCGCGCTTGAAAACCCGTTGTTAGGTCGACACTCGCTCCCGCAAATTGATAGATGGCTTGCCAGTCGTCTCCGACCGCAAACAAGGATGCACCAGGCTGTTTATTGCTTCGCTGACTCAACGCTTCCACCAGAGCGAGACGATCTGGCGAGATGTCTTGGTACTCATCCACCATAATAAATCGCCAAGGAGACACAAACTTTCCTTGTTCCACATAGCGGGTTGCGCGGCTGATCATGGTCGGAAAATCGATTTGGTTATTCTCTTTAAGCATCTTCTGCCAAGCACTGTAACAGGGCCAGCACAGCGCCAACTCACTGTTTAGCCGCGTGTAGTCTGTCTGCTCCACCAACCGTTCTTGTACTTCTTTTTTGCCAATACCGAGTGCAGCCAGTTGCGAAACTTGATTCTCCAACCAAGAGAGCAACTTTGGGTTTTCAACGTGGCTACCCAGTTCATCATCACCGGTTAAATAGGCGATAGGCCATTTAGCGAGATGTTTCTGCCAACGTTTGAAATTGGTCGGCGTCATCCAGTGCTTCTTCAGCCAGTCGACACACCAAGCCATACGCAGTTTATCATCCAACGCCATCGGGCAGATGTCCACTGGCGTCTCTTCAACTTGATTGACAATCGACAGCCCCAGTTGATGAAAGGTTGATACGTTGGTTTTCTCCGCTGCCAAGCCGATTTTATCCCGTAGACGTTGGCGCAGCTCGTCTGCCGCCTCCCGGCCAAAAGCCAGCATCAAGATCTCTTCATCCCTCGCCTGATGACTTTGCAATAAATACGCAACCCGAGCAGTCAGCACGCTGGTCTTGCCCGACCCCGCTCCCGCGAGCACTAGGTTGTGATCATCATTAAGCAAGACTGCATACTGCTGTGAGATGTTTAATGGCGAGGACTCAATTTGATTGAACAGCACTTCCCAGTTGCGTCTCTCACGCTCAAGCCATGCTTGATTGCGTTCGAACAATTTTTCAGTGCCGTGACGCAGCCACTGTTCTAGCCGAGCGACGCGTTCAGGAAGACGCAATTTCGCTTCCTCAAGCGACATTTTCATCTCTGTCAGTTGATCGGTAACCTGATTTGCCCACGCCTCTAATGCCGAATGAGGCAGATAAGCAGGAAGATGTTCAAGTCGGTGTAACTCCTCTTCCCAATGCGGCAGATACTGGCTCAACTGGCGACATTGCTGATTATGCCACTCTTGATAACAATTCACCGCTTGACGCGCAAAAAGCCGACACTCTGGCCAAGGCAAGCCTTGCACCAGCCAGCTCTGTTGACGGCCATCCACTTCGTGGGCGAAAAATTGCAGCGCTCCCCAAAATAGGCCACGTTGAACTTTTACCTGACCATTCCATACGGTGAAAGGGATATGTTCTTCACTGCCAACCGACGCGAGCAGCAGATGGTTATCGCTCAATTCGACATGATGATACTCATTCTGGATAAAAAACTGCGCTGTCTGATTGGCGGTTAATAACATGGACAAATTGCTCTCGGTCTCATTTTTGCTTTGGTCGGGTTATACCATGATGACAATAGAAAATGTAGCCATTCATCCCCACACTGGCAGCCAAAGCACTGATTGGTGGATTCTCCAGCAACTGCAACTTTTTCTGTGTCTAGGTCATAATTCGTGACCTTTGTTCTGTTACACTGACAGCCACTTCGTTTTAGTCAATGATGCACAGGATACGTGTGAAATTCAGATCCCGGCTTCGCCATTTTTGGGCAAACAAAACCATTAATTACAGTGTGCTGATCTTACTGACGCTGCTGGGGGTGGTGATTCCCGCTTGGTATTATCAACAACATACCTTGATAACACCGTTAATTCTTGGCGTTATTGCTGCTGCGCTGGCAGAGAGCGATGACAGCTTTAGCGGACGGATCAAAGCCCTCATCCTCACGTTTGTCTGTTTTGCCATCGCGGCCTTTTCCATCGAACTGCTTTTTGCCACTCCTTGGCTGTTCGCTATCGGCCTGTTTATCTCTACCTTTGCTTTCATCATGCTTGGTGTGCTGGGGCCCAAATACGCCAGCATCGCTTTTGGTTCACTCCTGCTGGCGATTTACACCATGCTGGGCGCACATGAGAGCACCAATATCTGGTTTCAACCCCTGCTATTGCTGTCAGGAGCCGCTTGGTACTACCTGATGTCGATGATTTGGCAGATCCTTTGGCCAATGCAGCCCGTGCAGCAGAGTTTGGCCATGGTCTTTAGCCAACTCGCCAATTACCTGGATGCCAAGGCCAAGCTGTTTCATCCGGTCACCAATCTCACTCCCCAGCCGATGCGAATTGAAGCGGCGAGGCTCAACGCCCTAACGGTAACGGCATTAAATAACTGCAAAACCACTCTGCTTAGCCGCTCAAAACGCGGACACATTGACGGGCCGAGCGATCGCTTCCTTAACATCTATTTTATTGCTCAGGACATCCACGAGCGGGTAAGTTCAAGTCACTATCGCTACCAAGATCTGGCACTGCAGTTTGAGCGCTCTGACGTTCTCTTCCGTTTCAAATATTTACTCGAAAGCCAAGCCAATGCATGCCGAGAGATCGCCGAATCGCTGCGCCTTGGTAACGAGTACGCCCACAGTCAGCAGTCGATTTTAGCCTTGGCTGAACTGCAAAACGCATTAGGCTATTTGCAAGTGCAGAAAAATCCTGCTTGGAACAGGTTACTGGCCCAACTTAACTATCTGTTTAATAACTTGGCGACGGTGGAAAAACAGTTCAATAACATCAATAACCCGGACGCAGAAAGACCAGAAGAAGGGGTATTAGATGACACCAATCCGCACACGCTCAAAGCCATGTGGCAACGGATTCAGGCCAACATGCACCGCGATTCGATGCTGTTTCGCCACGCCATTCGCATGGCAATTGCCCTGACAGCGGGCTACGGCATCATCCAAGGGATGGGCATTGAGCGCGGCTACTGGATTTTGCTGACCACCTTATTTGTCTGCCAGCCCAACTACAGTGCCACTAAACAGAAGCTGACAGCTCGTGTGGCAGGCACGTTTGCTGGTTTGCTCATTGGCGTACCCTTGCTTACTTTTTTCCCTTCGCAAGAGAGCCAACTGGTATTTATCGTGGTATCTGGAGTGCTGTTTTTTGCATTTCGCATCAACAACTATGGGTTTGCCACCGGTTTTATCACCCTCTTGGTTCTGTTTTGCTTCAACCAACTCGGCGAAGGTTATGCCGTGGTTCTCCCACGACTTGCTGATACACTAATTGGCTGCGCACTGGCGGTTGCGGCTGTGGTTTGGATTCTACCCGATTGGCAATCACGCCGCTTACACAAAGTGATGGCGGATGCTGTGGAAGCGAATAAACAGTATCTGCTGCAAATTATTGGTCAATACCGAATCGGCAAAAAAGACAGCTTGGCCTATCGGATAGCAAGACGCAACGCACATAACAGCGATGCAAATTTATCTTCAGCAATCAGTAATATGCTGGTCGAGCCGGGCAAGTACCAAACGTCGGTCGATGAGAGTTTTCGTTTTCTCACCCTTAATCACGCCATGCTCAACTACATTTCAGCATTGGGGGCGCATCGCACGCGTTTAGATGATGAAACCACACATCAACTGGTTCTAGATGCGCATCGCGTCATTCATCAACATTTGGATGCACTGCAAGCACAACTTTACCACCATAGCGAATCCTGCGAATTGGACATCAATGATGAAGCAGAGCTCGATAAACGCCTGAGCGAATGGCGTGAGGATGACGAGAACAGTGTGCGTATGGTACTGCAACAGCTTCACCTTATTTATCGAATGATGTCAGAGCTGCACTCTTTGGCGAATAAATTTGCCATCCGAGTCGAAAAGTGAGGCGAAAATCAAAGCAAAAAATTTCACTCTCACCTAAACGCTTTCTGACATTTTTCGGACAATAAAACATCGTTCAATAATTATAGTGCTACTCATACCTTTAGCTTAAAGCGCAATTACCCGAAAGGACGTTGAAAAACGGAGGGTTAACACATGAGTAGCACTGATTTTGAAAAACTTCGCGATGCGTTGAAAAAACTGTCTCCTTTGCAGCTAAAACGTTTGCAAGGAGAGATTCAACTGGCACTAGTAAAACGCAATACTGATATTCTAAGCCGAGAAGAGCGTGATGCACTGGCTAGGCTTTTTGCATAAAGAGACCTACGCTAAAGAGACCAAAGTATAGTTGCCAGATTTGTCAAATCGCACTACCCTTGTATTAACAGATTAGTTTTTAGTCAGGTGCACAATGGCGATTTCAGGGATTCACTCAGGATATCAAATGATTCAGCAATCCAACCGGATGGCTGAAGACGCTGCTGTTGATCTCAACAAAAATAGCCTACCTTCTTCTGCTTCCTCTTCTTCGGATCCCCTTGCTTTTAATCGGGTAGATGCAGAAACCAAACCCGCCGAGGGAAAAATAGACAAAGCAAACTTTTCTGGTGATCACACAGATGCGTTGATGAAGCTCAACCAAGCTGCACGTTATAATCGTGTCGGCGCGACGGTTATCGAACGCAACAACGACGTTATCGGCTCTTTGCTTGATATCCAAGTCTAGTATTTTTTATTCCACTCCACCCATCAGATAATCCACAAAACGCAAGCAAACAGCATAGGGACAAAGGTGTACAGCTGCTGTGTAAACCCCCATCTTCGTTTCAGTGAAATCAGCATAGGACTGGTGAAGAACATGAAAAGTAGATAGAAGATTGCGTAGCGTTCTCCCAGCCAAAACAGAAAGAAAACGTTAAGCAAAAAATGGATCAATATATTCTTTTTACGAATCTTGAGCTTCAAAGCCAATAAGATCGAAAATAAAGCAGCTATCAGCAAAAACATAACGCACCAAATGAGAATAATTATCGTTAAATGAATTATACGCGTGACTAGTGCTCTGTCTAGCTATCGATTTAATAGGCATCGGCTTATCCATTCCCTCAAATTATGATCAAACGAATTTAACCCTGTTATTGAGTATCTTCTTTCTAAACGTTTGCGTAATCGCTAACCTTCTCTTAACCTTGATTTGAGGCTTTCATCACGGAATTTCCATTGATATAGTCAATGTAGACAAAACAAGATTAGACCATTCGAGGCACGGAGCTTCCTCACTTATCTCAAGAAGAGAAGAATTGGTACCGACATATTCGGCAAGATTTAAGAGGGTCAAATTATGGAAATGAATATGGTTGAAATTCTAGGCTACGCGGCTTCAATCATGGTGGCGATTTCGCTAACGATGAAAGACATTGTGCGTCTTCGCGTCCTTAACTTTATCGGCTGTGGACTGTTTACTGCTTACGGTCTGATGATCGATGCATGGCCAGTGGTTGTAACCAACGGCTTTATTGCATGTGTCAACGTGTACTTTCTTGCGAAAATGCAACAGGAAAAAAAAACTCTGACGCCTGAGAAAGCCTAATTGCCACGGCAAGCGAATTAGAAAAGCCCCTGACACACGTTCAGGGGCTTTTTGTTTCCAGCCATGGTTGTTAGTGATATTGCTGTTGCTCGATAACTCGTTGATTTAGCAATCTTGCCAGATAAGCTCTATCTCTTCGCGGCGAGAAAACATCTGTACGTGCGAGGCGATCGTCGCTTTTTGCCTCTCCAGTTTTTCTTCATCTTCCGCACAACAAATAATGGTTAAGCTCGATGTCACTTCGTCCACTTGCATCAACGACGTGCCCACAGGGAAATTCACTTCACCTTGAAATTCATCCCATTGGGCGGGGACTTTTCGCGCAAAATGACGACAAAGAGTCACCAGATATTTGCCTGCGTGCTTAGAGAAAATACGCGTTTGTTGTTTTAGCATGCTTTGCTCACTGGCTGGGACAAAACGAATTGCCCCAGCTGCGTTGGTTATTTAGGTTGTTAGAATTGGTAGGCCGCAGAAAGTTTGATGTTTCGGCCCGGTTCGTAGTCGTCTAAGGTAAATCCTCTGGCAACCCCAGAGCGAGACGCGTGCGAGGTGTAGGTCTCATCAAACAGATTGTCGATACCAAAGGTCACGGTCAAACCATCGACTTTCTGCGGGATCCACTGCGCGTAGAGATTGTGAGTGTTGTACGCTTCTTTCACTGGTGCGCCAGCCGAGACGTTGTCTTCCTCAAGTACCAACATTGAGCTCCACCCCAATAGCACATCCCATGACGCTGCATAGTAATCTAGGTTAAGTGCGATACTATCACCCACATCCATACTGCGTAGATTTGGCGCTAATACTACACCACCTGTCTGTTTGTTCTTGATATCAGATTTGGCGTAGGAAAGCTTACCGTTGAAAGCGTCATAACCGTATGAAACGGCCGCTTCGAAACCTTTGATCTCCACATCAGCCATGTTGTAGTAAAGGTATGACTCTGTAGCCTTATCGTACGCTTCGGCTATATAGTCATCAATATCGGTTTTAAACAGCGTCAGATTGGCGCCAAACGCGTGTTTATCGACACGCTGATTAAATTTCACACCCCCTTGCGTGTTTTGCCCGGTTTCCGCTTTAATATCATCGGCGAGGTAAGCAACGTCTTGAAAAGCGACAAAGGTTTCCATCAGTTCAGGGCCTTTGAACAAGGAGCGAGTGCTGGCAAATACGCTCCAAGTGTCGCTTGCTTGCCACTCGGTAGCTAGAGCCCAAGTCACATCATCAAACTTATGAGTTCCTGTTGTTGCTTCGCGTTTATAGTCGTCTGAGCGCAGACCTGCGGTGATGGAGAAACGCTCCGTCAACCAAACTTGATCCTCCACAAACAGGGCGAAAGACTTGGCACTTTCTTTCATAAATTGCTTACCAACATAGGTTGATGACGAGGTTTTATCCATGTAATCAAAACCGTATGTCAGCGCATTTCTGCGCTCAGCCAGGTCAAAATTCGATACAAACTTCGCATTTACACCATCGTTTTGGTTTTCCGCCGAGTTTTTGCCAACTCGGTTAAGTTGCCATTGTCCTGCCATGACAGATTCATCACGCGTAATTTTGGTTTTAGTGGTGTAGAGCGTCACTTTGCCTTGATGTTTGTCACCGCGCAGTTCATAACCCAACGTCACCGTGTCACGGTTGTACTCCGTCGGAATCAACTTATCCTGAGACAAGCCTTGGTTTGCACCGCCCGACATATCAGGTCTTGGGCTGTAATCGCCCTCATCACGATACAAATCGTAGCTCAGTTCCAAGCGATGCAGATTGCTGATCTCATAGCCTAACTTACCGAGAATATTGTAAACATCACCCGCACTACCAAACGTGGTGTCGCCATTTCCGTCTTTGAAATCATCACGGGTCACATAGTTGGCATACAGCATGTAATCAAGCGGCTCACCGAGCAGGCCGTAAAGTGTCAGTGATCTCTGCTGGCTGTCATTGCTGGCGTAGCCGCCATACACACGAACGCCAAACGACTCGTCATAGCGCAGCAAATCGCGAGCATCTTTGGTTTCAAAATAGACTGAGCCTCCTAGCCCGTTTTGGGCAACAGAGTTGTTCCCCACTTGAATCTCCGCCGCTTTTAAGATGTCTGGGTTGAGCGTTAAGTTACCGACGTGGTGAAACATGTTGGCATGTTGTGATGCACCGTCCAAACGAATATCCAGATCCGTTTCCCCAAGACCACGAATTGTGATGCGCTGGTTCACGGAGTGCGTTCCACCAACATCCACGCCCGGGATCTCGCGCAGCAGATCCGACATATGATCCGCTTGCTTAAGTGAGATGTCGTCCGACACCATCGATTCTGTGTTGCTGGAAACGTGCGTTCCCCAAACAACGACGCGTTCATCACTTGCATTTTCTTGAGCAAAACTGTGTCCTGACATAATCAGACCGATTGCAAGACAAAGAGCAGAAGGTCGGAACTGACGATTATGACGTTTTTCCATTTAAAAGATTCCAATTTAAAATAGTGTGATAATGATAATAATTCGCAGTTATGATAAGTTTCATTTCTATGAACAGGAAGCGGATTTGCTTATGCAAAATCGCCTTTGAGTTATGAGGAAAGGTCAAAATGGCGCGAGTGGTAAGAAATCGAGAAAGAAGAAGAAAAATTGCCCTAACCGAGCAAATTGGAGAACCAGGTCAACAACAAATTATTACCAAGGGGAACTCTGCCAATACGGTACTGGTTGAAGGCCAGTTTCTCAACTACCGCTACGCAGATTCAATTGCCTTGCAAGGCAGTATCAGCACCGAACTCAAAGAGAGCGAAATCGTCTCAACCGCGCAGCCATGCCTGAACTTGGTGTTTTTGATTAGCGGCAAAGTAAAATTTGGTTTTGATAACCGCGAGTTTGAGCTCTGTGCTGCTGAACAGCCAAAAGCGATGGTGATCAATCTAGCCCAACCGACCACGTTCAGACGCACTCTGCTCGCCAACAATCAGATCAAAAAGCTCAATATTGCTATTCATCCCGATTGGTTAAAGCACCGTTTAAGCGGCGACGAACCGATTGCTCACTTTCTTTCGCATCATTTGGCCTGCTGCGAACTGCCTTTTGCAGAAAACATGGCAAAAGCCATCAGCGCCATCCTCGCTATGTCGGTCTGCGGCTCTTTACAGCAAAAGCTACAACTGGAGTGCCAGTCTCATTTGTTGATCGCACAGTCCTTAAATTTACTGAATGAGCAAAACTTCGAGCGCCCTACTTCAGAGCCACATCATGACTATCACAAAATCGAACAGATCCTCTCTTACATTGATGCAAATTTGCACCAGCCGCTCGACCTGACTCACTTGGCCAAGCGCTTTTCCATGAGCGTGTCCAATTTACAACGCCACTTTAAACAGGCGCTCAACTTGACCATCAGCGGCTATATTCGTCATCGCCGTTTGAACATCGCCAAAATTCAGCTTGAACGTGGATTGATCAGCGTCACCGAAGCAGCGTATGAGGCGGGCTACCATCATCCATCCAATTTCACCAATGCCTTTAAGCGTACATTCGGCATCACTCCCAATGAGATTGCACAAAAGCCACTACTCAGTACAATCAAGGGAAACAGCGCAGCCTGAGGTAACGATGAATATTGGTGCAATTGCAAAGTTAACCGGATTATCCAGCAAATCGATCCGCATGTATGAAGAGAAGGGGCTGATATCGCCGCCGCTGCGCAGCGATTCAGGCTATCGCGAATATGGGGCAAAGCACATTCAGGAACTCAACCTCATTTCTCGTGCTAAACAGGCAGGGTTTTCGCTGCAAGAATGCAAAGAGTTTGTGCAATTGGCCGAGAATCCTGAGCGAAAGAGCAGCGAAGTCAAAGCAAGAACCAAAGAAAAACTGGCTGAAGTGGAACAGAAAATCGCCCATTTACAGGAAATCAAGCAGCAACTGGAGAGTTGGATCACCGCTTGTCCGGGAAATACCGACAGCCACTGCCCGATTTTAGACGATTTGACGCGCTAAGCTAGGCGTTCAATTCGAGTGGGTTCAAACGCGTTGAACCCACGGACAGGAATTAGTAGTAGGTGCACATCCGTTTGCCATGCTGCTCAATGACGTGAAAGGGCGTTTCGTAAATCTGTTCGAGAACCTGCGCTTGGATCACCTCATCAACCGGACCATTTGCCACAATCTTGCCCTGTTTGAGCGCGATGATGTTGTCGGAATAACAGGAAGCAAAGTTAATATCATGGATAACCACCACCACCGCTTTGTTCATCTCTCTGGCTAACTGACCAATCGTTCGCATGATTTGCAGCGAATGCCGAATATCGAGGTTGTTGAGTGGCTCATCGAGAAACACATAATCGGTATCTTGCGCAATTACCATGGCGATAAACGCGAGCTGACGCTGGCCACCGCTGAGCTCATCCAAATACTTGTGCTGAATTTCTTGCAGATCAAGATAGGCGACCGCTTGATCGATCTCCTGTTCATCTTGGGCGGTTAAACGCCCGCCACAGTGGGGAAAACGGCCAAAAGCGACCATTTCGCGAATGGTAAAACGCATGGTAATGCTGTTGGCCTGACGTAACACCGCCAATTTTTTTGCCAGCGCTTTGGTGTCCCAGTCACTCAACTCTTTGCAATCAATGAACACTGAACCGCCATCGCGCTGTGTCAGCCTAGAAGCCATTGAAAGCAATGTACTTTTACCTGCGCCATTGGGGCCAATAATCGAGGTAACTTTGCCTTTTTCAAACTGCGCACTGGCCTTATCCACAACGGTTTGTTTACCAAAATGTTTGGTGATTTTTTCTAAAGTAATCATAAGCTTTCTTAAACAATACGGTTACGCAGCAGCATGGAAATAAAGTACACGCCACCGATAAAATTGATGATCACACTCAAGGTGGTTTGAAACGCCAGCACGTTCTCCACCATCCATTGACCAACGAGCAGCGCACACACAGCAAAGAGCGCGCACCCTGGAAGCAAAATCGTATGGCGATAGGTACGGAAAATCTCCCTCGCTAAGTTCGTCACCAACAAACCAAAAAACATGATTGGGCCAACCAGCGCAGTGGAGATAGCAACCAACAGCGCACTGTAGAGCAGCACGCGCTTGGTGACACGGTCTACATCGATACCTAGGCTCACCGCGTTGTCTCTATCGAGCCAAAAAACATCCAACACGCGGCTCATTCTCAGCAGCAAGAAGGTCGCAAGCAACAACATCGGCGTGACAAACAATACCAAACCACCATCAACATGGTTAAAGCTGGCAAACATGCTTGCTTGCACAGTGGCAAAATCGTTCGGGTCCATGATCATCATGAAAAAGGCGGCCACGTTGGCAAATAGCTGACCAAGGATCAAGCCGACCAGCAACAACGTGATCAAGTTGCGTTCACCGCGTTGAAAATAAAAGCCAAACAACGCGATGGAAAACAGCACCATCACCACGGCGGAGAGCGTGAAGTTCAAATACACATTGAGAACGAGATGGCTAACGGTGCCAAAACCGACCACAATCAGCGTTTGAGTGAGCAAGTACAGATTATCGAAGCCTAAGATGCTCGGCGTCAGAATGCGGTTGTGTGTGACGGTTTGAAATACCAAGGAGGCTTGCGCAACCGCAATCCCCGCTAAGATCATCGCTAGCACTTTAGGGAAACGGCGTGAAAGGAAATAGTGATAATTATCAACCGTTAACCCTTTACCAAGAAACAGCACAGCGAAAACCAGTGCGATGAATAGCATCACCAAAAGCTTACTACGGTCAGACACGCTGCTTACCTCCGAGTAACAGATAAATAAACACGCCGCCACCAAGAATGGCAATCACCATCGAAATTGGTATTTCATATGGGAAGATAATCAGGCGTCCAATAATATCGCAGCACAGGACGATCAAAGCGCCATACAAGGCGGTAAGCGGAATGTTGCGGCGCAGATTGTCGCCATAAAAATGGCTGACTAGATTTGGTACGATCAAGCCCAAAAACGGCAGTTGCCCGACAATCATCACCACACTTGCGGTCATCACCGACACCAGCAGCACACCGATCACCACCACTTGCTGATAGTTGAGTCCTAGATTGATGGCAAACTCTTTTCCAAGGCCAACGGCAGAAATGCGCGTGGCATAGAGATAACTGAAAATGGCAACAGGCACAGCGATATACAGCAACTCGTAGTCGCCCTGTAACAGGTTGGCAAAGTTCGCGACAGACCAACCGGATAGATTCTGCATTGCATCATATTTGTAGGCGATAAAGTGGGCTGCCGATTCCATAACATTGCCGAAAATGATGCCCACCAACGGAACGAACACGGCGTTCTTAAACTGAATGTGCTGGATGAAAGAGACAAACATCAAGGTGCCAACCATGGCGCTACCAAACACCATCAGCCAACTGTTGCCATGGCCAAAAAGAACCAAACTGAGCACATAGCCGAACATAGTGCATTCAATCGTGCCAGAGGTGGATGGCGCAGCAAAACGGTTTTGACTTATCTGCTGCATGATTAGGCCAGCGATGCTCAGCCCTGCACCAGAAAGCAGAATGGCGAGCAAACGAGGGATTCGACTGGTAAACAATAAGTTGAGGGCTTCTTCATCGCCAGCGAGCAGCTTTTGGAGTGAGACATCGCCCACTCCAACAAACATTGACGCTAAAGCGCAAAAAAACACAACAAGCAATAACTTTTTCAAAGTTAACCTCTGCCTGTGTGGATTAAAGATTCACGGATTTCTTGATGTCAGCGATCATTTGCTCGGTCGCCGTCACACCAGCAATCGAAAGGTACCACGCATCGAGATCCAAATAGGTCATGCGTTTGTCCTGAAAAGCTTTAGTGGACTTGATGAGGGCGTTGTCAAACTCCTGAGCTGTTTTGCTTTCGCCTTTGTTGACTAACTTGTCTCGGTCAATGATCAACAGCGTGCTCGGGTTCGCTTTACTGATAAATTCATAGGAAACCAGATCACCATGACTGCCCGTTTTTAGCCCCGCCACCGTCTCTTTGAAACCAAAATCTTTGTAAATCGCTTCAAAGCGTGACTCAGAACCGAATGCCGTGATGTTGCCACCTGAGCTCATCACTGTCAGAGCGTCACTCTGATGCTGCTCGTTATAGGCGTGTAGCGCTTTAAACTGCTGGTCAAGCTGCTCAATTTTTTGCTCAACTTTGTCGCTAATAGCAAACACTTGGCCGAGATTACGCCACTGCTGCTGCGTACTTTTCCAGTAACCTTGTTGTTGATCGATTGCAAATACCACCGTAGGCGCAATTTCCGACAACTCTTTGTACTTAGTCGCCGCACGAGGGCCAACAATAATCAGATCCGGTTTTTGCATGTAAATGGTTTCAAAATCCGGCTCAAAAAAACTGCCGGCAGAAACAAATTTCGCTTGTTGATATTTGCTCAAGTAATTCGGAATGACCGACGCTTTCGCCACAGCAATCGGCTCAATACCGAAGTAATCAACTGCGTCCAGTGCACCGTTGCCGATCACCACAACCCGCTGTGGTACTTGGGACAAAGTGGTTTTACCCATTTGATGCTCAATGGTGACTTGGTTTGCTAAAACCGTTGTAGAAAAGAGCCCAGTGACCAAAACCAAACCTAAGTAGTTTTTCATATCATAAACCTTAATGAGACCGATTATCATGCGCGTTGGCAATATACAGATTGTCACACGGATATTCAACTCATCTCTTGCCATTCAGGAAAACGGTGCGGTTTACCACTCTGGAAAGTAAACAAAAGGAGCGGCTGTCGCTCAGCTACGCTCCTTGATTGTTCCTTGATGCCACCATGTGCTTGATCAGCGAGGGAAAGAGCAGAATATCCAGAAGTGCTCGCGAAAATAACCATATGCATTATGCTTGCCTGATTGCTTTTTAAAGCCCCACCCATTCTTGTCACACCAATAAAAGCCATAAAGAGCAAATAGCACACGAATTAAACTTCATCGCTGACACCATTCTGACATTAGGTTGACCTATCGGTGAGCAATGATTAAGATCACACTTTTAACAAAGCACAGCAAAAGAGAAGCCGTAAACTCAGCGATTGACTCTGCTTTATTACTTTTGCAAATGGCTTTGTGCTCCACTTTTTATTGCAACCTTTTATAGAGAATGAACATGTTACATACCATCAAGCGCGATTGGTTTTCCAATGTGCGAGGCGATTTGCTGGCGGGCCTCGTGGTGGCCCTAGCACTCGTGCCGGAAGCCATTGCGTTTTCGATCATTGCAGGCGTCGATCCGAAAGTCGGCCTTTATGCCTCTTTTAGTATTGCGGTGATCATCGCGTTTGTTGGCGGACGTCCGGGTATGATCTCAGCGGCGACCGGAGCCATGGCGCTCGTTATGGTGACCTTAGTCAAAGAACACGGCTTGCAATATTTGCTCGCAGCCACCGTCTTAACGGGTGTGATTCAAATCATCGCTGGCTACCTGCGACTGGGTGATCTGATGCGTTTTGTTTCCCGTTCCGTCGTCACGGGGTTTGTTAACGCGCTGGCTATTTTGATTTTTATGGCGCAATTGCCAGAACTGACCAACGTCACTTGGCACGTTTACGCCATGACCGCCGCTGGCCTCGGGATTATTTATCTGTTCCCATACGTACCTTATATCGGCAAACTGCTCCCCTCGCCTTTGGTGTGCATCATCTCCTTAACGGCAGTGGCCATCACGTTTGGTATTGATGTGCGCACCGTTGGCGATATGGGCGAACTGCCCGACACCCTGCCAATTTTCCTCTGGCCCGATGTGCCGATGACACTCGAAACACTGATGATCATTTTGCCTTATTCCTTTGCACTGGCGATTGTTGGCCTGCTCGAATCGATGATGACCGCAACGATTGTCGATGACTTGACCGACACCAGCAGCGACAAGAACCGCGAGTGTAAAGGCCAAGGTATCGCCAACATCGCAACCGGTTTTATTGGCGGTATGGGCGGCTGTGCCATGATCGGCCAATCCATTATTAACGTGAAATCGGGTGGCCGTGGCCGTCTGTCGACCTTTTGCGCGGGCCTGTTCCTCATCATCTTTGTGGTGTTTTTGAGTGATTGGCTCAAGCAGATCCCAATGGCTGCGCTGGTTGCCGTGATGATCATGGTTTCGATTGGTACCTTCTCATGGAGCTCAGTCAAAGAGCTGAAAACCCACCCACTGTCGACCAATATTGTGATGATCGCTACCGTCGCTGTCGTGGTCGTGACGCACAACCTAGCCATTGGTGTGTTTGTCGGCGTACTACTCGCCTCTCTGTTCTTTGCCAATAAAATTGGCCGTTTCATGGTGGTGAAAAGCCAACTGGCTGAAAATGGCGAAGAGCGTACTTATCAGATTGTTGGACAAGTCTTTTTTGCCTCTTCAGATCAATTTTTGCAATCGTTCGACTTCAAAGAGGCGCTGGAGCGTGTCACTATCGATCTCTCAGCGGCGCATTTCTGGGACATTACGTCGGTTTCGTCTTTAGATCGTGTGGTGATTAAGTTCCGCCGCGAAGGCACCCAAGTGAATCTCATCGGCATGAACGAAGCCACCGCGACCATCGTGGATAAATTTGGCATTCACGATAAACCAGAAGAAGTAGAAAAACTCATGGGCGGACATTAAGGAGCACATCATGACCCATATTATCGCCTGTATCGATGGTTCAACTTACTCGCAGTCTGTCGCTGAACTTGGCGCTTGGACGGCGAAAAGCCTTAACGCCCCGCTCACCTTACTGCATGTACTCGACAAATCTGAGCAAGAAACGACAAGCGAGCTGTCGGGCAACATCGGCCTTGGCAGCCGTGAGCACCTGCTGCAAGAGCTGATTGAGTTAGATGAAAAGCGCGCCAAAGTCGCCCTTCAGCATGGCAAAGCGCTGCTGAATGATCTGCAAGAGCAACTGCACAGCTCGGGTTTGCACGATGTGACTAAGCTGCAAAAACATGGCCATTTGTTGGAAACCTTACTGGATTTGGAAGCTGACACTCGCGTTTTAGTGGTGGGCAAGTCAGGCAATTTGCATAAAAACGATACCTTAGCGATCGGTTCACAACTCGAAAGCGTGGTTCGTTCAATCAAAGCCCATATCCTAGTGGCAACAGACCAGTTTGTGCAGCCAACCAGCTACTTACTGGCGTTTGACGGTAGCGAAATAAGCCAGAAATTAGTCGAAAAAGCGCTCAAAACGCCACTACTCGCAGGAATGGCTTGCCATTTGATCATGGTGGAAGATGCCAACGGTAAAGCGCAAGCGTTTAACCAAGCCGCCGCGACATTGCGTGAAAGCGGCATTGAGGTCACGCAAGCCACTTTGCAAGGCGACGTGCATCGCGCCATCTTAGATTATCAGCAACAGCATCAACTGGGCATGATTGTGATGGGCGCTTACGGCCACTCGAAATTGCGCCAGTTTTTCTTAGGCAGCAATACCACTCGGCTACTGGCCGAATCTCACGTGCCTATGTTGTTGATTCGTTGATGCCCCAAAGCCTTGTCCTCTGACAGGGCTTTGTTCTTTTTCTCGTGCGCTTTTCTCCAAATAACTAAAATGCGTTCTGTAACGCGTTTTTTGTTTTTATTTCATCAGAACTCGGTATAGTACGCGCCCCAAGACGCACTTTTTCCACGCGAGGTTTGCAACGTGACGACTCCTTTTTCTACCTTACCACTCAAAGATGAACTGCTAGCAACGCTCGATTCTTTGGGCTACTCCGAGATGACGCCAATTCAAGCGCAAAGCCTGCCGTCGGTCTTGGCAGGAGAAGATGTGATCGGTCAGGGCAAAACCGGCTCGGGCAAAACCGCAACATTTGCCTTGGGCCTGTTGAGCAACCTCAATGTGCAGCGCTTTCGCGTCCAATCCTTGGTACTGTGCCCAACGCGAGAACTCGCCGACCAAGTCGCCACTGAAATTCGTACGCTGGCGCGTGGTATTCACAACATCAAAGTGCTAACGCTGTGCGGCGGCTTGCCAATGGGGCCGCAAATCGGTTCGCTCGAACATGGCGCCCATATTTTAGTTGGCACTCCGGGGCGCATTTTGGATCACATGTCCAAAGGACGCATCAACTTAGACGAGCTCAATACGCTGGTATTGGACGAAGCTGATCGCATGCTGGAAATGGGTTTCCAAGATGCCATCGACGCCATCATCGATGCCGCGCCCAGCCAGCGCCAAACCTTGCTGTTCAGCGCTACCTTCCCGAGCGAGATCGAAACCATCGCCGCCAAAGTGATGAAACAGCCGAAATGGGTCAAAGTCGAATCGACTCATCAGCAATCGACTATCGAGCAACGTTTCTATCAACTAGAAAGCACCGAAGAACGTGACAATGCGCTGGAAGCGCTGCTTCTTACCCATCGTCCAGAATCTTGTGTGGTCTTTTGTAATACCAAGAAAGAAGTGCAAAACGTGACGGATGAGTTGCACAACCGTAAATTCAGCGTGATCGAGCTACACGGTGATATGGAGCAGCGCGAACGCGAACGTGCGCTGACCATGTTCGCCAATAAGAGTGTTTCGATTCTGGTCGCCACCGATGTGGCGGCGCGTGGACTGGATGTCGATAACCTCGATGCGGTGATCAACTTCGAGCTGTCACGCGATCCAGAAGTGCATGTGCACCGTATCGGCCGTACTGGTCGCGCCGGTTCGAAAGGGATTGCCATCAGCTTTTACAGTGAGAAAGAGCTGTATCGCATTGAACGCATTGAAGAATACATGGGTATTGATGTGCACCCGGCTAAATTGCCGCAACCTGAAAATCACAAACCCTATTATCCAGCGATGCGTACTATTCAGATCCTTGGCGGCAAAAAAGAGAAAGTGCGCGCTGGGGATATTCTCGGTTCATTGACCAAAGAAGCGGGCATCGATGGAAAATTGATCGGAAAAATCAATATCCTGCCGATGGTCTCTTATGTGGCGGTCGACAATTCCGTGGTTAAGCAGGCCGAACAACAACTGCAAAATGGCAAAATGAAAGGGCGTAATTTTAGAGCCCGCATCATGAAGTAGTGGTCTGAACGACTTTTTGCGCCATGTTTTGATTTCCATCACCGCCGAACCTTTCGGCGGTGTTTGTTTTTGCTTGTGGCTTTGGCCAACTTTGTTTAAATACAAAACTAGACGACTGGTCTAATTTCATCTATAGTGCACAACATGAACAGCAAAACTTCCGATACTCGCCAGCAGATCCTCAATATTGGCTATCAACTCGTCGTTAACCAAGGCTTCACCGCCGTTGGCCTTTCCCTGTTGCTCAAAGAAGCGGGCGTACCCAAAGGCTCGTTTTATCACTATTTCAAATCGAAAGAACAGTTTGGTCAGGCTCTAATTGAAAGCTACTTCCAACATTATCTTGCACAGTTAGAAGCGATTGTCGGCAACCGCGCACAATCAGGCTACCAGAGTTTGCTTGATTACTTTTCTCGCTGGTTAACGGTTGAAGAAGGAGTTTGCAACGCCAACCGTTGTCTGGTGGTAAAACTCAGTGGTGAAGTGTCTGATCTCTCAGACAGCATGCGCCATGCATTGTCTGTTGGCGCACAGCGTGTGATCGCCACCTTGGCCGAGGCCATTCAGCGTGGTATCGAGGATGGCTCCATTGAGGTTGCGGATGCCGCAGCCACCGCGCAGCAGCTCTATCAGCAATGGCTTGGAGCAAGCTTGCTCAATAAATTAATGCAAGACCAACACCATTTAGAACACTGTTTGGCCTCCACCAAACAGATACTGCGCCGTCAGGCGTAACCAATTCATTTAACCCGTCCCACTGTGGACGGGATTTTTTGCAACCAACACTAGACGACTGGTCTAATAAAAGAAAAGGAAAAGACATGGCTCTCTCTACAAATCGTCAAATCGTCCTCGCTTCACGCCCAGTGGGCGCACCGAACGCGGAAAACTTTCGCTTAGTTGAAAGCAATATCCCCTCGCCTGCGGCCGGAGAAATCTTACTTCGATCGGTGTATCTGTCACTCGATCCTTACATGCGCGGCCGCATGAGCGACGCTAAGTCGTACGCCGAGCCAGTGGCGATTGATCAAGTGATGGTCGGCGGTACCGTCTGCCAAGTCGAGGCCTCACAGCATGCCGAATTCGAAGTGGGTGAATGGGTGTTGGCGTACACCGGTTGGCAAGATTACGCCCTTTCCAACGGTGAAGGCTTGATTAAACTCGGCAAAACACCAGCCCATCCCTCTTACGCGCTGGGCGTCATGGGTATGCCCGGCTTTACTGCCTACATGGGTTTATTGGACATCGGTCAGCCCAAAGCGGGCGACACACTAGTGGTGGCAGCTGCAACAGGCGCGGTTGGCTCTATGGTTGGGCAGATTGGCAAACTCAAAGGCTGCCGCGTGATTGGTATTGCTGGCGGCGAGGAGAAATGCCAGTTTGCCAAACAGACCTTAGGGTTTGACGACTGTTTGGACCACAAAGCCGCAGATTTTGCCGAGCAGCTCGCTCGCGTGTGTGATAAAGGCATTGATATCTATTTTGAAAATGTCGGCGGTAAAGTGTTTGATGCCGTCTTGCCGCTGCTCAATAGCGGTGCGCGCGTGCCTCTTTGTGGACTCATTTCACAATACAATGCAACCTCACTGCCTGAAGGCCCGGATCGCATGTCGATGTTGATGGCGCAACTGCTGATCAAGCGCATCAAGATGCAAGGCTTTATTATTTTTGATGATTACGCCCATCGCTACGGCGAATTTGCCGCGGATATGTCACAGTGGTTGGCCGAAGGTAAGATTCATTATCGTGAGCATTTAGTGCAAGGTTTAGAAAATGCCGCCGACGCCTTTATTGGCCTGCTTGAAGGAAAGAACTTCGGCAAGCTGGTTGTGCAAACCAATCAACCACGCTAGGAGACGATGATGATCACCTTACATCACCTGAATAAATCCCGCTCTAAACGCATTATTTGGCTGCTGGAAGAGCTGGGCGTTGAGTATCAAATCGTCCCGTATCAACGTGATAGTGTCACTTTTTTAGCGCCACCCGAGCTTAAAGCGATCCACCCACTGGGTAAATCGCCGGTGCTTGAAGAGGATGGTCAAGCGATCGCCGAGTCCGGCGCCATCACGGAATATCTGATTGGTAAATACGCCGCCGAGCGTTTAGCACCAGCCAAAGAGAGCAAGGAGTACATCGAGTACCTGCAATGGTTACACTTTGCCGAAAGCTCCGGTATGTTGCCCTTGCTACTGAAAGTGTTTCTCCTCAAAGACGGGGCAGAAACTAAGTTCTTAGCACCGTATGCAGACAGTGAAATCAGCAAGATATTGAGCTACGTAGAGCAAAGCCTCCAAGGCAAAACCTACCTTGTGGCCGATAAGCTGACTGGCGCTGACATCATGATGTCGTTCATTGTTGAGATCACCGCACAGTTTGGTTTGCTGGCACACTACTCGAATCTGGCGCGCTACGGCGAAACGCTCGCCGCCCATCCTTGCTTTCAAAAAGCGCAAGCGCTTGAGCTGCAATACCAGTAGCTAAACACATACTCAGTAGCTAAACATATACTCAGTAGCTAAACATATACTGCCTTTGCCAGCTGGTAGCACGGCTGGCTTTTTTATGCCTCTCGCTCAAGCAGAGCAACGGATCTTTTCGCGTTGATTTAACACAGTTCTCAAAGCATTCGGTATAGTAGCGTCGGTAAATATGAACTCCATAAGAGGAAGCAATGAAAACAACACTACTGGCCCTTTTAAGTCTACTAACCCTTTCTGCCTGTACGGAAGTTGGTAGCAAAAGTTGGTGTGATGAGATGCGCGAAAAACCCAAAAGCGAGTGGAATACGCAAAACACATTGGATTTCGCCAAGCACTGCTTACTCAACAATGAAGTTGGCAGCCAAAGTTGGTGCGAAGATATGGATGAAAAATCCAAAGGTGACTGGACAGCGAAAGAAGCGACCTCTTACGCCAAGTATTGTGTGCTCTAAGATTATCGCGCTCAGCACCATCTCGGCACTGAGCGCTCAGTCACCGTCAATGTGCAGTCTCGGCTGGTCGCCGTGTGCGGATAAATGGAACACCTTGTTCATCAAAGAGAACATCCGATTCAACCTGATACAACTGATGGATAAGTTCAGATGTTAACAGCTTGCTCGGGTGGCCTTGAGCGACCAACTCACCTTGCTTCATCACCAATAAGTTGTCTGCATACTGTGCAGCCAAGTTTAAATCATGTAATACCATGATACTGATGTAGTTTTTTAGTTTTGTCTGCTTGACCAAATGTTGAAGTAAAACATGCTGGTGATGCAGGTCTAAAGCGCTAACAGGTTCATCGAGCATAACAATTTCGGGCTGACGCATTAACGCCTGGGCAAACAGCACCATCTGACACTGTCCTCCACTCAAGGTTCTTACATCACGGTGAGCTAAATGCTCAATGCCCAAACTGCCCAAAATGGCAATGCCATCATGAAGCATGGCATCATCAATACGCATGCTTAACGCATCAAGACGTCCTAACAAGATCACTTCAATGACCGTCAAATTGACATCCAGATGAATGTCTTGTGGCATGTAACCAAATCGAGCGCGCCAACTGCTAAGTTGCTTCTTGCATAACGAATGCTGGTTAAAGAGGATTTCGCCTTGCTCTACGTTGACATCACCAAAGAGTGTTTTTAGCAAGGTACTTTTTCCCGTTCCGTTCGGGCCGAGTATCGCCGTCACTTGACCCGGTTTGAGAGTGAAACTGACTTCTTTTGCTAACGTTAACTCGCCAAAGCGCACGTGGAGATTCTTGACTTCAATCATCTTAGCGCTGCCTCCCAATGATCAACCAGAAAAAGAAAGGAACACCAATAATCGCCGTAACTATGCCGATCGGAAAAAGTGCACCCGGGACGATGACTTTGGACAATACCGACGCGCTTGAGAGTAGAAACGCACCCACGAGAAAGGAGAGCGGCAGATAGAAACGTTGGTCCTCTCCAACCAATATTTTGGCGATATTCGGAGCAACAATTCCAACAAAGCCAATAATACCAACAAAACTCGTTACAGTAGCGGTCATGACAGCGACGATGAACAGCGTTTTTAGGCGTAAGTGAGTGATATTCACGCCTAAACTTTTGGCTCGTTCTTCACCTAAACGAAGCGCCGTCAACTTCCATGCATCCTTTAGCAATATTAAAAAGCTTATGCTGACGACCAAAGCCGTGATGGTCAAATTTTGCCAAGTTGCTTTGGATAAGCTGCCAAATAGCCAAAATAAAATTTGCTGACTTAACTCTGGCGAGGAGATGAACTGTACCAACGAAAGCAATGACTGAAATAAAAACAGTAAAGCTATTCCCGCTAATATCAACTGCCCAGTCCCTACATGGCGAACCGAGGCTAAAGCAAAAAGAAAACAAGCCGAAATCATACAAAAAATAAAAGCCCCAAGCGGCACCGCAAAATGGCTATCGATGCCTAATGACCCCAAATAGAGCACTAATGCCGCTCCAAAACCAGCGGCTGCGGCCATCCCTAAGGTATAGGGGCTAGCCATGGAGTTGTTCAGCAGCGTTTGCATCTCTGCCCCACCCACACCAAGCGAACCACCAACAAAAATGGCCATTAGGGCGATGGGCAAACGCAAGTTTTTTACAATAACTTGCGTAGAAGGTTCGACTTGGAATGGCAGCCCAACCCACTCAAAAAGCGTATGTAACACTGAAGTGACATCAATAAGCGAAGGGCCTGTCATCAAATCAAGCACAAAAGAGCTCAACAGCAAGAGACCAAAGACGATCAGCATGACGCTACGACGGCGCTCGCTATTACGTTGTGCCAGTACGATTTGCTGGACCATTTCTAAAGACATGTTTACAACCTACCAATCAAAACAAACCGCGCTTTACTCAAAAGAAGCGGCTCAAAACACTTTCACGTAGCTCATTTTTCACGCCCCAATCGGCCATTAGGGCTGAACGGATGCCGAGTTGATGGCGAAAAAAGCGATTAAGGCTTTTACTTTCACTTACCATTTATTCAATAACCTATTGTTTTGAAAAACATCCAATCAAACTTATCTGTACCCCGAAAATTGTAACATCAGGTTTATCAATAATCATTAAAAACGTGAATCAAAATGAGAATAGTTTGCATATTAATTGCACGTATTCTTATAATGCCAAGCCTTCACCACAGGTCTCTTAAAAAAAACGAACTCATAAATGAATAGGATTGTATATGCATCAAAAACTATTGATGATCGCTTCGCTTGTGTTTAGCTCCGCAGCGTTCTCTGCTGTGACCACTGTGACTGATATTCTGGGGCGCGAAGTTACTTTCGACGCGCCAGCGCAACGCGTGATCGTCGGATTTTACCCTGAGGATTACATGGCGATTGGTACAGAAGCGGCATTTGATAAGGTCGTTGGAATGTCAAAGTACATTTGGCAAGCTCGGCCAACAAATTGGGAGATGTACGTTAAACACCGCCCTTCTTTAGACAAAATTCCTGAGATTGGCCGAGTAGACACTAACGCCTTTTCACTAGAAAAAGTGATCAGTTTAAGCCCTGATTTGATTATGCTCGCTGATTGGCAATATAAGGCACTCTCTAACGAAGTGACTCGATTGGAAGAAATGGGGATTCCAGTGCTTGTGGTTGACTATAATGCTCAGACCATTGAGCGACATGTCAAAAGTACCCAACTAATTGGTGTTATTACTGGGCAAACAGAGAGAGCCGAAAAAATTGCTCAAGACTATGCGCAAAATGCAGCCATGATCACTGAGCGCCTAGAGAAAGCCAACCTGCCAAAACCCAAGATCTACACAGAGTTCGGCGCTAGCGGCATCAATGACATCGGCTATACATTCGGTAAAAACATGTGGGGAGCCATCGCAACCACAGCGTGGGGAGACAACATTGCCACCCCTTATGTTGAATGGTGGGGCCAAATGAACCCAGAACAAATAATTGCCAGCAACCCAGACGTCATCGTCATTACTGGTTACGAATCTGGAAGCTCTGATAGTTCAATGATTATTGGTCAAGGAGTTGCTGAAGAAAAAGCACAAGCAGCGTTGCAAGGCTTCAAACAACGTCTTGGCTGGTCCACGCTCTCTGCGGTGAAAAACAACCGCATGTATGCCGCTTATCACGGTGCCTGTCGCACCATCATGGATGGCGCCATGATTCAATTTTATGCCAAGGCGCTCTATCCAGAGCTGTTTGCCGATCTCAATCCTAGCCGGGCTTATCACGAGTTTTACCAGAAGTATCTTCCCGTCTTGCCTGAAGGAACCTTTGTCACTCAGCTTCGCTAACTTGCCATGTCTCGATAAAGCGAAGCTTTCCGGATAAAATTTTCTTTTCACCTCATACTGCATCCATGCCGTATGAGGTTTTTCTCTTTTGAACTCACTCAAATACGGCTAGAGAAAAACTATAATGAAAAACTGGAGGTTAGTTTTGATTGACCATCAGCCATTGCTTCCAGATTAACTGCCGATTCAGCCAATTTTCTTGAGAACTGAGCGTTTTTACTGGACAAGCTTTGTATACTTTCAATATTACTTGCTACAAGAGAAGTCAACTTATTATGAACATCGGTTTTGATAACAACCTGATGGCTATTGGCTTCTACAACACTCAACATGTGATGGATCTTTGATAACACATTCCCTACCTCTAAGGTTTGATTTTTACAGCTTTCCATTGCAGCATTAGAGTGATTAATAAGTGCCACCGCTTGTTGGGATTTAGATTGAAACTGCCTAACTATCTTTTGAATGTAGTTTGCTGACTCTGCAGACTGAGAAGCCAACAAGCGAACTTCATCCGCAACAACAGAAAAGCCTCTTCCCTGTTCACCAGCACGAGCTGCTTCAATGGCCGCATTTAGTGCAAGCAAGTTCGTTTGTTCTGAGATACCAGTTATCGAGTGCAAAATGGTTTCTATATTTCGGCTTTCAGAATCAAGTTGAATAATAGTCTCGATAAATAACAGCATATTCTCAGATAACTCCTGCAAAAATTGGAGATTCTTCGCCATCGTGTCCTGACCAGAATGCGAACTCTCAACGGCATCTTGAACGGTTAACAGAGTTTGCCTAGCGAAAGTGGTAATCTCTTCTACAGAGTTTTCAATTTCAGTCATTACATCCACGACGATTTGAGTCTGCTTCGTTTGTTCCAATACAGAATAATTAAGTGATTTACTGATGTCTTGATTTTCAACCGATGCGTGATTCAAATCGTTTGCTGATTCTCGTATCTGGGCAATCATAATGGCGAGATGATCGATAACAGAATTAATTTTATTTGATATGGCACCAAATTCATCGTTCTGCGAGTAACTTACTCTAACTGATAGATCTTTTTCTTCTATGTTACTCAGTGTTGAGTTAACAGCTTTACTGGCTTTTGATATCATACGAGCAATGCTTACACCAATTAAAGTAGAAATAACCACAGAAAAAATGGTAATAAGTATGATATAAATAAGCGAATATTGATAACTGCTGAGTGACTTATCATAATGAACGCGTGAAAGATCTTGGGAATACTCCAAAAGAGAATTGATGATAGTAACTTGCTTATCAAGCATTACTTCTATCAGATTTCTCGATTCAAATAGATCTTCACTCTGCCTGACTAACCTCATGTGCTCTTTGACAACACCAGTATCATCAAAAAGTTGCTCTTCAAGTGTTGATAATAGCTTTTCATTATCCCTGTAGAGTGAAATTTCATCTAACTTGAGCTTATCAATCGCTTCAGCTAACAACCTTTTTCTATTATTTAATCTGTGCTCGATTGAACTGAATTCTAACGAATCACGTAAGTAGAAAAGGTAGTCAACTTCACTGGAGATGAATCTGACTTGATGGAGTAAGCCAGAAATGGACTCTTTGACATTTCTTTTTGAAGAAAAATTATAACTTTCATTTAAATTGTTATAAAGTTCTGACAAAAAAACTCTGAAATCTATCTGTTGAGTAATATTATCATTTTTATCTGTTAGATATATTTTAAACGAACTTAGTAAAGATCGCAGTTTGTCAATCAATAGATCACTATAGATAACACCTTCTTCTATTCTATCTCTGAACTGTTCATCATCTGAGGATAATGTTTCTACCTTTTTCAATTGATCTCTATATTAATCTATTTTTTCCTCAATTTTAGATTCAAAGCCAGGAAGTTCATCAACATATTGTGAAGAAAAGAAAGGGGTAAGTGCACGATTAATGTCTAGCAGTTTGACATTTAAATTTGACGATTCCATCATAAGTGGGGTTGATGTCCTCGTTAGAAATTCAAAGTTGGAAATTAGCCTCTCATTACTGACTATAGAAATAGCAGAAGATACTATCATGAATAGTATAATAAATAAAAATCCAGCATAAATTTTTGAAACAAGAGATGACATCATTGGCAACCTAAACGTTTTATAATGGGTATTCTAGATACCCATTATTTTTTGCAACATCACTGATTGGTTAAAAAACTCTTACCACCAAGCTTCGAACATTGCGCCGAAAGTCGCAGTATCTAAATTGCTTGATTTCATTTGGCCTGTCGATGAGTCAAAGCCAATGTACTCATTGTCTGCCTTGCCGATTGTCGCATAGAAACGCAACATAGGACGTGCCCAAGTTTTTGAGCTAATAGCAATATTTTGTGAAAGTGTTACTTTCCAAGAGCTATTTTTCGCATCAACATGCTTGTAATCAACCAAACTGAAGCCAGCGTCCAACCATGTTGAATTCATATTATCCCAAGCATAAGTAGGTCGAACAATTACGTTGTAGTTTACTCTGTCATTAAAGTCAGCGACGTCTAAGGACTGATAGGCTGCCAAGTATTGAACACCTAAGTCATTGGAGACTTCCTGCTCACCGTTAAAGCTGAATAATAGTGCTTTCTGATCTTCGGTCATATCGAAAACACTGTCTTTAGCATTGTCAGAATAACGTACAACCAATTTGTGCTTACCAGCAGAAATCTCTCCACCTACTTGGTAAGAATCGATATCGTAATAAGGTTGTTCCTTCGCTTTTTTCGAAGCAAAACCGTAGTTAGCGTACAGAGCAAGATCCGCTAGACCAAATATTTTCATATCATGCAGTTTAGTGGTGAGCGCATATTTTCCGCTGTCGCCAACCATATCGCCTTCTACCTGACCGACAACACTCATATCGAGCTTCACTCCGGCTAAGTTTAGGTTATAGAAGCCACCACCCTGCCCGTCGTGCATCATCCAAAAATAGTCGTTAAGATCAGTCTGCGCCCGTTGATGAAAATCGCGGCCAGCCCACACTCTTAACTTCGGCTGTGAAGAGACGAAGTTAGTAACACTAGCATAAGTTTTCTTGAGTTTAACCCCTCCCGTTGTTGCCCACGAAGAGTCAGAGTAGTGATCGAACATCACAACAATATCCCATTTCGCGCCTTGTTCACCGGTGAATGTTCTGCTTAAGCTAAACTCGCCGCCGTTATTCTCGTTCCCGAGCCTGCCTGTTGCGTTGCCATTCAATGCCCCAGCTGTGTTCACATTTTTTTCATCGCTGCCTTGAAATGCTGCACCATAACGAGCGTAACCAGAAAAATTAAATCCTTCGACATCGGCAGCATAAATAGACGCTGAAAAAAGAGGAAGACTCACGGCAACACAAGTAGGGATGAATTTTATTGCTTTCATTTCATTATCCTTAATATTTTGCTTAAACTAATCGTGAAATTTATTACTTTTACTAGGTAATAAGATATTTTTAATTCTGAGCATAATTAAATAACAATTTTATTTAATACACTGTTTCATCTATAGTTAAATAAACCAATAGTTAAATAAACCAATCTGAAATAAATAACTCCGACAGAATTATTTTATTTCCTCACAGGCTTGAGATGAGTCATAACCACTAGGGATTTTCTTTATGGCAACATTAGTAAAACTAAATTCCAGCCCATTCATGCTATCCCAAACACCCGATAGATAAACGGCTTTATTGACAGAAGATAGATTCTCTGTCGGTATCAATGATGAAATCGGAAAATGGCATCGATACCATGCCGAGCCCTCTGGGATAAGAGATTTTTCGATAGTCATAAATCGGCCAAAATCGACACTACTGCCATCCATACGAAGTTGGATGTTATCTGAATCACCGTAGCTTGAAACATTCAGATCAATGGCTAAGAGATTCTCTGAATACGTCGATAGATCGCTATTTGAATCATCTTTGCCTAAGAAAACACCTCCATTTTGGGAAAATGTAGCGTGAACAGTCTGGTTGGTATTTTCTACATTTGCTCCGAAACTGTTTACTGGATACATTTCGCTCAAATCTTGTGATCCATTTTTATTTCCGAAGTAATACAAAGCAACTTCATCGGTTTGTAAACTCGGAATAACCTCAGTAGGAGTATCGTTATCTTTAGCAACGTTACACGAAATAGGATCAATGGTCGGCTTTTCTTCTTTTAACTTATAGATAATGTCAGTAATCTCATAATCAAATTTCTCTTTCACATCTAGGTGAAAAGGCGTAGCGACGCTTTTTAGATTTATCGCTGTCGCTCCATCGACTGGTTTCATGCAGTTTACTGGAATGGTTACGCTTGCCCACTTGCCTGACTCCGTAAGAATATTTGACAGTTGCAAGCTGCTTCTATTAGGCCATTCATTGTCGATTGAGACTGAGAATGATGACGGAAAGGCGCTTTTCGGGCGGATTTTAAACGCTATGTAACCTGAACTGTATTTCTCCAGATTAAGTGGGCTATCTGATTTAATCATATACATACCACTGCCATTTCCGGAAACTTGGACATCAGCGGTGTCTTTTTCACCATTATTGTTAATGAGCACTGCACCGATACTGTTCATTGAAACCTGTGCACCATTAACCTGCATAAGATTCCAATTATCTTTTTCAGATTGTATCCAGGAAGTAAAGCTCTCATTTGCTGACGTTCCTAATAAGATCAGTTCTTCGCTTTGTTTTACTTCTAGATTTTTAATCTCTTTATCAAAGTTACAACCAACCATCGAGGTAGACAAAATAGATAGAATAATAACTTTGCCATTACATAATTTCATGATTTCTACTCTATAAAAAATATAATTTAAAACAACTGGGATTATTCCCAGGGTGTAACCTTAACATTGCGATACTTTGCATAAACTGGAAGCCAATTATAAGAGCTGGGAGGAAAATGGCGATTGGCACTGATCCAGTTATTTATAAATAGCTGCATATAACTGCTCACCTTGGCATTTGCACGCCGAACTTGAATCCAGCTATTGCTATCTCGGTTAAAAACTTCCCAAGTCACACCATATTCATCAATTGAAAATGCGTATTTCTCCATGTTCCAAATAGATAGTCCATAACGTCCTAAATCAATATCAACAGGAGATTGCTGCCCCTTAATCCATATATTGGTATGCAAGAGGTTGGTTCCTCCCATCAATTCGATATCAACTTCGTAATGGCTTTCCCTTCCTGATTCGCCAACATACGTAAAGAACGAACTGATCGTTCCTGGAACTGAACCCGCTTGCATTTCAACTTCATAACGACCCTTGCGCATATATGCGTATGTACGCATCTCTGCACAGGTTTTAAACCCATTGTCGTGTTTCGCATGAAGTATGAGCAGATCGTTTTCTTTCCAGATATTTCCAGATCTCCAAGTACAGTCGAATTCGCTTCCTTGATTCTTCCAACCATCAGAAACAGACCACTGAAAACCACTCCAGTCCATTGCAAACGCACTGTTAAAAAAAGCAGTGCTGGTCAAAACAGTAAAAATAAACAGTCTAATCAGCATCATCATCGTCTCCAATAATTCTAATTTAAAGCATTTTTATCACTACCACTCTTTGAAATAATTTCTTGTATTACAGTGTTGCCAACTTTAGTGGTTATAAATTTTTTTTGTCTAGATTTGAGGCTCGTATTTGTCAGCAACAATAATATCTTTGATCTCAATTTTGGTCTTGATCACGTTCAAACGATATCCATGAAAAACTTTCTTGGAGTGATTTGAAATAAATCGATGGACTTTCATCATAGGTATTAAAAAGATAGCAACACTCACATATTATTGATTGTACGATTGAGTTCTCATCGTATAGGCTGTTATAAGATAGATACCAAATTGCTCTGTCTATTTGTTTATTTATATAGCACGGCACTTTATGCTTTCTATCTTCTTAATTTTAAAGAGGTTAAAATGATTAAAAAACGGTTACTTGTGCTAAATTTATTTAGCTGCGGTTTAATTGCGCTTACGGGTTGTACTGCCGAAACATCCACATCTAGTTCTAATAACACAAAGACTATCAACCTTCTGGCCAATAGCGATTTCTCGCAAGGTATTGACGGCTGGTGGGCAGCGGGAGGCTCGCTAAAAGCGGTAGATAATATCGGTTGCATATCTTTTACAGCGAGTGGAAGTAACCCTTGGGATGTTATTTTAGGTCAATCTGGTCTAGCTCTTAAACAAGGTGAAAATTATACCCTCCGCTTCGATGCCATGGCACAAAAGGCCATTAGTGTAAAAACCATTGTCCAACATGATGGCGCGCCCTACACCAGCTATCTTGTCCAAGACGTTCCACTTGCCAACGAGTTCAAATCGTTTCATTTTTCTTTTAAACCTTCGGATAACGATGACAAAGTGCAATTGCATTTTCAGATCGGCACTCAGGCACCGACCACCGTTTGCGTTAAGCAGCTTTCGCTAACCGGCCCTGTTTACGAAAAGAAAGTCGATCTGGCCAAAGTGCGAGTGAATCAAGTTGGCTATTTTACCAGCGCGCAAAAGTATGCAACGGTAGCAACCGAAGAAAAGTCCCCCTTAACGTGGGCATTATTGGATGCGAAAGAGGCGGTGATTGCCGAAGGAAAAACGCTGCCATTTGGACTTAACAGTGCTTCTGGCGAGCAGGTTCAGCTTGTTGATTTCAGCCATGTCAAATCCTCGGCAAAAGGCGTAGTACTCGAAGTCAACGGTGAGCGAAGCCACCCATTTGATCTTGATGACAGTATTTACCGTGATATGAAGTACGATGCGCTTTCCTTCTTTTATCAGCAGCGAAGCGGCATTGATATTGAAGAGCAATATGTACAACGGGCCGACTTAGCTCGACCAGCGGGTCACAAACCGGAAATTGCCACGTGTTTCAACAAAAAAGACGCAAAAGGCAATAACTGGCCCGGTTGCGATCTGTCGCTCGATGTTTCAGGAGGCTGGTACGATGCTGGCGACCATGGAAAGTATGTGGTTAACGGCGGAATTTCGCTCTGGACTCTGATGAATTTTTACGAAAGAGAGAAACTTACCAAGAAAAATGGCCAAAGCGCGTTCGCTGATGGCAAAGTCAAGATTCCAGAGAACAGCAACCAATTCAATGATCTGTTGGATGAGTCTCGTTGGATGATGGATTTTATGCTGGCCATGCAAGTGCAAGACAATCGTCAGATTTGGGTACCAGTCGGCGATCAATCTGAGCAACTAACCAACCTCAAACTCACAGCCATAAATGCGAATGGCATGGTTTTCCATAAGATCGCAGATGATTCTTGGACTGGAATGCCTTTGCCTCCTCACAAAGATCCCAAAGAGCGTTATTTGAGTTATCCAACGACGGCAGCGACGCTGAACCTAGCAGCAACAGCGGCACAATGTGCACGTGTATGGAGAGATCTGGATGATAAATACGCTGAGCGTTGCCTGTTAGCCGCCGAAAAAGCCTGGCAAGCCGCCAAAGTGAACAACCATGTTTATGCGTATGACAACTTTGTCGGTTCTGGTCCTTACGATGATACCAAGGTAGACGATGAGTTCTATTGGGCAGCGGCAGAGCTTTTTGCCACCACCGGTAAGGCAGAATACAAAGAAGCCATTCAGCGCTCTCCTTACTACTTAACCACCCCGACTGGAGATAGTGAGGCGACCGGAGATCTATATTGGCAAGGGGTGAGCGGTGCGGGAACTCTCACACTGGCTATTGTTCCAAATCGTCTCTCAGATGACGCAGTGCGTAAAGCGCGCGCGAATATCGTTGCAACAGCAGATGCTTATCAGCAGGCGATAGCTAAAGAAGGCTATCGTATCCCCTATCAAGCAAGCGAGTATCCATGGGGTTCAAACTCTAACCTAATGAACAGAAGCATTTTCTTAGGTATTGCCTACGACTTCACCAAGGATACAAAGTACGCCCAAGCGATAATGGATGCGATGGATTACATTCTCGGTCGAAACCCGCTCGATCAATCTTATGTCTCGGGTTACGGAAGCCGTCAATTGATCAATCCACATCACCGTTTCTGGGCGCATGCTGCTGACTCTTCATCACCTCTGGTTCCACCTGGTGTGATGTCTGGTGGACCAAACTCAATCAACTTCAGTGATCCTGTTGCCTCGTCAATGAAAGGAAAATGCATAGGACAAACATGCTGGAAAGATGATATTGGCGCTTGGACTTTAAATGAAATCACGATTAACTGGAATGCCCCTTTCTTCTGGGCAGTGAGTTTCCTTGATGAATATATTCAATAGAGCAATATCGTTTTAAATGGCAGACAAGTAGTTGAGAAAATATTCTCGGCTACTTGTTTTTATATGGGTTATTTTTGTATCGGCTGTTTCTATCGGTAGCGAGATTTTGTTGATTCTCGCGCAATCAGGCTAATAGGCGGTAAGCGGATAGCTTCCGATTCACCACTGAGCAAATTCAACGCACACTTCGCACTAAGCGCTCCAATTTCCTCAAGAGGCTGACGCAGCGTGGTTAAAGAAGGAGTAAAATACGGTGACGTGGGTAAATCATCAAACCCAATCACAGAAACGTCTTCTGGCACCTTGAATCCATTGTCATGCAATGCTTTTATCGCACCATAAGCACTTAGATCATTTGCAGCGAATATAGCAGAAAAGTAGACCTTCGATTTGATCAACTCGATCGTTTTCTCATAACCACTCTTAATACTAAAATCACCGTCAAGTATTAACTTTTCTTTGATATTAATTCCCGCTTCGTTTAGTGCTCGAACATAACCATTGTAACGATAGATGGCATCGTCATGATTTGGCAAACCTTTTATATGAGCTATGTTTACATGACCAAGCTGTATTAAATGTAGTGTCGCTAAATATCCACCTAGATTATTATCTAGCGATATTGAACGTACCTTATCTGCAACAATGTTGTAACCAACAGCAACAACGGGAATTGTTTCAGAAATTTTAACTATTAATTTTTTATCAACATTGCCAGAAATAATAATAATCGCATCAACATCACTCTTCATTAAATATTCTAACGAGTACGCCACCAAACTTTCCTGCCAACTGTTGACTGAAATTAGCAAAGAGTAGCCGTGTTTCGCTAGAAGTTTTTCCATGTCAATGAGAATACTACTCGTATAAGGGCTATCGGGATTTTGCACGAGGACACCAATCGTCATTGAGCGTGTTTTGATCAATTTATCAGCATATTTTGGCGGCTTATAGCCCAGTTCTCTTATCGCCTGCTCAATCTTCTCTGTTTTATCATTTGATACATAAGAGGTTCGATTGAAATAGCGTGACACTGTACTTTGAGAAACGTTGGCTAGCCTCGCAACCTCATAAGCCGTCGGCATTTTTACTTTATCTGTTCTTTTCATAAAACCACTGAAGCTCACAACCAAGTTAGTCTCTTTTTTTTAACATACCATTCTACACTCGCCCAAAACAACAAAAAAGAGGTTAATTATAAAAATCAACCTCTTGTAGTATTGAATTTAACAATATAGATAGGAAAAAATCATTCCAGGCCTAAAATATCGACCCGCAGTGTACTTCATACCGCAACTGAGCAACCAATGATATAGCTGCTCCAGCGTTTCCTCACCAACACCTAAAATCGCAAGATTCTGCAAAAACGCGGCTTTGCTCGACAGCAAATCATGACTGACCCGCAGATCAGGCCGAAGTGCCCGATAGGAAATTAAGTCGTCTAGCCAGCGTGTCGCGACCTCTTCACTCAGTGAAAACTGTGTTTGCAATTGCTCATGCGTGACTTGGAACGAGCAGTTAAAGCCTTCAGGTGCTGCAAATGGAATTTTCGCCGAACGATAAAGGGTGTGATACACGGTATCTAATAGTCTCTCCGCATACTGTTTCTTTCCTGCATACTTAAGCGCCGTGGCCACACTAAACTGGATCCCGCCCCAAACATCTTGAGCTTGAAAAGCATCATGCGGGGAACCATCAGAAAGTGTCATGTTTGCCACCCCCAAGTTAGGGCTATTGCGATGGAAATTGCGTTCATAGATAAATTCCAACGTTCTTTCGATGCGCTCTGCTTGAAATAGACCATCCAGACCAACCAGTTTCAAATAGGTATCGGCAACCAAAGCATCACCAAAACTGTTGTCTGAATCCAGAATCATCACTTGATACTGTCGCGTAAACGCTAACGGAGCCGTTGCAAGAAGATTCTGCTTCTTGCGTAATCTTTGCTCAATTCTCGGTACATCACTTTGTTCATCCACTCGATCAAGATAGGTATTCAGTATTAACTTGTCGGTGACTAAATCCCCGGTCAGTACTATCCCTAACGCTTCCAGTGGCTGATAATCTTTTCCGGTTAAATGCTTAGTTTGAATAGGCGTGGCATAAAAATGGTAGTAACCATTTTTTTCATCCCATAAGCTACTTTCAATCGTACTCAATGCGCGCTGAGATTGCTGCTTGTACTCTTCTGCTAAACTAGGCTCTTGCATAATATGCGCAAGCTCTCCCGCCGCTTTAAGGCCAGCAGCCCATAAACTCGCACAATAGATCGAGATGCCATGAGACGAAAGATTATCGAAGGTGTCATCCGTACCATGAACCAAAGGTAGCGAATCGCCCTCTTCTATCAGGCTCGATAAATAGTGGATGCTCTCTTTGACCGCGAGCCAACAATACTCCACAAGTTGTTTATTTTTGGTTTGTTGATAGTGGCGGTACACCATCAAAATAAATTTAGGCGCGAGATCTTTCCATTCTTTTACATTATGCCAACTGTACGCATCTGGCTTAATATCAAACGGGCTGCCTAAATCATGAATAACGGCACCATACAATGCTCGAGGGCCTTCATATTTTGCGTCATTCAGATCAGCAAACGGTTTGTCTTCATATTCCCAATATCTCCGTTTCGTGTCATCAGTCGATAATATCGCGTCAGCAAACGCTTGCATCACGCTACCATCAAGTTCAGGGAGCAGATACAAAATTGAGAATGAACCGTAGAAATAAACATCTAATGAATTGAAAAATGGGTAATCCACACACTCCTTGACCAGAAATCTATTTTCACAATCCCACACCGTTGACTCGGAGAGAAATGACAAGGTATTCATCGCCATGGTTGAATAACGCTCTGCCGTCTCTTTATCCTGCATGTTCTGATTGGCTAGAGATAAAAAGTCATTTTGCTGCTTAACAATTTTTTCTTCAATTTTGTCAAGCTGTGGCAACACCTCTTTTATCATCCATGTGGCTCTTTGATGTTTCGGAAAGAAATTGGAGTACGCTTTCTCTGTTCTCAAATCATCAAGCCATATCTTGCTATGATCCATTACCTGTAAATAACGCAAGTCGACCGTTTCACCCGGCTGCAGTTCCACTTGCACACATATCAAGGCAGTCACACTCTCACGTCCACTATAAATACCGCGATCAAAATGGCTACTGGTGCGTCCTGTTTTTAATGCATTTATAAGCTGGGTTTCGACTTTACTACTGTAGACAGAGGGCTTTACCGTTACCGTTATCTTCCCAGACTCAAGATCGGCTTTTCTAGCGACAACGCCATACTGTACTTCTCCTTCTATATCGGATGAGTAAGGTGAATCGCTTCGTAAACTGGCGCCAATAAACTCGACATCGCCATCCTCAATGTTGCTCTGACTATGCTTATGTAAAATCGCATTTCTGATCAAATAACATGCCGAATCCTGCACGCCGTGACGGGCTTTTTGATAGGTAGAACCGAGTAAGTTTTCCAGTGGTTGTGCCAGCGTGATCAGTTTGGTGCAGTCTGATAGGTTGGTGAGTTCGAATTGATTCCAGTGCAGCGGCAATGAGCACAATTTCTGCTCATTTTTCACTATCGGTGAAACCACTTTGCGGGTCACTTTGAGCGTGTCGATGCCTGCATACTGATACTGAGCAATCGGGTACAAGGCTTGATAGTGAATATCTTCGCTATTCATTGAGCGAACTTGATCAACGCTTTTACCGGTAAGAGAGACACAATCAGCCGAAGCGTTGATGAGCAAACCGTCAAAAAAATCCAGTGCAACCAAAAGCTGTGTCATCAGCGAGTTGGCATCTTGCTCAATGTGCTTTTGGGTTTTTTCAGTAAACTCCACCTTCCAACGCAAAAAATTGGACTGATTGTCACTGTAGAAATTCGAACTAATTAGGCTCTTTTTTATTGTTTCGATGGCACGTTCTTCACTCACACAGTCGAGCTTTTGACCATTAAATAGTGCTGGATAGAAATGCAAAAAACGTTTTAATTCTTCAAGATCTCTTATTGCTATATTGTCAATATTTATCGGTTCCATCACTGAAATATAGAAATCATTGAAATTAATAGAGCTTTTAATAGAGCTTTCCGAACAGTCAACATAAACACCAGGAATAAAGCTAAAGTTTGGTGTCTCGCCTTTGGGTGTAAGGGTAAACGTCGAGCCTATTCCCCCTACTGCCATTCCCGTATTTTCCGGTGTTGTAGATACGGGAGTATACCAAGGTTGAATAAATTCAACTGCGTCACCTTTCGCACACAAATCACGCGCTATGCCATGATAAGTTGTGTATGGGATTTTATTCTTCATAGTTTAAATCCAATATTGAATATTTAATTTCAACTGTTAATATCAATAAAAAATGGAGATATTAACAATGTTCAAAATTAGTAAAGAAAAATTCGGCATGTTCGATAGCATAGTCATTAACAATCCAGAGATAGGTATTGAAATTGAGTTAATTACAGAATTTGGTGCTGTTATAAATAAATTTATATTCAACCACAGCCCCTTCTCTTTTATATCAGGTTATCAAGCCAGTGATGAGCTTATAAATGAACACCCCTATTTTTCACGTAGTGCAAAACTCTTTCCTTTTCCGAATCGCCTTAAACACGGTCGTTATTGCTACAAAGGTCATCATTATCAGTTGCCAGCTAATTTTCCTTGGTCGGAACACGCTGTTCACGGATTACTCTATAACCAGCCGTTTCAACTCCTTCACTGCCAAACAAGTGAACAGTCAGCAGAGGTGGATCTACGCTTTACAACCTCCTGTTTGCATCCCGGATATCCATTTGCTTTTCAAATCGATATTAGATTCTCAATCACCATCGACGGCTTATTGAGTTGCACCACGACAGTGGAAAACCAAGGAGTCACAGCCATGCCTTTTGGAGATGCTTGGCACCCCTATTTCTCTTTAGGAGCCCCACTTTCACAATGTTCTTTGACTATGCCTTTTTGTCACGAACTTGAGCATATTGATGACATGCCAACTGCTCTCACCTTTCCAAACGAACAATTCTTACAGGCAACCTCTCTGGATGGAGTTACGCTAAATCATTGTTTTTATTTCGATACTAGTGAGCCTATTCAACTGTCCTTACAGCGACAAGACCACGTTGCCTCACTGAATTACCAACAAGATCCCAGCTACCCTTATCTTCAGCTTTACACGCCTAACTCCGAAGCGTCTATTGCCATTGAACCCATGAGTTGCCCGGCAGATGCCTTCAACCACCATATTGGTTTACTGGAGTTGGCCCCCAAACAGCACCAGACCTTTCGCTGGCAATGCCAAGCCAATTACCAAGCGCGATAACAAGTTGAGAACAAAGGGCATGCTGCATGCCCTTTGGTTTATTAACCTAATCGCACCTCAATTACATGTTCGCCAGAGTTGCAAATCGGTGCCTTATTTCCTTGCACTAGCTCGCCGTCGACGCGCATTTCGACCACACCTTTACTCACATTCTGTGGGTTGCTGACATGAATGTGGTAAGTCGCACCGCGAAACTTCCGAGTGAGTTTGAACTCAGGCCAATGACGCGGGATACAGGGATCAATAAGTAATCCATCCATTTCAGGACGAACACCTAATATCCACTGAGTCGCTGCTACATAGGTCCATGACGAGGTCCCCGATAACCAGGCATTTCGTCCTAGGCCAAACTGCGGGTGCTCATCGCCAAGGATGTTTTGCGGATAGCAGTAGGGCTCCGACTCGAACTGATCAAGCTGGTTATTCTTCGAAGCAGGGTTAATTTGACGATAGTATTCGTAGGCACGATCTCCGTTGCCCATCTTCGCTTCAGCAATCATTACCCAAGGATTGGAATGAAGAAAAATGCCGCCATTTTCTTTTGCACCGGGTGGATAGGTGGAAACGCCGCCAAGATCCGGGTCGAAGCCGTTGTAACCAGGAGTAGATAGCTTAATGCCGTTAACGGTATTCAACTTGTAATATACCGAGTTCAAAGCTTGGGTTGCACGCTCTTGGGGTGCAAAGCCTGAAATAACAGGCCAGCTTTGGCCATTGGTGTAAATCTGCCCCTGTTGATTTTGCTTTGAGCCGATTGGCTTACCTCGTTCGTCGAAATAGCGGACATACCATTCGCCATCCCAGCCAAAGGAGTTGACGGTGCTCTTCATCTGCTCATAGTGTGATTGGTACTGTTCTGCTAATGCTTGCTCGCCTCGTACCTTACAAAGGTCCAACATGTCGAGTAGCGCCTTGCCATACATATTCGCAACCATCAACGATTCTGCACCACGCGGCAGATTGACCGTATCGTTCCAATCGGCAAAACCAAGCAAAGGTAAGTCATGCTGCCCAGTGTTGGTTTGGGTAAAATGAATGGCCCGGCACAAATGCTCCCACACCTTCCCCACTTCCAGCGGATTGCCGCGCTTATCTTTCTGGTAAAAGGGGATGACCTTATCCAGAAAGTCGGTATCGCCCGTCTCTTTCACATACTGAGTTACGGCATAGATTATCCAGAGATGGTCATCCCCATAATAGTCTGGGCGATCCTCTTCTTCTCTTGAGTCGCCAGCATTGGCTTCCATCGTCGAAGGGAAAAACTGGTGCATCGCAGAGCCATTGGTATTCTGCACCGAAAGCAAGCGTTCGATGAACTCACGCGCTTCATCGGGCATATGCGCGATAACACCGAGGATATCCTGCGATGAATCACGAAAACCGATTCCACGAGCGCCATATCCTAGCTGGTATAGCGATAGGTAACGTGACCAGTTTTTCGTGGTATGGCACTGACGCGGATTGTGCACGTTGAGCATGGAGTTCATCGCCGGATCAGGCGTTTCAACTTGGATGGTGGCGAGATAGCGTTGCCAGAAACGCGCAAGCTCAGCAAACGCGAAATCGACCTGATGGTGATCTCGATACTTTTCTAACATCGCTTTCGCCGCATTCAAACTCGCCATTTGCGTCAGTTGCACCACGGTTCGTTCCGTCTGGTTTGGCGCTAACCAGCCGAGTCTTAAATTGAGAGCGCCGATATTGTCACCTCTCAAGCATTCGTCGTTGCCCAGTTCTTGTTGCTTAAGAGCCTCCGGTGCCGCCCAACTTCCATAGCCCATATTCCCGATGAACTTCTGCCGGTCACCAGAGAATGAAGTGGCTGGACGATCAGCCGTCATGATGTTGACTGCGTAGTCCCTCTTCATGAAAGCATATTGCTCTAGCACTGTGTGACCACTCTCTTGTTGATGCGCTTTGACGATCATGGTTTGAGGAACCCAATCGGCATTGAGCAGCTGTTTCAATGCATCGAAGTGAGAAAACTCAAAAACAGGAACGACATCAAGGTGCAACTCGCTATCCGAGATGTTAGTAATTTTAATATCTTGCAGTAATACTTGATCGTCTTTGGGCACAAAGAAGGTGCATTCGCAGCGGACTCCGTAACCTTGAGAAATAATTGTGGTGTAAGACAAGCCGGTATGATTTTCAAAACGTTCCAGTGGTTTCAGTGTCGGCGTATAAAAAGGGGAGAAAATCACCTCATGCCCTTCTTTATTGCGCACTTTCAAATATATGGTTGAACCTTTGAAGTCGGAGTTTGGTAGTTGAGCAATATATTTGGTGATGCGATTGAGCGCAGGATCGCCTTTACACAGTAAAACACCACCATTGCTATCAACCAGCCCGCCAAAATTTAAGGTGCCAACATAATTACACCATTTAATAGGTGTACAAGGCGTTGTTGCCACGTACTCTTTATTTTCATCATCAAAATACCCGAATTTCATCGTCACTATTCCTATCTCCTTCACAAAGTGAAGGAGTTAAATTGAATGGTTTATAACTGTCTGCTGTATATATTCTAATTAACTGGCAAGCGAATTTTCACTCAACGCGTCAAAAAGATGAATTGCATCGAGATCTAAGTACAAGGTTAATTCACTTGTTGTCACCTCGGCAGCTTGCGTTTCAATAATCAAAGATTGTTTAGCTATTTCTGTTTTTAATAAGATACTGGCTCCCAGCAACTCTTTATCTTTAATTTTTACTGAAAATGGTAATACACGATCATGGTCAATATGTTCTGCGCGCAAATGAATATCCGTTGGGCGAATACCAAGGTGCAACGCAAGATTCTTTGATGCCAACGCTTTAAATCGTTCAGGAAGCGGAATCTGTGTTTCCCCAAGTTCGATATAAAATGCGTTGTCTTTACTGATCAATTTGGCATCGAGCATGTTCATGGATGGACTACCAATGAACTGGGCCACAAATTTATTGGCTGGGCGCTGAAACACATCCGTCGGCGTCCCTACCTGAGCCACGTAGCCATCTTTGAGTATCACAATGCGATCCGCCAGCGTCATCGCTTCAATTTGATCATGCGTGACATAAATTGTGGTCGTTTTCAGTTCACGGTGAAGCTGTTTGATCTCTTCACGCATGACGCCACGCAATTTGGCATCCAGGTTTGAGAGCGGCTCGTCGAATAGAAAGACTTTAGGCGTTCGCACCATGGCACGTCCCATAGCAACGCGTTGGCGTTGTCCACCGGAAAGTTCCTTTGGCTTTCTGTCAAGCAGAGGCTCAAGCTCCAACATTTTCGCCGCTTTACGTACTTCAGCATCAATATCCACTTTCGACATGCCTTTCAGCTTCAGTGCAAAGGCAATATTTTCGTAAACGGTCATATGTGGATACAGCGCATAGCTTTGAAAAACCATCGCTAAATCGCGATCTTTTGCGTCGACTTTATTCATCAGCTTATCGCCGACATAAATCTCCCCCGAGGTAATGGTTTCTAAACCAGCCAGCATGCGCAGCGTGGTCGATTTGCCACAACCCGATGGGCCTAAGAAAACCACAAACTCACCGTCATGTACGGTAAAGTCGAAATGCTTAACCACATCAACATCACCAAAGGATTTTTTAATATTTTTGAATTCAACTTTAGCCATTATTGGGTCTCCTTGGCACGCTCTAATAACATGTTTTTATAAGCAATCGCGCTCTGTTTTAATGTTCTTTTCTGAGTTGGATAATCGACGTATACCATGCCAAAGCGCTGTGAGTAGCCAAACGCCCATTCAAAGTTGTCCATCAAGCTCCAGGCGAAATAACCATCGACCTGTACACCGGCGTTAATTGCCTCATCTAACGCCTTTAGATGTTGTTGAAAATAGCGCACACGCTGTTCATCGTTTACTTCACCGTTGAGGTAGTGATCGTCACCCGCCGCGCCGTTTTCAGTGATGTAAATAGGCGGAAGATTGGCATAACGCTCTTTTAAACTGAGCAGCAAGTCGGTCAATCCTTGCGGATAGATCTCCCAGCCGATATAGGTGTGTTCACTCTCTGCCTGCGTCACCGTCTCAATATCACCACTTTCGTTATAACGTACAACGTTTCTGGTGTAGTAGTTGATTCCGATATAGTCGACTGGTGCTGAAATGATCTCAAGATCTCCTGCAAGTACCATCGGCATGTTGATAAAATGGCGTTCGGTGACAAGCGCTGGATACTCTCCTTTTAAAACGGGATCGATAAACCAGTGATAGTTTTCTGCTTCACTGTATTTTGCCGCTCCAATGTCTTTCTCCGAATGCGCATAGGCAGGTGAGGCATTGAATACCACTCCGTGTTTTGCCTTCGGTGCATTGCGGCGTAGAACCGGCATCGCTAGCCCATGGGCCAGCATAAGGTGATGGGACGCCAGAAAACCTTCACGTTCCCCCAAAATGCCAGGCGCATGCACTCCCCAGCGGTAGCCTAAAAACGCGGCGACAAACGGTTCATTTAGCGTGGTGTACACCTCTATCTTATTGCCAAAATGACGGCTCACTACCTCGGCATAATCAGCAAACTTGTAAGCCGTTTCTCGGTTGAGCCATCCCCCTTTATCTTGCAGATACTGCGGCAGATCCCAGTGATAGAGGGTGACAAACACCTTCATACCATGTGCGTGACATTCATCGATAATCTGCTCATAGAATTTGAGTCCCTCCTGATTCACCACCCCATCTTGCGGGAGGATGCGCGGCCAGGCGATGGAAAGGCGATAAGCATCAACACCCAAACTGCTGATCATTTCAACATCTTGCTGCCACAGGTGGTAATGGTTACAAGCGATGTCCCCATTTTCACCTTTATCCACTTTGCCCTCTTTTTGACAAAAGGTATCCCATATAGACGGTGTACGTCCTCCTTCTGCCACTCCACCTTCTATTTGATAAGAGGAGGTGGCGACACCAAATATAAAATCGCTGCTACGCAATCGCGAGGAATGAGGAAGCTCATATTTATTCATTGTCATAACCTTATAAATCTAACCTTTTACTGCACCAGACGTTAGCCCACTGATCATCTGCTTTGAGGCAAACAAATAGGTAACCACTAAGGGCAAAATCGAAATTGTAGTACCGAGCATCACCGCCCCCCACGGGGTGTTCGGTATACCTTGGACACTTCTTAACGCTTGGGTAATCACGTAGTTTTCTGGTGTGGTGAGCACAACAAGTGGCTGCATGAACATGTTCCAGAAAAAGACAAATTGGACGATGGCCAAGGTAGCAAGAGCGGGCTTCATCAATGGCAACACCACACTCCAATAGGTTCTAAACTCACCGGCACCGTCTAACTTAGCGGCTTCCAACAACTCCTTAGGAATCGATGCCACCACATGTTGACGCACGAGGAATATTCCAAAAGGTGTGGTGGTAAATGGCAGCCACACCGCCACATGGTTATCCATCAAGCCGATAAATTTCACGATCATGAAGTAAGGGATTAGACTCAGAACAGGCGGAATCATCATCGAACCTACCAACATTCCAAATAGAATATTTCTCCCTTTAAATTTGAATACAGCGAATGCATATCCCCCCATACTGCAAAACAGTAGTGAGATGGTTGTACCGATGAAGGCGACATACACGGAGTTAAACATCGCCTGCCAAAAAGGCATGATCTCTTTCAATTTGGCGTAGTTGATGGCGAGACTGTCGCCAAGGGCGAAACTAATCCCTGTTCCAAAAATCTCTGCACGATCCCGAGTGGAAAGCAAGGCTGACCAAACAAATGGGAAAACGGTCACGATGGCGGAGATAATCAGGATGATGGCCAACAGTATCATCATCATTTTGGTGACCATTTCGACCGTGTTGTCTCTTGATTTATGCACACCCATTGACACAGCCTTAACCGATTGTGTAGACATCTTAATGCTCCCCTAAGCCTTTTTTACCAAAAAAGAAGAATTGAACTAAGGTACATGTTGCGATAAGGGCAAACAGGAGCCATGAAATGGCCGATGCCGTCCCCATCTCTAACCATTCCCAACCCACTTTGTACAAGTACATAGAAATGGTTAAGCCAGCTTGCCCGGTACCACCGCCACCGCGAGTAAGCACAAACGGTTCTTCAAACAGTTGTAAGTTGCCGATGATGGTCATCGTGACAGCGAAGAAGATGAATGGGCGGATCATCGGCAATGAAATATTCCAGAACCGACGAAACGCATTGGCACCATCCATTCTCGCCGCTTCCAAAATTTCCTTCGGAATGGTCATTAAGCCCGTGGTATAGAGCACGATGTTAAAACCGGTGTACTTCCAGAAAACCATAATCGCAATCGACGGCTTAATCATGGTGGCATCATCTAGCCAGCGGATAGGCTGAAAATCATTTACCCAGGAAAATGCCCACCCAAGTAAGGTGTTGTCCGCGAGAGCTATCAAAGTCTGGTTTATGATCCCGGAACTGGGCGAGTACATGTTGAAAAAGATCAGTGAAGCCGCGACCGTCGACGTGATATACGGCAGAAAGTAAGCTGAAGTTAGCCAGTGACGTAAACGGCCCCCTAATGAAACGAGAATGTACGCGATTGGGATGGCGATAAGATGCTGCGCCACGCCAGAGGTGATCGCCAGCCAAAAGGTGTTTTCGAGTGAACGCCAAAGCCACGGATCGGTGAGTGCGACTTGGTAATTTTCCAAACCGACAAAGCTCATCGCGCCCAAGCCTTCCACCGGATTCCAAGCGTGAAAAGAGAGATAAATCGAAAACAGGAGTGGAAAAACCCCAAAAATAGAGAAAATAAGGAGAAACGGCAGAAGAAAAGTATAGGGTGTAAGCGCTTTCAAATTTAGATATGAAAAAATGCGTGCAGCCAATCCTGTTCCCATGACGTTGCTTGTTGCTGATTTCATAGTAACGACCTCTTACAAAAGGAGACGCGAGATCACGTCTCCTAATTGAATATGTAATTTTGTTATAAATTGCGAGTTCGACGCTTGATGAGACGCTCTGCTTCTTTAAGCGCAGTTTTGATCTCTTTTCCTTCATCAAGCACTTCCATCAGCGCGTTTTCCAAAACGATAGAGCGAGCGACGTGATCCCCTTTTGCTGGCTGAACAGGTTTAATGTTTTTCGCAACATCGGCGAAAAGAAGTCGCGCTTTTTGTCCACCTAAAAATGGAACTTCTTGTTGAAACAACGCATCGTCATAAGTGGTGACATTGGCAGGAAAGGCAGCGATCGTTTCAAAGTGCTTTAACTGAACATCACGCTCTGTCGTCATGTATTCGATAAGTTTCCACGCTTCATCCTGATGCTTGGACTGCTTAGGAATAGAAAGGAAAGAACCACCCCAGCTACCGTAAATGCCATCCGGCAGATGTGACACCGCCCATTTACCCGCGGTATCTGGTGCAATCCAGTTCTTCAAGTGACCAAGCAACCAAGCTCCTGATAGCTGAGTGGCAAAAGTCGCGTTACGAAAACCTTCATACCATTCGTTAGACCAAGCAAGAATTCGACCATCTAGCCCCTTGTCACGAATTTTCTTCGCCACCTCAAACGCATGTACAAAACGCTCAGAGGTGACCACAGGGTTGCCCTCTTTGTCAAAATACAATCCTTCACCTTCAGGTACGGTGGTAAAGATGATTGCTTGAGCCACATCGGCGGCTGACGGGATCAACTGAATGTTGAGTTTTTTGAGCTTTTCGCCTGCCGCAATGTAGCTGTCCCAATCCTTGATGGCCTGATTGATATCGATACCCGCTTTCTCGAACAGGTCAGTACGGTAGTACATAACACCCGGCCCGAGATCAACAGGCATGCCGTAGACATCGCCGTCTGCGCCTTTTCCTTGAGCCCACGCATACGGGGCAAAACGGTCTTCAAACTTGTTCGCGCCATACTGTTGCGATAGGTTCACTAAACCACCAGAGGCGACAAACGGACCAATTTTTTCCACATCGACAACAATCACATCGCCAGCGCCAGACCCAGTGGCTAAGTTGGTGGTCAACTTAGTATGGTGATCACCGTGGTTGTTCATCAGGTAGTCCACTTTAATACCTGTTTTTTTCTCAAAATCAGGTAGCAGTACCTTTAAACTACTATCAAAATCTGGGAATCCGTCGAAGCGGATAGTGTTTTCAGCGGCAGCAGATGTGTTAGCAAGTCCTAATAGAACCGCGCTTGTTAGCGCTAAGGTCTTAAAGTTCATGGTCTGTCCTTAGGGTTAGATAGAGTTGAGTAAGTTCTTAACGGAACTTCTTGTCACTAGTGACGGCGACAAGATGAAGTTCACGTCGTTCTTCTGGTTATTAAGTTTTTTAATGGTTAACTGCACAGCTTCTGTGCTCATTTCCTCAATTGGAAAATGGATAGTGGTGAGGCGTGGTGTGAGGTAACGTGCAAAAAGAACGTTATCAAACCCCACCAATGATATTTCCTCAGGTACTGAGATCCCTTTATTTTTCAAAACCTCCAGTGCCCCAACCGCCATATGGTCGTTAGAGGCAAATATGGCGGTAAACTTCACATCGCGGTTTAGCAGTTGCTGCATCGCAAGCATTCCCGTCTCTTCGGTAAATCCAGCCGCACAAACCAGTGCTTCGTTGTACTCAAGCCCCGCTTCTTCTAGTGCTAGGCGATACCCCCGTAACCGCCCACTGGCATCTGATTTATCTAGAGGCCCGGTAATACAAGCAATATTCTGGTGCCCCATTTGCAGCAAGTGTTGCGTCGCCAGCTTTCCACCAGCTTCATTATCGATATCGATACAGCTGGACGACATATCAGCGATCACTCGGTTTATGACGACGAGAGGAATACCCTGTTTTTCCAGACTGAGTAAATAGTCATCACAGAGATACTGAGTATGGAGAATTAGCGCATCCACTTGACGACCCAAGAGGAACTCTACCGACTCTCGTTGACCTTGCTCAGTATTCGACCCTGCCGTAACCACAGCGTGATAGCCTAAACGCCGTAGTTTGCTTTCAATGCAATTCAACAAACCCGAGTAAAAGGAGCTGCCCAGCTCAGGCACCACAATACCGACGCTTCCAGTTCGACTTGACGCCAACGCTTTGGCGATTGAGTTCGGGCGATACCCTAACTCTTTTATCGCCATCTCTACTTTCACTTTCTTGTCATAACTCACTGGAGTTGTACCATTGATAACCCGCGAGACTGTCGCTTGTGACACCCCTGCGCGTTCGGATACATGCTTTATTGTGATCACCCAGAACCCATCCTTGAAATCGCTTACAAATCGATTATTCAGGATTCATGACCGTGAGATCGTGAGCTTCATCACGAGAAACTAGGCGCTATTTCAGTGGGTCAGTAATAATTGGAAGTTCTTTACGTTTTATATCACACCGTGAAATTATTTCATGAGTTGTCTCTTTTCTCGCGTCAGAGAGACTTTTGCGCTTTGTCTGCTTGTCGCACAACAAGACAATCGGTGTTTTCGAAGGACCAAGAGAGAAAAATGAACAGCAAGTTTATGCCGTTAACTCGATTTCGCGGCGCAGCGTTTACCAAGCTCTGCGAAGCGCTTCAATCGACGTGGAATGTGAGAGATTGAGCCGCCGCAAACCGTTTCACCACCGCACTTTTTTGATACTGAGATGCGCGGGTTCGCGTCTGACTGGGCGTTTCGCCAAACAGCCGCTTGTAATAGTGATTAAACGTACCGAGATGATAGAAGCCAAAGCCAAGTGCAACGTCGGAGATTGCCCGCTGCTGCGATTGATCCAGTAATACCCGTCGCACTGCGTTCAAACGGCACTCTCGCAAAAACGTCGCTGGGCTCACGCCAAGTTCTTGTTCAAAACAGTTGTGCAAGGTGCGCTGGCTGACACAGGCGATGGCACACATCTCGCTAATACTCAATGGATATTCACCGTTGTGATCAATGTATTTATATAGGCGCCGCAGCGCCTGACGCCGAGTATGGTAACTGCGCGGTTCACGTTCAGGCGACACTTGAAACGCGCTAAGACGATCCATCACCGCAGTGCGCAGCATGGCGTGCAGATGCGCTTGTGCAGCCCCTTCTTCAAGCAACTTCTGTCCGAGTATCGACAGCGGACTCAACGCATCTCGAATCAAATTCACCAGCGACCAACAACCGTGTTGCGGCACGCTGTTTTCAACCAATACCGCCGTTTCCCACTGGGCGTTCTCCCATTGTTCTTGACCGCCATATTGCAAACCGTCCAACAGCAGATCGCGCTCAATGACAATGCCAAAAATATGAAAATCCTGTGGCGTGGCCAATTCAAACGACTCCTTCGCCGGACGAATCATCAATTGATGCGTCTGCGCTTGCAGACCATTTACTTTAGGCCGTTGACTGTCCATCGAAAAACCAATCCAAACGGCGCTAGGGTTGACGCAACACTCCTGATGGACGGCGTGACTGGTGTACTCCTCAAACAAATGCAAACCGGGCAACTTTATTTCGTCCAGATAGCCATGGAACTGCCCTGCACTGTGTTGATTATATTTTTGCTCCCAAGCACTTAGGCTTTGTGCCTGCTGATTGACATCAAAACTGTATTGTTTGCACCTCATTGGTGCGCATGAATTCCCTTCATGAAGCAATTGAACCAAATTCATTTTCACCCTCTTGCACCAGCGCTAAGCGCCACCCGACCTATCTGACTGTTTTTATTGATTTATTTAACTTTGCCTATTTCCGTCATGCTCGCGGAACAGTTTTCGCAGTAGTTCTTGCAGTGATATTCCAAGACAAATTGCAAGGTTCAGGCCGCACAACCCTGAGCAAACCAACACAACCAAACTGTAACGATGTAGAGAGGCACAATGCGTTCACGCTACCGATATCAATTAGGCAGTCAGACCTATCAGTTTGCTTCTTTGAGAGAAGTGATGGCGAAGGCGTCGCCGCTGCGCTCCGGCGACCAATTGGCGGGGGTGGCCGCCACATCAGCAGAAGAGCGTGTGATTGCGCAGATGGTGTTGGCGGATCTGCCCCTTAAAACCTTCCTCAACGAAACCTTGATTCCGTACGAGGACGATGAGATTACCCGTCTGATCATCGATGAGCATGATGCCCGCGCATTCTTGGAGATCGCGCATCTCACGGTTGGCGATTTTCGCAACTGGCTGCTGCAAGAAACCACCACTCATATGGAGTTGGCGCGGGTTTGCGCTGGCATCACGTCCGAAATGGCCGCGGCAGTCAGCAAAATCATGCGCAATCAGGATCTGATTCTAGTGGCGAAGAAGTGTCAGGTGACCAGCGCGTTTCGCAACACTATCGGTCTGCCCGGTCGTTTATCCACCCGTTTGCAGCCTAATCACCCGACCGATGATATGAGCGGTATTGCAGCATCGATTTTTGATGGCCTGATGTACGGCAACGGCGATGCCGTGATTGGCATCAACCCCGCCACAGACAGCGTGAGTCAGGCGATTAAACTGATGAAGCTGATGGATGAAGTGATTCAGTATTATGACATCCCGACTCAGTCGTGCGTGTTGACCCATGTAACGAACACCATCGAAGCAATTGAGAGAGGGGCGCCTGTCGATTTGGTGTTTCAATCCATCGGCGGCACCGAAGTGACCAATCAAGGGTTCGGTATCAACCTCAATGTGATTGCCGAAGCCTATGATGCCGCTCTTAGCCTCAATCGCGGTACGGTCGGCAACAACGTAATGTATTTTGAAACCGGCCAAGGCAGCGCGCTGTCAGCCAACGGCCATCACAACGTCGACCAACAGACCTGCGAAGTACGCGCCTATGCACTGGCGCGCAAGTTCAAACCGTTACTGGTTAACACCGTGGTCGGCTTCATCGGCCCGGAATATCTGTTTGATGGTAAGCAGATAACCCGCGCCGGGCTGGAAGATCACTTCTGCGGCAAGCTGCTTGGCCTGCCGATGGGATGTGACATCTGCTACACCAACCACGCTTACGCCGATCAAAACGACATGGACAATCTGCTGACGCTGCTCGGCGTCGCTGAATGCTCGTTCATCATGGGCATTCCGGGCTCGGATGACATCATGCTCAACTACCAGACCACCTCGTTTCATGACGCGCTCTACGCCCGCCAAGTGTTGGGTTCCCGTCCTGCTCCAGAATTTGAGGCCTGGCTGAAGAAGATGGAAATCTTCCATCAGGATGAAGGGAAGCAACTCGCCGACCAGTTGTCGCCGCACTTTAGCCAGCCACTGCGACTGATTCAGGAGGCCGTATGAGCAAAACGCCGACTTCCTCGTTGATCCATGAGGATCCATGGCACAAGTTGCGCCAGTTTACCCAGGCGCGCATCGGACTTGGCCGCGTGGGCACCAGCATTCCAACCCAAGAGCTATTGCGTTTTCAGCTCTCGCACGCTCAAGCGATGGATGCGGTGCATGTGCCGCTCAACGAAGCGGATCTGATTGATTCCTTAGCGCAAAAACCGGCCATTGTGCCCTATTTGCCAGCGTTTTCGCTGCATAGCCAAGCCCGTGATCGCCTCACGTATCTGCAACGGCCCGATTTGGGCCGCAAGCTCAATGATGCCTCGATTGAACGTTTGAAGCAGCACAGCGATAGCACGCCAAGCCCTTACGATCTGGCGATTGTCATTGCCGATGGTTTGTCCTCTTACGCCATCAGTCATCACGCAGCGCCGTTTATTGACGCCTTAATCACGCAGCTCCATGCCGACCAACGACATGATTGGCGTATCGCACCGCTCTGTATTGTGCATCAGGGCCGTGTGGCGGTTGGTGATGACGTGGGTGAAGCGATCAACGCACGCGAGGTGTTGGTGTTGGTGGGCGAACGTCCGGGGTTAAGTTCCCCCGATAGCTTGGGACTGTATCTGACTTGGCACCCGCAGCGTGGTACCGAAGATTCACTGCGCAACTGTATTTCCAACGTGCGGCCGCAAGGGCTTCCTTATGAAGCAGCCGCGATGAAATGTTTCTATCTGCTGGCGGAATCGCGGCGGCTCAAACTCACCGGTGTTGGACTAAAAGATCGCTCCGACGATGCGATTCTCGAACAGCAACGAACTCAATTTTTCTCTTTAACTTCAACGTCATAAAATAAGGAAATTCATATGACCACATCAAACGACTATCTGGCACAACGCCAGCTTAAGCGGGGTGCCGCAGGTTGGATCTTGCTGGCTGGCTTGGGCATTTCGTACGTCATCTCCGGTGATTTCGCCGGTTGGAATTTTGGTATCGCTCAAGCTGGCTGGGGCGGTTTTGTTATCGCCGCGGTGCTGATGGGAATTATGTATCTGGCCTTGGTGCTGTCGTTGGCAGAAATGTCTGCCGCGATCCCCGCTGCAGGCGGCGGTTACAGTTTTGCACGCCAAGCCATGGGGCCGATGGGCGGCTTTTTAACAGGCCTGGCGGTACTCATCGAGTACTCTTTGGCTCCAGCCGCCATCGTCATTTTTATTGGCTCAGCAGTCAATGAACTGATTGGCCTTGATGGTCCGCTGGTTTATGCACTTTTCTATCTGGCTTTTGTCGGCATACACATTTTTGGCGTTGGCGAAGCACTGAAAGTGATGATGGTGATCAGCGGCCTAGCGGTGTTGGCGATTCTCGCCACAGCCGTTGCGCTTGTGCCCGAATTTAACAGCGCCAACCTATTTGATATTGCACCCACCCAAGGCGGCAGTTTAATGATGCCTATGGGGCTCTACGGCGTGTGGGCAGCCTTGCCCTTTGCGATGTGGTTGTTTCTTGCTGTTGAAGGCGTACCACTCGCAGCGGAAGAGGCCAAAGATCCGCAAAAGGATGTGCCGAAAGGGATTATCGCTGCAATGCTGTTTCTGCTGTTTACCGCGGTTTTGGTTGTGGTATTACTCAGCGGCGCGGTCGGTGCCAAAGTGATTGGCGAGAGCGCGGTTCCTTTGGTGGACGCATTAAACCTTTCAGGCCACGCACAGTTGGCAACGTTTGTGAACATTCTTGGTCTGGCAGGGTTAGTTGCCTCGTTTTTCTCGATTATCTATGGCTATAGCCGCTTGGTGTTTGCTCTGTCCCGCGCTGGGTATTTGCCGAAAAATCTCTCACTCACCAGCAAGCGCAAAGCACCGGTTCGCGCGCTGATCTATCCGGCGATGCTCGGTTTTATCATTTCGCTCACGGGTGAGGGAGATTTGATCCTCGCCATGGCGGTGGTTGGGGCAACGATCTCGTATGCGATGATGTCGGCCAGCCACATCCTGCTGCGTATTAAGTTCCCACAGATGCCTCGTCCATACAAAACCCCCGGTGGCATCGTCACGTCTGCTGTAGCCTTCGTACTGTCGATTGTCGCGCTAACCGGTGTCTACGCCTATGACGTACGCGCCTTCCTCTTTACGCTGGCGCTGTTCGCTATCGGTATGCTCTATTACTTGCTCATTGGTCAGAACAATTTAATTGCCAAAACCGCCGAAGAGGAGTTTGCCCTGCTTGACAAGGCGCAAGGCGAGCTTGAAGCGGCCTAACTGAGTTTTTCCTCAAGCCAGAGCGAAAAGAGAGCGCGATTCTCACTCTCGCGATGAGAGTGAGAATCGTCGAGGCGTAGTCTAGTTAAGGCTGCGCCGCTCCCATCTTCCCTGCTCGAAAAAGGCCAAGCCTTCTTGCTCAAAACGCGCCAGATAGAGCCACTGGTTTTCCACCAGTTGTCTGACAATCGCATGTTGCCTGATGACCGATTCAATCGCTTTTTCCGGCGCATCGATCACCACCGTCAATCTCAACGGCTCATGACGCCACCGCGAACCGTCATGCAGCGACTGAAGAGAGAGACCGATGCGCAAATCGCCGCCATTGCCTTCAAACACCCCCAAACGACCACCCACCACATTGTGCAGCGTTTTATTACCCGAACCGTAACGACGCGGGTCAACCGTGGAGGCGTAATATTGCATATTGATCCAGTTGGTCACCACCATCGGCGCAGTCATGATTTGCGCCAGCAAAGTGGCGTCGAGGTCGGCTTCACTGCAATACTCGTGCAAAAACGTGCGGCCATGCAATGGGATGCCGCGCGTGCGTTCTCTGGGCGCAATGATAAACGCGGCGTTATTCGCTAGCCCCCATTCCGGACGGGTTTGCGCCCAATCGACGCTGCGACGCTCCATCTCTTTGGCTACCTTGCTGGGCTGATTTGAATCCGCTTTGAGTCCGATTTGTGGCACGCGCTCTGCCCTTGCACTGCTTGAGGCAGCATCCAACGTCGCTTGCAATTCGCTCAGTTGTTTTTTTGTCGGATCGTCTAGGCTACCGATATCAAACAAGCGCAGCGCCTCTGTGGTGGTATTGTGCAACGCCGCGACAAAATGTGTGCTGTCTGGTATCACCACACCCCGCTGACTCAAGCCTTCACGCACCGCTTGTTGATTGAGTATCTGCGCCAACGCGCGGGCGTTGACTTCACCAGTTTGGCCGCAGCAGGCACCGCAGTCCAGACCAGCGCGCTGCGGGTTATTGGCGGTTTCACTGCCATGTCCAACTAACAGCACGATCGGCGCTAAGTACTCGGTCAAGCCCATCCCTTTTAAGGCATTTTCTGCCAGCATCACTTGTTGCTCTGTATCAGCAAACAACGTCGGGCGCAGTTGTTTCGTGTTGGCAAGCGAGAGCCCCGGCATAGCGGCGTTTTTGCGCTTCGCTGTCAAAGGCAACGCCCGTTTGACCAGTTTTCCTACATACCCCAAACCTAACGCCTCCACCAGCGTAAAGGTCGAGGCAGGCATACGCTGAAACATCGACCAGCCCGTCTCCCGCTCTAGCGCTTGTTCCCGTTGCTTGGCGATCTTGGCGTCTTGCTCCGCACAGCCAGAGCTATCACACACGGAAACACTCGGTGCTAACAGGCCCGGCAATTGCGGACGCTTGATCTGTGTGCCAATCGGATCGTAGCTGATGGGGAGGCCAAAAAAGCCAGCAAAACCCAAGGTGGCAATCTGATCCGACTGCGCTTCAAGGTGCCGGCGAATCACCTCCGAGCGCACATCGATACAAAATGCCGCTTGCACGCTGGGCTGCGATGACACTTTTGTCACTGGAAGCGCCAACTGTTGGCACAGCTGACGCTGATAGCTCAGCTCATGGGCACGCTGCCAAATCAGCCGCACCTCGCTCTTGCGCGGATCATACTGCTGAAAGTGTTGCTGCCATTGCTGCTGCCAGCGCTGCCATACCGAGCCAGAATGGCGCGCTTTGTCATCCACCAAGCACTCCCAACTCAAGCGGATCGCCAGTAAATCGACCAGTGAGTTCTCCTCTTGCTGCGACAAGTTAGCCTGCCATTTTAGATAAGCGCACCACGCCCCCCAACCGCTGACACGATACATCAACGCTTGTAGATAATCGTGCCAGTGCTCGGGGGCAATATTTAGTTGAGTTAACGCTTGGCGAATTTGTTCTTGTGCGTCTAACGCCATTTGATTGGCGAGCGCCGGAATGTGCGGCGCTTTCATCAATAGCGCGACACTGTGATCGTGGCGCAGCGTCTCGCGCCAACTTTGATAAAGGCCAATGTCGCTGTGAGGATGCCAGTCAGCTTGATCTTGGTCGAAATAGGCGGCGCAAAATTGCGCGATCTGATGAGTGACGGTGTCACACCAGGCTGGTTGTTTGAGTAAGTTTCGCTGGCTATCTAAGGTATCGCACAGCAAAGGGGCTGGCGAAGAAAATTCATCGTTGCCATTGAGGGCAGTTAGCGCGCGCTCCCTATTCCATTCTTGGGCAAAACAGGGCGACGTCAGCGCGTGCGAGAGATCTTGCGCGCTAATCGCACCGCTCTCCCACAGCTGGCGATAGTAGGCCAGCGGCATTGCCAGCGGCGAACCAGCCAGTTTCGCAAGGTGGTGAGCCACTTGGTTGAAGGGCTTGTCAACCCATGACCAATAAGGATTGACCGCAATCATTCGATCCAACGGCCAGTTTGGCGCGATACTGTTGCAGGCGGACGAAATCGCCGAGTGCAGCAGCGCGGTAAAGTCACGTTCATCACGAAGCTGGGCGGTCATATCAGTTCTCCATAGGTTGTTTTTTGACCTTTCACCTGCGTTTGCGCCTGTTCATGGCTGAAGGTGACGGGCCAGACTTTAAAGGTGAAGCGAGTGAAGAGTTCATCCAAATAAAATCCGTTGTAAGCCCACGGATAAAGGCGTTTGACCAGAGCATGATGCGCGTAATGACGTATTGCCACCTGCCCAACATAGAACAAGCAGAACACGGCGCAGACAAAAGCTAACAGCATCGGCTGGGTTTGAGCATGACTAGGGGCGATGTGGGCAAAGGCGCTGTGCCACAGCAGGTAAAGGTGCAAGACGAAACTGCTTTGCAACGCACCCAATGCGATGGCAGGCAGTGATGTCGATGCGCGACGCCAAAACAGCGGCGAAAGGCCAACAATGAGAATAACGCTCACCGCCACAGGCAGGGAAACGCTTGGCCACCAAAGTTGCCAAATAAACAAGGTGCCAGTAACGAGGGCGGCGGAGAACAGCACTGCACTTAACATCCCTTGGATGGTTTGCGCCTGCGGCTGATAATCTTGCCGTACCGTTTGCTCGACCACGTCGCCCGCTGAGAGGAAACTGTAGGCTTTGTACAGCGAGTGAGCGAGCAAATGCAGCAGTGCCAACTCGTACAATCCAAGGCCAATTTCCATCAGCATAAAGCCCATTTGCGCGCAGGTTGACCATGCAAGGCGAACTTTAATGCTGATGCGCGTCATCATCACCCATCCGGCTAACAGCGCCGTCAAACTGCCGACCACCACCAGTAAGGTTTGCGCAGCGGGGGCCAAACTGATTAACGCCGCCAGCGATATCAAGACAAATCCCCCCATGTTGACCACCCCGGCGTGCAACAGTGCAGAGACCGGCGTCGGCGCTTCCATCACCTGAATTAACCAGCCATGCAGCGGCAATTGGGCGGTTTTTAAAATCGCGGCAAAAGCAAACAGCAGTGCGGCCAAGTTCAATGAAAGAGGAAGATGTTGCCACTGCGCCAGTTGTTGGCTGATGGCGGAAAGGGAGAATGTGCCCAAAGCATGGTAAAGCAAACCAAGCGCGCCAAGCAGACAGAGGTCGGCCAGTCGGCTAACGATAAACTTTTTGTGCGCGACGATTTTGGCCGCTTTGCGATCGCGATAGTGGGTGAGCAAAAAGTGCAAACCGAAACTGGTCGCGCTCCACGCGCCTGCCATCAGTAGCAAGTTGTCACTCGTCACTAACACGGCAACCGCAAACAGGGTAAACAGCATCGCCCGAACAAACCGCGGCTGCCCTTTGTCGCCGTCAAGGTAGCGTGAAGCGTAACCAACAATCACCCAACCAAGCAGGGCGACTAAGATCACCATCAGCAGATTGAGCAGAGGCAGCGTCACATTGACCTGCGATACGACTAAAATGGGTAAACAAAACGCCACAAGTAGCGCGACTAAGGTGGTGATTCGTGCCATCAGCCAATGATGCTTTCTGCTCATCAGACTAAGCAAAAAGCCACTCCCGTAAACGGCGGCAAACAGTGAACCGCCCAATGTGAACAGCATAAACACTCCTGCTGGAAAAAATAAACGCTCAGGAGTGGTATGTTGCAGCGAGCGAATTGAGATGTAAAATAGATAGATATGCACAAACCATTCTTTAATTGTGAACGATAAAATGCGAACGCTGAATTTTCATCATCTGCACTACTTCTGGACGGTCGCCAAAGAGGGGCATTTAACCCGCGCGGCACAAAAGCTCAACGTGTCCCAATCCGCCTTGTCTTCTCAGATCAAACAGTTAGAAGGCCAACTGGGGCACGATCTGTTTCATCGCCAAGGGCGTGCGCTGCTGCTCACCGATGTAGGTCACTTGGTGCTTGAGTATGCCGAGAGTATTTTTAACTTAGGCAGTGAACTGCTTTCCGTGATGGAAAGTGGTGAGCAGCACCGAGTGCAGCAACTGCGTGTTGGCGCCGTCGCGACGTTATCTCGTAACTTTCAGGAAAACTTTCTGCGCCCGGTGATTGGGCAAAATAACGTCACGCTGGCGCTCAAGTCATCAAATTTCGACGATTTGCTGGAGCAGCTTCGTGTGCATAAATTGGATTTGGTTTTGTCTAATCGCCCGGTTCCCTCCGACTCCACTACCCCTTGGCGCTGCAAACGAATCGCGCAGCAAGGTGTCTGCCTTGTCGGCCCCAATACCAGCGCGTTGAACGCCCTGCGTTTCCCACAAGATTTGGACAAAACCAAAGTGATCTTGCCCGGCCCAGAGAGCGAGATCCGCACTCAATTTGATCTCTATTGTGAACAACACGCACTCACTGTCCGCCCGTATGCCGAGGTTGACGACATGGCCATGCTGCGACTTCTGGCGCGGGACTCAGGCGCCGTTGCCGTGATCCCGGAAGTGGTGGTGCAAGATGAGATTCAGGCGGGTCTTTTGAAAAACTACGCGACGTTAGAGACCGTCACCGAAAGCTTTTATGCCATTACCGCGAAAAGGCACGTTGAACTCCCCATCTTAAAAGCGCTGTTTAACCTTCTGGGATGAGCGGCGCCAGTTAACCACAGAGGAATTTTGGGTCGCCAACATATGGACAAGCTACATGCTTCATTTCACGCAAGTTCAAAAAGAGAAATCACTCCTTGTAACTATAACGAATGCTTAACAAAGGATCCCCTTCCCAACTCTTCGCAATGAACACTTCTCACTAGGAATAAATATTTCAAGCATCAAGTTATTATAAAAAAAGTTGCATAACCGATTTTTGCCTACTACTTTTTGATAGCCAGAAATAAGCAGTCTGGTTGATTGATTCAACCGACCGATAAAACTGCAATGATATCGTTGAGCTAGGAGAAAAAACGCATGACAGAACTGCACAACAACGAGTTTTCCTTCAACATTGAAGGCCTATCAGAAATATCCTTTGTTGAAACAGACCACAAAGTCACCAGCGGCCAACCATATAAGGGGGTTAGCTGCAAGGGAAAAACCCTTATCGTAAAAGCCGGACGTCATAACTCAAAGGGGGTAGCGAAGTGGTTCCAAGACAACACCAGAGAAGGCGGATGTATAGCAAAAACATTCAATGACAAACGACCTGAAGAGCTCAATTTTGCCGTTCGTGGCAAGCTATCTCTTTATATTCATGGCATCACTTACACTATCGATGACTTCGTGATAGGACAAGGCCACTTTCTATCGAACAATAATTGGTGGATTGGTTCAAAGGAGATGTTCGGCGTAACGTGGGGCAATGTAAACCAGCACTACGCCGAAGATTTAGTGAAAGACTCTCTGCGTGTTGTCAAAAACATTATTTCCGAAAACCCTGTTGGTAGTATCGTCGGCAGCGCCAAGCTCATCGTTGATATTCTAGGCAAACGCAAAGTTGGCTCTGGCTCTATCGCAGCGCAAACCAGTGAGTCCGACACCGAAGTCGAGCTGTTTTTATTTCAAATGGATAATTCTGATACCAACGCAAGCATGACTGGTCGTTACCAACATCCATAACGTTTCCCAAGCTAAGTTGGCTTGACGGCAGGTAAACGCAGTTAGACCACATTTGCTCATAAATTCATACCATAAAAATAGCGAGTTTTTTGCTTGTGAGAGCGCCCATCCATTAAAGGTGCATCTCGATAAACAATCGACATTGGAGAAAGATATGACTTACGTAGAGACTCGTAACTGGATGAGTGCGCTAGATCATCAATTGACACTGGACCAAATTTCTCTGCCTGGTACTCATGACTCCGGTACACAGAAAGCACCTGCTGGCCCTGCCCGAACGCAAAATTTTGGTATTTATACTCAGCTAAATAACGGCATTCGTTTTCTTGACATCCGTGTCAAAGCAAACGATTCCAAGCTTGACCCTCTAAGCATTTTCCATGGCATCGTCAACTGCGATATTTCTTTCGCAGATGTGCTTGATGATTGCCAGCAATTCCTTTCTGAAAATCCGACAGAAACGATCGTTATGCTCATGAATGCGGCGACAGGTAACGGGAACGATATACAGGTAAAGTTTGATGAATACATCGCTCAGAAAAAGTACCAGCATCTTTTTTATTTAGGGTCACGAATACCGACATTGACAGCAGTTCAAAGTAAGATCGTCCTACTCAGACGCTTCCCTGGCAACATGGGAATAGACCTGTCCAAAGGTTGGAAAAAAAATAAAACCTTCACGCTAACAACGCCAGAAAACCAAGTGTTTGCGATAGAAGATCAGTATCAAGAACACGACACACGGAAGAAAATGGCAGCCGTCCAAGCTTCAATTGACAGTGCCATAGCAGCACCTGACGATGGTGTGATGCATCTGACCTACAATAGCATTAGTTTCTCTTTACTTGGCCATACCCCTTACCAGTACGCTTGGGGGGTGGCATCGGTAAAATCAGCCCGAAAATGAATCCAGGTCTTGCCGAGTTCTTACGTGGCAAGAAAAAAGGAAACAGGTTCGGGATCGTGGTGTTGGATTTTTATAATAATGAATTGGGCCATATAGACAACAGCGTTACAGAGCTTGTTATCAGCACCAATCCCGGTGTCGCCTTGAATAACAACGCGAATGAGCGCGATCCAATCGTCAACCACAAAGACCATTCCTATATATAAATTATATGTCTGATTTTAAATCACTATTTCCACATGGGATGGCCGTTTTCGGCCGTCTTTGAGGCTTCATTGGCGGCGATTCTCTCGTCATACATAGCTCATCTGTCTATGGACTCGCAAAGGATGCATTGATATGAACACAACTCTTGATATTGCCATTGTCGGTGGTGGCGTTTCTGGCGTTTACAGCGCGTGGCGATTACAACAGCACCAAGGCTGCGACAAACGTATTGCTCTATTTGAATACAGCAACCGGATTGGTGGCCGGCTTTATAGTCGCAAACTACCAGGACTGCCTAATGTGGTTGCGGAATTGGGAGGAATGCGTTTTATTCCTGAATCGCATTTAATGGTGGATGCACTCGTTGGCCAACTGGGCCTTAAAACAAAAAATTTTCCTATGGGATCTGATTTACCCCTTTATCCAAAATCAAGCGACCCCAGCCAAGAAAACGTCAAAGCAGGCAGCGCAAACAACCTCTTTTATCTACGTGGTCATTACTTTCGTTTTCGTGATTTTACCGAATATCCAGACCGCATCCCATACAAGCTGACTAGCTCAGAGAGAGGTTATGGGCCGGAAGATCTGCAAGTCAAAGTCATGAACTTAATCTGTCCTGGCTTTGCCGACATGACTCTCAGCGAACAAATGAAAGTCAAGATTAATGGTAAAGAAATCTGGCGGTATGGATTTTGGAACTTACTCGAACAAGTCCTAAGCAACGAAGCCTATTTATTTATGAAAGAAGCGGGGGGTTACGATGCAAACGTTGCTAATGCCAGTGCTGTAACTCAATTACCGGCTACCGAGTACAGCGATGATACGACCTTTTTGACTTTAGAAGATGGTTTTCAAGCTCTGCCTTTAACGCTCTGCGAGCAGTTTGAGGCAATGTGTGGTTGCCTACCTCAAGACGAGCGGGTCAACATGAATCATCGCTTAGTCTCAATCAATATCGATAACGAAGAAGCTTTCCCTTATGAATTAGTTTTCCAGCCGACCACAACGTGTGACAAAGGTCACACCAAAGATGCCTGTCGAGCTCACTTTGCCGTACGAGCTAAGCAAGTGATACTTGCAATGCCAAGGCGTTCGCTCGAATTGATCGAATCGCCATTTTTCAACGATCCTTGGCTCAAAGAAAACTTGCCTTCTGTGCTGATTCAAAAAGCCATTAAGATGTTTATGGCATACGAGCAGCCTTGGTGGCGCAGCCTAGGTTTAGTCGCTGGTCGCTCGGTCACTGACTTACCAATTCGTCAAACTTACTACATGGGTACCGAGTGCGACCAATTTAACGGCGAACACAACACAAATTCATTACTCATGGCCTCTTACAACGATATTGGCACCATCCCGTACTGGAAAGGTCTCGAATCGGGCGAGCCTTACCTCGGATACAGACCCGCCTATGGTTGTGAAGAATTTACTGAAAGCGACATTGTGCCTCGTAACCAATACCAGATAACACATGACATGGTCATCGCTGCGCATCGTCAAGTAGAAGCCCTACACGACCAAAAGAACCTACAAATGCCCTATTCAGCAATTTACCAGCAGTGGGGAGATGATCCGTACGGTGGTGGTTGGCACGAGTGGAAAGCAAATTATCGTTTGGATGAGATAATTTGCCGAATGCGTCACCCAGTCAAAGAGCAAAAAATCTACATCATCGGTGAAGCGTATTCTTATGAACAAGGCTGGGTCGAAGGTGCCTTAAACACCGCTGAATCGACGCTTGCCGAATTCTTCACCCTGCCGACCCCAAACTGGGTTGTCGCCCATAAAAACTACAATGAGTGGAAGAAAACCCATTTCAACTACTTACCGATTGACTGCGGCAACGGGAAATGCAGTTTAACCTCTGCAACGTCGCAGCCCAACGCGTTAGCAGATACCCTAAATGAAGTCACTGAGTTTGCGTATGAGGGAATCAATCATGAGTATTGAAATGGTCCGTGTCGCTGACTACCTTCTACTGCGCCTAAAAGAGCTCGGGCTTGAGAAAGTTTTCCAAGTGCCTGGCGATTATGTGCAAGAATTCATGACCGCGCTTGATGAGTTTGAATGCATAGACGCTGTTGGCGATCTCACTGAGTTAGGCGCAGGTTATGCTGCAGATGGTTATGCCAGATGCAAGGGTATCGGTGCTGTCTCGGTGCAGTATGGCGTTGGTACCTTCAGTGTGCTCAATGCCATTGCTGGCGCCTATGTGGAACGAAATCCTATTGTCGTTATTACGGCAAGCCCTTCCCTAGATGACCGTGCAGTCATCGCCCAAACAGGCGCTTTATTCCATCATGCTACGGATGATTTGCAGGCAGATAAACGTGTATTTGAATCGGTCACTGTCGCCTCGGAGATCTTAAGTGACAAAGCGCAAGCGCCTTGTCAAATTGACCGAGCGCTTACGCTTGCCATGACTGAAAAGCGCCCTATTTATCTCGAAGCTTGGCAAAACGTTTGGGGCGAAAAAGTGCCTGCGCCGACCGCTCCCCTTTTGTTTCCTCTACTTAACGTTAACCTAAACATGCAAACACAACTCGTTGAGGATATCGAAAGTCGCTTGCGCGTTGCCTCTTATCCGCTACTTCTCTTTGGTATTGAAGTGGCTCGATTAGGGCTCGAGGACAAAGCAGCAACATTACTCGACGTTTTGAACGTTCCTTATACCACGACAACACTCGCTAAATCTGTGTTGGACGAATCTCAAGGCACTGGGAAAAGCCACTTTATCGGTACTTATGCCGCAGAAGCGTCTAATCCTGAAACGTCTTATTTAGTGAACAAAGCCGACGCCATAATCGCGCTAGGCGCAATTTTTACCGATGACTATTTAACCATGCTCACAACTCAAAGTGCTCAGCTTGCTCGTGTAAACATGAGTGAGGCTCGAGTTGGATTGAATAGTACCTATCTTCACATTAGCCTTGAAGAAACGATCGATCAGCTCATAGAACGTTTTGTAAGCAGACCACTTAACAACACATGGCTACAATCGCTTCAAAAAAACTATAGTTGCCATGAGGAGTATTGCACGATAACCAACAAAGACGAGCTGATAACCTATGAACGCTTTTTTGATGTATTTCAAGCCGCTTTGCGGCAAAAAAAAACCATTAAAGAGGCGAACCTCATCCTCGGTGAAAGCTCTTCGCTCTATATGGCCGCTCGTCTCACAGGGATACGCCAAAATCATTTTATCAGTGATGCAGCGTGGGGATCGTTAGGCCATGAAACGGGCTGTGCACTTGGGGTAAAATTAGCAAGCCAACGGCAAACGATCGTCATCGCAGGCGACGGGGGCTTTATGATGATGGCACAAGCTCTTTCAACACTTGCCCGAAATCAATGCAATTGTGTCGTGTTTGTCATGAGCAACAGGGTTTATGCGATTGAGCAATCCTTTGTCGACATTTGTGCGTTCACTCCCAACGGGGATTTTGCCCCCTTTGATGAACTACCACAATGGCACTACGAGAGCCTAGCAAAAGCCTTTAGCAATAGTGAAAGCAAAATTGATTACTTCGCCGTAGAAAGTGTCGCTTGCTTAGAAAAAGTACTTGATCACATTAGTCCGCTCGTCACCCACCCCACTCTTGTCGAGGTCAAAATCAATAAGCACGACCTAGCACCAGCGATTAAAGCATTAGCTGAGTCTGTGACAGGAAAAAAAATTGCCCACTGCCAAACGTACAAATAAGAATGAAGGATGAACCATGAACAACATGAACAACATGAACAACATGAACAACATGAACAACATGAACAACATGATGCAAAATGTCAGATACGAAGATCAAAATACACCATATGAGCAACTGCTCAGAGCGGAACAATTAATGGCCAGCTATCAGCAGTTGCTCACTGCGTTTATTGAGCAACTCCAAGCCCTAAAAATAGAGTATCTGACTTCGACTCACACCCCTGACTCAGAAACAGAAGGGCTAACTAAATATCTCGCTCAGACAGTGATTTTTAACACCCGTCTACGTGCCTATCCTGCGGTGATCGTGATGTGTAAAAGCAACGATGATGTCGTCCAGGCTTACCAACATGCGATTGCGTTAAACCTACCCATTCGAGTGCGATCGGGTGGGCACGATCACGAAGGCGAGTGCACAGGCAACGATGTGATATTGCTAGATTTGAGTGGGTTAAAGAAATTGTGCGTAGAGGGTGATGAAAAGTCTGGTTTTATTGCTCACATTGGATCTGGCTATCGTTTCTATCAGTTAGTACCTAAACTTGCAGCTCATTCACCTCCAATCACCATTCCCCACGGCACTTGCGCAACCGTTGGTTTAGCTGGTTACATCCAAGGGGGCGGCTGGGGGCCATGGACACGCCGCCATGGAATGTGCTGCGAATCCCTTATCGGCGCTAAAGTGCTTGTAGAAAATGGCAGCATCTTAGAGGTTAATGAACAATCTCACGGCGATTTGCTCTGGGCACTGCGTGGTGGCGGGGCATTCAGCTATGGTATCGTGCTAGAGTTTTCAGTTAAGGCTTTTGTCATCCCTAACGAAATCCACCGATTTGAGATTCATTGGAACGACGATGACACAGATTCAACCGAGGAAACGACCTACGAAGTTCTATCATATTGGGAAAAGGCCATTAATGACCCCAGCACAATAGGCTTAGTTGGCACAAATTTAAAAATCGATGCGATTGCCAAGACAGATACAAATGCTCAAATACTGATTAATAGACTAAAACACCCTTGTACCATGTATGGTTACTGGGAAGGCGACCCACAATCCCTCAGTCAATTTACAAACAAATATTTTCCCAGCAGCAAGCACCGCATTACTGGCACTGATACACCCAAATCTTATTCACCTTCTTTAATGGGAAATTGGGCACGTAAATCACTCGGTGGTAAACTCAACACCTCTTTAAAAGACGCTCATGAACCATTTAAACCTGACTATGATGAACCCGCACCCCATAAAATCACCTCAAAAGTAGTGAGCGAGCAAGGGCTTGAGGATCTTGGTAGAACACAGCTATTAAAATCCCTCACCTCATCGCTACTTTTTGAAAAAAATCAAGAGTTAGGGCTATTTAGTTATGTGACGCTTGGTGCGATAAACGGCCCATTCTATGCCGACGAAGATTCAGCCAAAGCCAGTGAACGAATGGCATTCCCGTACGCAACATCACAGTACACCATTCAATATCAAACATGGTGGAATGAGTGCTTCAACCAAAAAGCGCTAGGACAAAACAATGCCGTTTTCAACTACGTTAATCGTGCTTTAGATTGGATGGAAGTTTGCCGCGATAGCGAAATTAATGGCACCAAAGGCGCATTTATTAGCTTCAAAGACAGCTCGATTCCTACTAAAACCTACTTCTTAGACCATTATGAAAAGTTGATCAATATAAAGCAAAAGTACAATCGCCAACCATCGAATCAAAATAGCGATCTTCCAGGCACCGCCTATAACCACTATAGAACCCGAAAAACGATCATCTAGTTCAACGGCTTAGTCACTATTGTTGACATCAAAAATCAACCCATGCAGTCATTGCATCTGACTCGCATGGGTTATTCAGTAACGTCTCATCACTCTGCGGATCAACTCGGCACCAAAGCCATATCAATTCGGATATTCACAAGCGTCGCATCCGTTTAATGTTTACGACTAGATGTCATGCGCTAACTGAGCTTATAACGCGTCCAAACTTGCGAGCGCCAACGCCTTGCCATGATAAGACCACGGAACCACTCGTCGAGGGCAATCGCCATCCATGCACCGAATACGCCATAGCCCCAGTGAATACCAAGCAGATATGAAAACACCACGCCTAAGCCCCACATGCTCAAAATGCCCATTTGCACTGGGAACTTGATGTCTCCTGCCCCTTTGAGCGCCGAGATGAAAATCAGGTTAAACACACGCCCCGCTTCCAACACAATGGAGCCCATAACTAGGGAACCCGCCAACAAGAGGATCTCCGGCTGCTGAGTGAACAGAGTTAAGATCGCATCGCGCATAACGTAGATGATGCTCGCCACCGTGACCGAAGAGGCAAAGCCAACCAAAAAGTAGATTTGCACCCGTTTGGTGATGATCTCTACCCAGCCTTTACCAATGTAGTAACCGGTTTGAATTTGCGTTGCTTGGCCAATGGCTAAGGCAAACGCAAAAGAGAAACGTGCGATGTTCTGCGCGTAGGTAAACGCCGCAAGAGACGAAGTGCCCATCTGCACCACAAAATAGACGATGGTGATTTGCGCCATATTGTACGAAAGCACTTCCCCTGCGTTCATGCCGCCGATTTTGAGGATTTTCTTATAGACCGCTTTGGGCACTTGCGCGAGGGAACGCATCGGCAAGGCGATGGAACTGCGCCACAGCAGCACGCCCAGAATCGTTGTGCCGATCACCTGGCTGGCTACCGTTGCAATCGCCACGCCTTGCACGCCATACACGGGCAAACCAAACGGCTGATAGAGCGCAATGTAGTTACCGATGATATTGAGCACGCCGCTGATGAGGTTAACCGTCATGGGCGAACGCGAATAACCGTGGCTGCGCAAAATGGTGGTGAACACAATGCCAATGGTGACGTTAAAGGTCATCGCCCCGCTGATGAGCAGGTATTCTTGCGCGTATTGTTCCACCTGAGCTTCCAAGCCGTAGTAAGGGAGCAAATGCATCGCACCGAGCACCGCCAACACGCTGAGCATCACGCCGATGACGCTGGAAAGCGCAATACTCGCCACCCCTACATGGGTGGAATCTTGATCGCGCCCAGCTCCGTTGTATTGAGCAATCAGGATCCCAGTGCCACTGCTAACAAAGGTAGAGACAATGATGAGGAAGAATGTCAGTTGGGTGATCACGCCCACCGCGGAAACCGCTTTGTCTGAATAACCAGAAAGCATGAATACGTCGCTAGTGCCAAGCGCTGTCCGTAGCAAAATTTCCACTAATATCGGCCACGCGAGCGTCACGATAGACATGCGTTGGTTGATATTTTGGGTTTTAGCCATGTTGTTGACCTTAAGGTTGAAAATACACTGTCAGTAAAACAAAAACTGCTCCACAAAAAGGATGCGGAGCAGTCAAAAATGATGATTTGAAATGTGTGCCTTATTGTATAGGAACCGCGCACAAAGGCACACAAATTTTATGGTTGAGTGGCATTACGCTTGCCACTCAAAACGCAAGGTTTTCAGCTCGGCTCCTTTCTTCACAAATTGGGTGTCGATTCGATAAATCCCCGCTTGTAAAAGGATGGCGATGCCCTCGATTTCAACGGTTTTTCCCTCGGTGCCATTGGTAGGCAGCGACATAGCAAATTCACCGTTGATGCTCACACTGCAAGAGGATTGCGCCAATGGCTCGCGATCATAGGCCATTTCGGCAAAACAGAGATAATGCCCTGCTTGCGCTGCTTCCACCCAGAGTTCGCAATGGTTTTGGCTGTTCACCACCATGCGCTGCGTTACCGGTAACAGCAGAGCGGCATCGGGCAATGCGTCCGCTAGCGGCGCAAAAGGTTTCACCGCCTGATACGCCTGCAGCGGTCTATTCATAACTGGCGCTTGCAAAATAAAGCGGCAGATGTTCATCGCGCTGCGCTGCAACTCGCCCAAGGTTAACTCACCTCGGTCTAACGCCTGCAACGTATCATCTTCCATCGGGTTGCGCTCGGCGGCATCGTTTTCCACCACCATGTAGAGATCGTTTTGCGCTCGCAGCATATAGCCAGTAAAGCGCTTACTCTCTTCCCCCCCATCCACGGGGTGATTCATTTTCGCCCACCAGTCGGTCATCACGATGCCGGTGTAACCCCATTCACCACGCAAAATGGTGGTGTTGAGATCGTAGTTGGACGCCGCCCAATGGCCGTTGACCGGATTGTAGGAAGTCATGATGGTGGAAGCCTGACCATACTTCACCGCCATTTCAAACGGCTTGATGTGGATTTCACGCAGCGCGCGCTGCGACATCACGCTATCTACATCCACTCGTGCGGTTTCTTGATCGTTGGCCGCAAAGTGTTTGATGGTGCCGGAAACACCCGCTTGTTTTAAGCCTGTGGTTTGCGCAGCCGCAATCCAACCGGTTAACAGTGGGTCTTCCGAAAAATATTCGAAATTACGGCCATTGAGTGGATGGCGATGAATGTTGATACCCGGGCCGAGCAAGGTGTCGATTTGGTAGGCTTGCAACTCTTGGCCCAGCAAATAATACAACTGCTGATTGAGCTCGGTGTTCCACGTGCATGCGAGCAGTGTGCCAATCGGCACTTGGGTCGCTTGATGGCCACTGTCCATACGAATGCCCGATGGGCCATCGGCCGCCGCGGCCACCGGAATACCAAACTCAAACAGTGAAGTGCATACCCCACCAAACGCCGCGGCGGTACCCGGCGTCACTTTCGGGCTGCACATGCCTTCACCACGCACCAGAATGGCCAGTTGTTCAGCTGTGAGTTGGGCAACAAACGCTTCTAGGCTGGCGCGGCCTTGGGCGACATCGGCCAGCTTAATGCCTTGATCGCCCGTGAACGCATAGGTTGGCGGTAAGTTGGCTTCAATTCGCTGCGCCAGATCCACCGTACGCTGTGGCACAGGCTGATAGCGGGGTTGATAGACGCCATTGGCGTGGCGCTCGGCAGGCACAAGACGCTCAAACTGACGGGTTGGCGCGCAGGCTTCACTGAGCGTTTCCAGTGAGGTGGTGTGCTCAACCCACCATGTCGCGTCGATTTTCTGCGCTTGGCGCACGCTGCCGCCAAAGTAGAAATGATACTGCCCTGCTTCAAGCACATAACTGTTTGGGTAGCCACTCGCGCCGCTATCATCAAACGACGCCAGCAAAGCCACCGGTACACTGATGCGCACCACTTCGCTGCCGTTTGGCGCTAGTTCGCTGGTTTTTGCAAATCCACACAGCGCTCTGGCCGGTTTGCCAAGTTGGCCTTGAGGCGCTTCAACATACAGCTGCACCACTTCTTTGCTGCTAAATTGCTGGCCGATGTTGCGCACTTCAATCTCAAAATAGAGCGACTTGGCATTGGTGAGATCGCCGCCAGCGTCGACCACGTCACTCGAGCACTGCAGCAAACGGTGCTCAAATTGGCTGTAGGATAAGCCCGCACCAAATTCAAACTGCACTACTTCTGGGGCAAAGGTTTCAAAGTAGCGATAGCCAACGTAAATATCTTCCGCATAGAGATTGAAATCTTTGCGGCCAAAATGGGCAGATGAAGGGTAATCTTGCAAACGATTGGCGATGGTATCGGTCAAACGGCCACTGGGTGAGACAGCCCCAGACAGCACATCGGCCAGCGCATGACCGCCTTCCATTCCCGCCGCCCAACTGTAGAGCACCGCTTTGATCGCGTGATGGTTTTCAAGGCGAGTTAACCACGACATATCGATAATGTTGGTGACGTTCATCACCACGATCACACAGGAGAAATGGCGGCATACTTTGGTTAGCATGTCCGTTTCCAATTCCGTTAAGCGGTAGCTGCCTGCTTCATCGGCGTAATCTTTGTCTTCACCGGCGGTGCGGCCAATAAACACCAGCGCTTTGTCTGACTGCGACGCAGCCTGCGCCACCACCTCGTCGGTCAGTGGCATTTCATGTTGAAACCAAGGCTCTGCCGCCCAGCCACCGCCGCCATCATCAAACGGATGGTGGGCTAGCCAATCTTGATACAGGGCGACTAACGAAGTATTGAGTTGAATAGTGGGGTTGGCTTGCAAACCTTGCAATGCAGTCACCGCATAAGGCACGTTCACCGCGCCGCCAGAACCCGTGCCGCTGCGATAGGTATCTATCTGACAACGGCCAAACAAAGAGAGCACCTGCGATGGCTGAATCGGCAGTGCTTGGTCATCATTTTTCAGCAGGACAATGCCTTCTGCCGCGGCTTGTCGGCTCACTGACACCAGTGCTTGCTGCGCTTTTTCTATCGCTGGATTTCTCATCGCTTTATTAACCTCTTCTTGCCTTATCTTGGCCTTATTTTTGCCTGCGGCATTCTCATTGATGGAGCTTCAGTGTAAGCTTGCCAAATGCGCAATTCTACCAATATACCGACAAATAAAAGGAAAATAGCGACATGAGCATCACCTATCAGTTGCACCATCATCTTCGCTATCCCCACTTCAAATTTGCTTACGTTGATGGCCACCACCACAGCGATTTTGGCCTGCATAAACACGATTTTTCTGAGCTGTTCTTGGTGGTGAGTGGCAAAGGCAACCACCTTGTTGCTTCTCATGTCTATCCGCTCACTGCTGGGGATGTGTTTGTGATCAACGGCGATATTGAGCACGCTTTTCAGGATGTCGATCAGTTAATCATCATCAATTTGATGTTTGAAGCAGGCACGCCCTTTTTCGAAACGCCTTCATTGAGAATGCTTTCTGGCTATCAGGCGATGTTCAAGGTCGAGCCGATTGCTCGCCAAACCGGTGAATATCGCGCCAAGCTCACGCTCGATGGCGAGCAACTGCCGCAAATTGCCCAGTTGATTGAAGCGATTCACCGTGAGTATCAGAACGGGGAAAGCGGCTTTGAAACCATGCTCACCAGTTTGATGCAGCAATTGGTGATTACTCTGGCGCGTATGTATCAGCAGCAAACGCACGATCTGCCGAAAACCACACTGGCACTGAGCCGCGCGCTGATTTTTATTGAGCAGCATTTTGCCGATGGCAGCATTCACAGCGGAGAAATTGCCCAAGCGGCGTTTGTCAGCCAGCGACAACTCGAGCGGCTGTTTAAGCAGTTTCTCAACACCTCGCCTAACCTTTATTTGCGTGAAATGCAGCTCAATTACGGGCGCGATCTCTTGAGTAACGAACCTGGTATGTCAATTCAGCAAGTATCGGAGCAGTGTGGGTTCAGTGACAGCAACTATTTTTCCAAACGCTTTAAACAGAAGTTTGGTCAAAGCCCACGCCAATACGTGGCGCAACAAAAATGAAAAAAAGCCGCTCGGTTGAGCGGCGTGATGAATGGCAGTGGTTTGCATTCATGCAACAAAAACAAGTTCCCCCGTGTCGTCGACTTGCTTGTCGCAAAATGGGCGTGGCGTTCCCCAACGATCTCACGCCCTACTAGGTAATCTCTCCCATTACCTCGTGTGGTTTACCACCACATGTCTGCTTGAATACCCACTAGAAGGTCCGCTTTGTCACGCGCAGAACCGTCGAGGTACGTAGCGAGGAAACGAATCTCCGGCGCAGGGCCAAAGCCGGTTGGGACGATAATGGTTGGTGCAACCGTCAGTTTGTAGTTGGTCGCATCGTCACCCACGCCGTTTGCGTCTTCCCACTTGTTGTACTGATAACCCGCTTCTGTCGCGATGAAGAAGTTCTTTGAAACCGGGAAAGAAGGACGAATCATCGCCGATGCCCAGCTGTCTTTGCCACCGTTATCCAGATCATTATATTGACCTTGAATCGAATGGAAGATGCTCACGCCATTTTCAAAGAAGTAACCACCCCAGACCAGTGCTCGAGCAGAAATATCGCCACTTTCGACTTTTTTCATGTTGGCCGGACCTTCCAACGCGCCATTGCCCGGTTTCCATGCGTTGTAAGTGGTGAGCGTGCCGCCAAGTAGCTGACCAGAGCCAAGGCCTTTACCTGCTTGCGCGATGTACTTAGTAAAGCCTTTGTCTGACAGGCCAAACACACTATCTGTATGGACGATGGCCGTCATTTCCATACCATTACTCGCGTACTCTTTACCATCGACCATGTTATCTGGTAAATATTTCGCCATGGCATGCAATTCAACGCCATCTAAATCGACACCAACGTGAACAGAGTGCATTGGGTTGTTCGCATTCAGCGCCCACCACTCACCTTCGGCATTGTCACTGGCGATGTAAGCGAAATCCCATTTGTAACCACCAAGTTGAACACCTTCGATACCCGCTCCGGTGCCGGACATATCGGTATAGAAGAAGTCGGTCATGAAGATGTAGTTGTCTTTACCGTAGAAGCGCGTACCGCCCCAAAGCGTGCCCGTTTCGGTCACACCATCAAACTCAACGAAGGTTTCCACCATACCGATGCTGCTGTTCGCCGCATCGGCGTTAGTGCCAAGTTGGTTGTTGCCGGCTGACTGTGCGTTATCGGCACCGACGCGGGTTTTGATGCGGATTTTTTGCCCGTCATCGTTTTCAAAATTTTTCTGTAGCGCAAGCTCAAAGTGGTTATCCGATTCAATACCTAAGCGACCTAGACGTTCTTTCGATGCTGGGAATTTCGCACGTTTGAAATCGTCGTTTTCGCTGTAAAGCGCACCAGCACGGAAATAACCGTGGAACTCAAAACCATCGGATTTTTCAGCGTGAACCATCGGTGTAGCGGATAAACCTGCCGTCGCGACTAGACAAGCAAGGGTAAGCTTAGAAAGTTTCATATTAACTCCATGTTCCATCATCAGCCCTTAAAGAAAGCGCTTTCTTTGTTATGTATAAAAAAACTGAACATATATAAAAAGATGCAGACCAACACTCCACATCTATTTCATCAAGCAAGGCTAATAAAATAAGGCCTTAAAGGCTTTGTTCAGTGCAGGTAAAGTATAAAAGGATCCTCTGCCGTAAAACCGTGATCGTCCCCACTAAAGAAAGCGCTTTCTCGGACATTTATCACAAATTGCTATTTCACTAATCAATCAATGAAGAAAAGATTTCTCTCGGCTTATCATAGTGAAAAACGAAAAAGCTCGTGATTTTCACCACGAGCTTTTTGATACACGCCAATTAGCGCTTTTCGAAACGAATGTTGTCCAAACTGAACGTCATCGCGGCTGTCGGCTCAAACACCAATAAATTATTGATTATACTCGGATCTGCTTTGTTGCCAGCCGCAAAGCGGTTGGACTGCGCCAGCAAATCCGCCAGCTTAATACGCACTTCGCCCCACTGACCCGTCGGTGGTAGTGCCACCGTCATATCACTGGTTTTTGGCCAGCCGCTGTCGATTTTCACCATCAACTCACTGCCATCGGTCATCGACTCCACCTTGATATCAAAGATCAACTCACCACTCTCTAACCAATGGCTCACATCGGTGGTGGGTGAGCGGAAATAGAGGTTGCCTGCGCCATTTTGTTTGGTGATCTTCAACACTTGACCGTGTTCGCCATCGGCCACTTCTTGGTGAGACACGATATCCATTGGATCATAGCTGCCGTAGGCCAAGTTACTGTTGAGACTATCGGAGAAAATATCCAACATTGGCCCATCGGCGTAGCTATCGTCTTGCGCCAAAATCGCTGGGGCTTTATGCCCTTTGACCTTCACCGCTTGCTCACCGATGCTCGCACAACCTTTGCCTTTCCAGCGATCAACCGAGCAGCGATACACCTTCACGTAATCCACCAGCATGGTTTTGGGGAAGTCCGACTTGTCCACGCCTTTCTCATTCGCATTGGCCGCCCAAGAGCCGCCCACGGCAAGGTTGAGCAGCAAATGAAAACGCTCATCAAACGGTGCTGCGCCTTTGGCGTTGACCAAAGAACCATCGACTTTGTATTGGCTGTACCACTCATCTTGAGTTTGTGTGGCGTAGTGAATGTTGTCGACGTACCAACGAATTTCCCCTTCTTCCCACTCAATCGCATAGGTGTGGAAGTCATCTGCTGGGTTGATATTGTTCGGCAGCGAAGCGCCTTGACCACTGTAGACATTGTCTGGCCACGTTTTGCCATAGTGCAGGCTGCCGTAAATGCGATTTTCAGCATCACCCGCTTGCGCTCCCGGCGCATCGGATTGTGCTTTTAAGTTAACCGCTTCCATAATGTCGATTTCACCAGAGGCCGCCCAAGTGCCATATTTGTTATCGGTCGGCAGCATCCAAATTGCTGGCCAAGTTCCCTGACCAGATGGCAGTTTGGCGCGAATTTCAAAGCGGCCATATTTGTGGTCACGCCTGTCTTTAGAGCGCAGACGTGCCGAGGTAAACGGCAAAGTTTTGTTCATCCCCGGTTTACCATCGGCATCATCCGGGCCAGTGAAACTCTCTTTGTGCGCCACAATGTGCAAGTAGCCATCTTGCACAAAAGCATTGCGACTGCGCTTGGTATAACACTGCTGCTCGTTGTTGCCACCACCCCAACAGTTTTGTTCAAGGCTCCAATTGCGTTTGTTGATTTCACTCCCATCAAACTCATCCGCCCATACCAGCTGCCACTTTGCGCTCGGTGTCGTAGGTTTATCTTGTAGCATCACTGGCTTTTTAGTTTGAACAAAATCGGTACCGGAAGCGCTCTCACTCGAACCTGTTTGGCTACAACCCGCTAGCAAACCGATTGAAATGGCAATGGCGATTTGATGGCACTGAAAATATTTGTTTTTTCTCATGTTTTATCCCTCAAGAGTATTTCATCATGCTAATTCGTCTAATGTGCACGTTTATCCCTTACACAAAGAAAGCGCTTTCTTTGTGCGAGAAAAAATGTGGGCACGTGACGGCCCACAAGAAACGCCCCCAAGAGGAGACTCAGCCACTATCTTACTGTTTCCGAGATGGTCAAAACTGTGATGACAACAATAAAAGAAAGCGCTTTCAATTGAAGTAAATCACGGTTCATCCGGAAAATCGATACCTGAATGGCTTTTCTGATACCATATCGCCAAAAATAGCCAGTTAATGTCAACTTCACTTCTTTACCATCGCTTTGGAATACGCGGCCCTTTCCATTATTGCTCTACAGAGTTTGATGGTGACGCGACCATCTTTCACGTAGCACACAATCCTCATATTAAATGTCCATCATGTCGTAGTCGTGATGTCATAAAAAAAAGGAGGTAAGGTTCGCCGTTTCATCGCTACGCCAATCGGCACTAGCCCCTGTTACATCCAGATAGCAAACCAGCGGATTGAATGCCGAGCTTGTAATACACTCGGGTATTTGCCGCTTAACTTTGTTCCTCGTCCCAAAGTGCGTTACACAAAGGGCTTTGAACAGTATGTTCTCTCGCTGTCAGCATTGAACGTCACCATCAATGCCATTGCCAAGCTATGTGGTGTCTGTTGGGATACAGTGAAAGATATTCAGAAGCATTACCTGCAAAAGCGATACTCTCAACCTTGTCTTAAAAACGTCACTCACATTGGAATTGATGAGATTTACTGTGGCTCAAAAAGTGGCTTCATGACGGTTGTGATTGATATGAAGACAAGTGCCGTCATTTATACAGAGAAAGGAAAGAAGGCCGAAAGCCTTGACGGTTTTTGGAAACGGAAGCTGCGTTGTAAAAAGCCGATTGAAGCCGTCGCCACCGATATGGGACAGGCATACATCTCTTCGGTAAAACAGCACGCCCCGAAGGCGAAGTTGGTCATTGACCGTTTCCACGTGGTGAAGCGTTTTAATGAAAAGCTGACAGAGTTCAGGCGTGAACTACAAAATTCGATGAGTAACAAAAATGACGCTCAATACCTTAAGAATACTCGTTGGTTATTGGTAAGTAATCCCGATAGGTTAGATGAGCAAGGCCAAGCGAGATTGGAGCGAGCACTCGCAGCCAATCAGCCCTTAGCGGTGGTTTATTATTTAAAAGAGAAGTTAAGAATGCTGTGGTCGCAGCCATCAAAGATAGAGGGTGAGAGATGGCTAGAAAGCTGGATAGATGAAGCGAACCACTCAGGCATTGTGATGCTAGAGAAGTTTACTAAGACCCTGAGGAAGCATAAGGATGGGATATTGGCATTTTATGATGAAAGGATGAATAGTGGTCGAGTAGAGGGTGTGAACAACCGAATAAAGACGCTGAACAAAGTCGCCTATGGGTATCGTGATTGGGAATTTTTTGAGTTAAAAATCAAAGCCAGTCATGAGGCGAAGTATCGATTTTCCGGATGAACCTAAATCACAGTTCTATCGATTTTTATCCCTTAGGCAAACCAACACACTCCGAAATCATAAAACATAGTCACTTATCGCGTCCTACAATGGCCTTGGCGTTAAGCGCTAGTAAAAGTAGATATTGTCTAAATAGACGCTATCACTGGTTGATCCCCAAAGTGCCATACCTAACTGCTGCATCTTACTTTGATCGAAGCTGGCGTTATTACCATCGGCTGCTGTAAAAGGCAGCTCAACCGACAGCCACTTTCCCGTCTCTAGACTATCTAACGTATAGATAAGTGGTCCGCCAGATGAGAGTAACTGAAACTGTACTTTGTTGATGCCAGAGGTGAGATAAAGGTCAAGATGCATGCCGGATTTGTTACTCGCATCAACAGGGCGTTCAATACCATACTGTATTCCTGTCACACCACCACTGACGCCATCAGGTGTTGGTGTAAATTTCGCGCTCTGGTTGCCCAAAATATTAACCAATTCATGCTTGGGTGCATTCCACCAGTTATCTGACCAATAGGTTATCCATGAATCACTCGTTAATGCATCACTAAACAGCGAGATCACTGCTTTGCTGTCAACATTTGGTACTGGTGCTGGCGTTGTAGGACCAGGCTTCAGAGGCTCAAGGGAAATCGTTGTTTGAAGCGAGTTATCTAGTGTTGTCAACCATTGAGCCACACCATACCCCTCTGCCGTGGCTTTGACCTTTTGCTTGCCTTTTGACAGTTGCAAACTGGCAACACCACTGGCATTGGTGCTCTGTTTGTATGCGGTGTCATATTCACCATCTTGACCGACAAAAACCGTTGCGTTTTGCAAAGGTTGCCCTTTTTCATTTTTGACAGTCACGGCCAACTGGTGTTGCTCTGCGCTGCCAGAGAAATAGAAATCATCGACAAAGAGCGCTTTTCCTGCCGCCCCCCACATCTGAATACCAGCCATTTGCATCTGTTTGGTGTTCAGGGCATTGGGATCATTGGCCAGCATACTGGACATCGGAATCGCATAGCTAACCCACTGGTTAGTAAAGGGATTGGTAATTTCGTAGCTTGCCGAGCCATCGGTAGAAACGAGCTGTAAAGAGATACGATCGATGCCAGATTCGGCATACAGGTCAATATTCCAGACATCATGTTTGGACACATCGACACTGCCATACTCAATACCATACTGAATGCCTACAACACCGCCATTGCTTCCCGCCCCTGCGATTTCATAACGACTGTAGTGGTTGCCCTCGATAACGCCGGATGAGTAAATTGGCGCATTCCACCAGTTCTCATTCCACAACGAGACAAACTTATCCTCTTGCAGTGAATCACTGAAAATAGAGAACGCCTGTGAGTCGGTCACATTGGGCACGGGTGCAGGACCGGTTGGTTCGCTGAGTTGTACCTCTTTATGAATGAAGGAGAGGTTGCTCAGCATCACGCTGCTGTTTTGATCCGAGAGAAAAACAAGACCAAACCAACTCAAATCCGCCACTGAGGGAATTGGCACTTCAAATTTGAGCCAACCATTGCCGATCGCCTCTCCATCGCTCATTGGATAGGTGATTTTCTGTTCAGGAATGCTAAACCCGTTAACCACCACTTCCACCTGAGTGAAACCGCTTGGCTTGAGGTAGAACTGCGCATAGTTGTAAGCTCGCGCATCAATGGCGTTAGCTTGCTCATTTCCCCAAGCGATTGCGGCGCCAAATCCCCAGTTCGTGCCACTGGATATCTTAAGAGCACGAGTGAAGGTTGCATCGTTACTAATATTTTCTACATTAGCACCGGATCCCCAAGTATCACCCCAAAATTGCATGTAGTGGGAATCTTCATAGTCGGAGTGAAACAGATACAAATCGGATCCACCCACAATGGCCTCTTTTTCCAAATCAAGATTGACCGACTGATCGCTATCGGCCAACGTGACATTCAGTTGGCCAGCTTGAAAACCTGTTGGAGCAGAGGCGATTTGATAACGACCGCTTTCTAACTGAAACTGCGCTCTTCCCTGTGCATCGGTGGTGCGGCGATAGTTTTTTTGCGTTTCAGATGTGACGATCACCTCTGCATTGCCGATCGGTTGTTGATCATTGGCATTACGAATGGCTACGGTTAACTGGTTTAAAGACGGCAGATTTGTGTCTGGTGACGGTTTCGTACCTGAATCACCACCACATCCGGCCAGCAAGGTAGAGCAAAGCAATGCACCCAATATTGAAGGCATCTTTCTCATGAGATTATTTCCTTATATTAATCAATAGAGAGGTTGGATTTTCGGCGCCAAATCGCCAGTAATAGCAGCGCCGCAAAAGAGAAGAAGTGTGTTGCGCCTGCTGAAGAGGTATTACTTTCCCCGTTTGCGTTGTTTGGCTCAGTCACGGAAAAATACAGCTGTTTTGAGAAGGTTGAATCAAGGTCATCGATGTGTACGAGAGATAAACCGACCTGATATTGCCCCTTATCCATCGAGATTGGATCAAAGCGCAATTGCTTACCGTCGATAATTGGGTTGTGTAGCGATTGAGCCTGCCAGTAGAGGCTATAATTGTCGGCTTCGGCGGGATCCAGTTCGAGGTCGGCCAGCACCGTCACTTGCCCTGATGTTCGGCTGATCTCTGTGGTCGCAAGACCATTTTGATACATGCTTAATGAGGCATTAACCGCGGGTTGTTCTGGTTGGTTGGGCTCTTTACGAGGAGCCTCTTCGTTACAATAAAGTGACTGGCTTGTCTCACTCGTCTGGCAGTGTGCGATATAATCCACTTCCAAGGTTGCTTGCTGCAAGTTCGGATCAATAGCCCCACCCAGCATCCCCCCCATCGCGAGATTGATTAAGGCGAACATCGGTTCATGATATTGCTGACACTGACGAATATCTCGTGAAACCACCAAAGTTTGATCGATAAAGAAATCAATTTTCTCCTTTGTCCATTCAATCGAATAACGGTGCCAATCCAGTACATCGGCGGCACCATTTGGATAAGAATAACGGTATTCAGCACCACAGCCCTCGGCATTAAAGAAGTTGGTGATATAGCGATCAGGTTGGTGCGCATACCACTCCCAAACATCGATTTCCCCAGCCCCTCTTTGCGGCCATTGAGCACTGTCTCCATCGCCTTTTATCGGTTGCTCCGCAATGCGGTTCTCCAGCATCCAAAATGCAGGCCAAGTCCCTTTTTCTAGGTTATGAAAACGAATTCTTGCCTCAAGTTTTCCATACAGAAACTCGCGTTTGTCTTTCGAGTTAAGGCGTCCCGACGTCCAAGATTTGCTTTGGCCGCCGAGCGAGGGGCAATTGACTCTTTCCTTTCTCGCAATGATCTTAAGAGTCCCGTTGGAAACGTCGTAGTTCCTTTGATTGGAGTGATCATCGGCGGTATAGCATTGCACCTCGTTGTTGTAATTTGCCTGAGTTTGCGCCGTCCAGTTACTCCAATTCACCCCCTCTCCCTCGAAAGTATCAATCCACTGAACTTCCCAGCCCGCATACACAGTATTCGACAAAAGCAGGGCCAACAGGTAAAAAATACGGGGTGGTTTTCTCGCTTTCTCAACACAACCCTTTGGCTTTAAACGGGGTAAATACTTGATAGTTAACATAGATCTCCCTCCGATACGTTTTTGATCGGATACGAATAGTGTAAATAGGCTATGGTGGGGATAGCTTGCGATATCCCCGATTAAACAAGGTTGACTATTCAAGCCAAGAGATGTTTCTCACCTCGATATCACTGCGAGTTGGCGCGCTGCCACCCGACGTTTCATAGATATCAGCGATAGTAAATGGCGAGGTGACCTTAGTTAGATCAGCTGAGGAAAACTGAGAAAATTTGTTGAGATCAATGGTGTACTTGACCCAATCTTTACTCAGTGTGTAACCCTGTCCTGCATTAAAACGTACCCAATGGTTACTGCCGCCGCCCGCCGCGGTTTGAAAACCAAGGTAAAAACCAAATGTCGCAAGCTGGCTCTCACCGCCATCGAGGCCGCGGATCTCAAAGGTCATTTTACTGGAGGAAGAAAGATTGGTCGGATTGGCACTATTGCCAATGCCTGCGCCCCATCCCCAAACCGCCGCTAACGCCGGATCGGCCGCCACAGTCAAAACGCCAGTCTCATCATTGACACCAGCCCAAGCCGTAATGGGGTTGTCCCAACCATAGACACTGGCGCCCGAATAGACATTGTTGCCCAGCACTTTGAACTCTCCCTCGGCGGGTGGCGTGTCAATCGGCGCTTTAGGTGGTGCTAAAACCGCGTCCATTAAGGTTGCGAAATCCCCCGAGTAACTGGCTGTAAAGCCTGCTCCCGGGCAATCTCTGGTTAACCCCAGATTGTTTAGTGCACCAACTTGCTGCCAAAGCACATGCTTCACGGAACAATTGATATCAATAAGCCCAAAGTGCTTTTCCGAATGTGATGGGTTGTTGGCATCCCCTTTCCATGGCTCATCAAAAGCCTGAAAGAAAAACAGCGAGGCACCAAATTGATCACTCCAGTTGCGCATGTCGTCATAAAAACGCTTCTGTTTATACTCATCAGCCGCTTGTGTGCCTCCAACTCCCAACCCATCAGTCGAGATGGAGGACCAACCGGTTTCACCTAGGTGAATGGGCTTCATTGCATCAACACGATTGATGAAACTCTGCGCTACTTGTATCTGACCTAATGTATGTTGATAGGCACGATCCATGGCCGAGTCAATCTGCTCTTGCTTGGTAAGATTCTGCTCACTTTGCGGCACTTTCCACTGCTGTGAGAAGTCGGGATGATAGTGAGTATCATGCAACGCATAGGTATGCAGTGACACATAATCCACCGCTTTGATCAGGGCTTTCAACACCGCCTGTTCACTCTGATTGCCATTGGCATCTTGACCAGACCAAACCGCGTAATTGTCTGAAGAGGTAACCCAAATGTCCTTGGTCGATTCGCTGCCAAGCTTCCACTGTTGCAGATCTTCAACATGATTAAGGATGATTTGCGGTGTGACATGGTACGGCGCCCAATCCACCATGGCCTCGTTACCTACCGCCAATACTTTAACGATATCGGGATACTTGAGCGCAAGCTCCTTTGCTTTGGCGATTTCATCAAAATTCTTCGGATTGTCTTTGTCATGTTCAACAGTGAGATTGGTCCATGAGTTCAAAGCATCAATCCAAATGCCGAGCATGACATACATTTCAAAATTGGGGTCTTGCTGCTTGAGTTGGCTTATCGCCTCCAGCAGGTTTTCCGTGTTGGACTTACCGTCCGTGCCAATAAACCCTTGGGTGTTGTAAGTACGGATAACCTTAATGCCGAGTGCAGAGAGGATTTTCATATCTTCAATCTGCTGCGCAACACTCGGAACTTTATCCCCCGATTCACGCACATTTGACCGCCAAGCCCCATAAGAAATAGCCGGGTATTGAGGATTACCTAATAAGGCGTCGCCATTACGCGAGGTGGGTTGTTGAGTCGGTTTAGGTTGTGGCGCGAGCACGACGCTTCCACTGCCATCATTTGTTCCGGGATTACTGCTCAAGGCTTCATCGCCACAGCCGCTTAACAACAGTGTGCTAACCGCGAAAGCGAGGAGTTTCAAATTCTGTTTTTTCATCTCTGTTTCCTAACTCTTTGAGACGTCATCATCGATAGTGATCGTTGAATTAGGTCTGTGAAATCACACGCACAGACCGACCGATTAGTTTGCTGTTAAGCGGATGTTGTCGAAGTCGACGGCAACCGAGCAGCCCGCTACCGCACCGCATACGCCACCAAGGGTAAAGCCCAGACCCCACTCAGGATCGTTGCCAATATTGAAGGTAAAACTGTGCTCTACCCACTCATTGGTTGGCGCAGGTAAAGAGAGCACCTCTGTACCAGAAACGCCGGCAGGTGACTCTGTGTGAATCACACCATTGACCACACCACCATCGGTCACTTGCCCTTTCATGTTAAACGTGACCGTAACAGATTGATTTGCAACTAACGCCCCTTGACCAATACGCTGTTGTTTGATTCGAGCTTCTCCGCCGGAACCCGCAGATGTGCGAACGGAGCCATTAATCACGGAAACACTACCACCGCCCACTTGAAACCATGGGTCGAGTTTATCTGCCGCAAAGTCACCGTTAACCAGTAAGTTGCCGGTGTTGTCGACCGGTGGTAGGTCTGGATTTGGCAAATCGGGGTCTGTTGTTGGTGGCGTCACAACGGCGATAAGGCGTATGTCATCGAACTCGACTTTTGCCGTACAGCTATCTACCGCACCGCACACACCACCAAGCGTTAGGCCAAGACCCCATTCTGGATCGTTACCAATGTTGAACGTGAAACTGTGTTCCACCCATTCAGATGTCGGTGCAGGCAACGAGAGAACTTCAGTACCCGATACCCCTGCTGGCGATTCAGTGTGAACAATACCGTTAACCACGCCGCCATCGCTAAGCTCACCTTTCATCTTAAAAGTCACAGTGACAGATTGATTGGCCGTCAACTGACCAGCACCAATTCGCTGTTGCTTAATGCGCGCCTCGCCCCCTGAATACGCCGCTGTCTTCAACACACCATCAATCACTTCAACGCTGCCCGCTCCAACTTGATACCAAGGGTCAAGCTTGTTTGAGGAGAAATCGCCATTAATCAATAGATTAGCACCATCTTGTGTTGGTGGGAGTGGCGGATCAGTGGGATCTGAAGGCGACGTTGCACCGGTTGAGGAGAAGACCACGTTATCTACCAGATAGCTCGAACCAATACCCGAGCCCCATGCAGGGAAGATCATCAGCAAGTCAATGTTCGTTAGGTCTAATCCCGCACTGGCAAGATCATTGAGACTAAATTGGTAATGCTTCCACGTATTCAGTTCAGGTGCTTCAACCAAGCTCATTTCCACTGCCGTTGCTGCGTTCACAGACTCCACTTTAAATTTCCAATCCGTCGCGCCCGCATCATTGGTCAGTTTGAGGTCAAAAGAAACCGTTCCTTTGTCCTGCCAAGCACTCACGTCGATTGGTTGACCATCAACAGCACCGGCATCAGCGCGCGATGAAAAACCAACCACGGTGGGGCCGTTAATCACAAACTCCGTGACCTCACCATATTGGCTATCTGAGTCTGTGATAACGCTAGGTGTCGAGCCACCACAACAGTCCCACGCCACCCATTTGGGATTAGCTGCATCGTTAAATAGTGTGATTTGGGCAGGATCGGTGGGTAAATCCGGTTCATCGGGATTGGTTGTGCTATCGGCATCAACGAAAGTCATGTCATCCCAGTAGAACACCGTCCCAGTGCCCGGTTGGCCAAAATCGAAGAAAATGGACTTCTTATCGTAAACGACACTGGAATCCACAACGCCAGCGTGAGGAAGCGAGAAATCAAACGTCACTTTTTCCCAAGCGCCCGCAATCGTGGTTGTCGCCAGCGCTTCGACAAATTTTTCTCCGTCATTTTGGTCTTCAAGCTTGAGCAATACAGGTATGCTGCTCTCTTCAGAGTAGATCCACACGGAGACTTTTTGCCGATCGTCGGCAAACGGAATCGCTGCCAGATCGCCCAAGGTTGTCCCGGCCCACGTTTCAGCGCCGTCGGTTTTGGTGGTTTTGATGATTTGACTGCTCGACGATGCGGCGGCTAAAACCGCAGGATCGGCAACCCCCAACTGAGAGACCGAACCACCGAAATCCGTCACCGCTTGAGTGAGATCCAGTTTAAGTCCGCTGTCTGCATCGGGTCTTGGTGTCGGGTCAGGATCTGGTTGCGGCTCCGTCACGCCGTCGAGGATAAACTTAATATTATCAACGCGATATACCGCCCCTTCTCCTGTACCCCAAGCTGGATAAATCAAGAAGTTATCCACACTCGTCAGATCAAGCCCTAAGTTGGCCAAGTCCGCCACCGGGATGGCGACCTTTTGCCATGTGTTGACCTGAGGTGCGGTGATCGATACTTCCGCTTCTTCACTGCCTGCATTAATCGCCCCACCATTGCTTTCCAACTTGATAAACCAGTTGGTCGGGCCAGCAATCGGCGCGCTCATCAATTTGATATCAAATTCAACCGTCCCTTTGGCTTGATACGCACTAATATCGAGTGGCCCTGCAGTTTGAGAGCGAACAAAACCCAAAACGGCCGGTGTTGCTCCCACAGTAAACTCCGTCACAATGCCATAGTCCCCCAGCTCCACGGGATTGGTGGGTGTCGTACCACCACAACAATCCCATGCTGGCCAAGCACTATTAACTTGATCTTGAAAAATCACGAAGTCCGTACCTGGGTTCGTGGTTGGCGGATTTGTCGTTGGTGGTTCAGGGGTTGTCGGTGGATTCGTTAGGCTCTCTTCACCACATCCACTGATCAATAATGCTATCGCACTGGCCAACACAAGATTAGTCAGCCTGAAATGCTTTATTTCGTTGCTCATCCAAATGTCCTTAAAATATATCCATGATAATTTTGGTTGTGATCAATCGTCACTCATCGCTCAATAAAGAGCGACTACGAGCGAATAAAAATTCGAAATTTAATTATTTAGCTTTACTGCTTATATAAATTAAATTTAAGTTAAATTAATTAAATAATTTCTTATGCTATTTCATTTAACGTAATTAACTTACCACCAAAGATCAGCTTGGAAGCCAACAATAAAGTCATCCTCAGGCTTACCTGAAACCTCATTTAAATTAGTCCAAGATTTAGGTAAATATGAGGCTAATAGTCTGATTTCCGGATTCACTCCAACGGAGGTTGGCAAAATAAACGTTGGTGCAATGGTCAACTTAGATTGGTTCCACGAACTCCCACCCCAATTGTTGTATGCGTAGCCTACTTCACCTTGAACGTAGAAATGAGAACTAACAGGCACTGTCATTCTTGTCATTGCAGACAACCAGTAGTTGTAGTCGCTCTGTGAACGAGCATCCCCTGACGCCATATGGTTATACTGACCTTGAATGGATGGGAAAAACCCGACTCCGTTATCAAAAGTATAGCCCCCCCAGAGCATCACTCTTGCAGAGGTATCATCATCCTCTACTTTTGAGAGTAGCTGACGCGCATCGCCTGCCGCACCCCAGTCGTCATGCTGCCCCTGAGCTAAAGATCCGGGAGCATAAGCGTTGTAGTCCGTTATGGTGCCACCCAACAAATTGCCAGCACCCAAACCTTTACCCGCTTGAGCGATAATATTTGAAAAGCCATTGCCAGCTAGACCAAAGAAGCTCGACATTTTATACGTCAGTGTTAAATCAAAACCGGTTTCAGCCCACTCTTTCCCCTGTGCATCCCAGTTGTCTGGCATCGTCTTTAATAAAGCGGATACAGAGAGATTATCAAAACTGGTTCCAATATGGATTGCATGGAGAAGATTATTTAAGTTAGTTCCATTGTTACCAACTTGTGTTGGAGAATCTGCCCATCGGTCTGTATTTTCGTCATATCGATCACTGGCTATATACGCAAGATCAAATTCATTGCCAAAAAGGCTTAAATCCGTTAAGCCAATCCCTATACCGGACATATCTGTGTAAAAGAAGTCGGTCATGAAAATATAATTATCGCTCTTACCATATTCGCGCTTACCAGCCCAAAACGTTCCCGTTGGTGAAACACCCTTTAACTCAACGAACGCATTAGTGATCGCGGCATCAAATCCATCCGCGCTGGAGGATAATCCTGCTTCTTTCCCTTTTGCTCCAACACCAAAATTAATACGGAAATTTCTACCGTCGTCAAAGTCCCAATTGCTAACGAGGTTGGCTTTGTAATCGTTGTCGGCTTCAATGCCTAAACGACCTAACGTTTCCTTCTGACCAGCAAAATTAGAGCGTTTTAGATCATTCTCCACACTATTAATCACACCAGCACGAAAATACCCATGAAATTCAATGCTACTCATCTCCGCGGCATGCGCTTGAGAAGCGAAAGCGAGGCCTATAGCAACGCCGAGCGCAAGTTTCGATTTTATGAAGTGAAATTGATTGACCACTGTGGTTCTCCCTTTTGTCCCTAAGCCCTTGATTACAAGGCGATCACGATTGGATTAAATGCTTTCGACTTTGGCAAGCCATAAAGAAAGCGCTTTCTTTATAAGTTTAAAAAATAGCTCCAAATGTTAATAAAGCCATAACATTGAAACCAATTTGTTACCACTATGAGCGGTACGTTATATTGCAATCGATGAAACACACCGTTACTGACCATTGTAGCGGCTATAAATCGTATAAAACGCGACCCTTATCACCAAGCAAGCGCTTTCTTTATGCATAGATCACATTATAATCGCTTCTACCACGTTTTAATTGTGATGGAATTTGACGCAGATGCGCTGAACCTTGTTCAGTTCCAATATTTTTAATCTCGATGTCAAGAGCGCTAGGTGCTGTGAGAACACGAGGTTACACTGTCGACTTGAACTCAAAAGGCAACATAAGGGGAGTTCCATTGATCACCATTAAAGAAGTCTCTGAGCTGGCGAATGTCTCTCAATCAACGGTTTCAAGAGCACTTAATAACCATCCAACGGTAAAAGAAGCCAACCGTAAGAAAGTCTTCGAAGCGATTGAAAAGCTCGGTTACAAACCGAACGCCTTTGCACAGGCGCTCGCTTCAAGCCGCTCTAACAGCATCGGCATGTTAGTCGGCTCGCTGGATGGTCCATTTTATGGACCACTCATGCACCACGCGGAAAATACTGTAAGACAAAACAACATTCACTTGATCGTCACCAGTGGTCAGGAATCTCACACCAAAGAGCAAGATTCGATCAACTTCCTGCGCTCAAAGCAAGTGGATGGCTTGATTGTTCATTCCGACAAGCTCTCTGATGATGAACTGATTGAGGTGGTTGAGCGTCAAAACGCCACGATTGTTTTGAACCGCTACATTCCTGAAATTGCCGATCACTGCATTTTTATTGATAACGAACTCGGCGGCTATTTGGCGACCAAACACCTTCTAGAACATGGTCACAAGAAAGTGGCGTGTATTACAGGACAACTGAGCAAAGGCGATAGCCGAGAGCGCTTGCAAGGTTATCGTAATGCGCTGGCCGAGTTTGGTATTGCTTATGATGCTAACTTGATTGTTGAAGGACGTTTTGACCACCAAGGCAACCATGAAGCGGCGCGCCGTCTGCTCGATCGCGATCCACAAATCAGCGCCATTTTCTGCCAAAACGACAACATTGCTCTCGCAGTTTATGACGTGGCCGCAGAACGCGGATTGGCGATTGGCGACGATCTTTCTGTGGTCGGTTTTGATAACGATACTCACAGCCAGCACATTCGCCCACGCTTAACCACGGTGAACTTCCCTGTGATGGAAATGGGCTGCGAAGCCGCCAAAGGGGTATTGGCGCTGGTCAACAAGCAGAGCTACCCACTAAAGCACAAACTGACGCCAGAGCTGGTGGTGCGAGATTCGGTGAAAGCCTGCCAATAGACGGCGACGATTCAATCCAAAAGCAGCGAGTTCCCCGCCTTGATCTTTTGTTAGTAAGAGCATGTTAGTAAAAGCACGTTAGTAAAAGAAAAAAGGGCCTCACATCTTAGTGAGGCCATTTTGTTTTCATCGGCTTATTTGTAGAATTTAACCGCGATAAAGCATGGATTCTGGTATGCTCACCAGCACTTTTTCCACTTCACCCGTGCGAGCAAAAATCGCTTGGCTGATATTTCGGTCAAGTTCCAGTTGATCAAAAAGCTGCACACTGTCATCGTTCATCATCACTTCAATATGCCCTTGCGCCTGTTCGCTGATCTGGTAGATAAACGGTACCTGACAATAGGTAAACGCAAGCTGACCCGCTTCAAGCACATAACTGCGCTTTTCACCCGACAGCGCCAAACAGCTAAACGTGGTCGCTTGGGTAAGGAACTCTTGCTTCCTCAACAATGTCGGCTGAATGCGAATCGCCTCTTCTTTGACCTCGATGCCCAGTTCGACAAAGCGCGTCAACACTTCCTCCTTCACTTGGCCTGTCATGCCCGGCTGCTGTGCACCCGCGTGTTTTGGCGTGTGTGAGTATGGGTCGGTCGGGAACGCGCCGTAATTTTGCGGCGTTTTATTAAAGCCAATGCCCTGACGAACGCGGTAGTAGTAGTGCGCCAACTGCTTGGTTTCATCGCTGTTTGCATCTTGTTCCAATGCAAACTGGTAGTTTTCTTGTACTGCCAGCAGCAGTTTGGAGACCATGTGCCAGTAGATACAACCCAAACCTTCGTAACCAAACATGGTGCCGGAGCGGCCAGTAAAGGCGCGGTGGTTGAACACTTGCTCGTAAAGCGCATTCAGCTCGTCCCACTGCTCTTTGCCAAGCTCAGGATAGTCTGCTTTTACCTGTGCGATTGCCTTGCGCAGCCCATCGACATTTTCAAACGCAGCGTGGAAATGGCAATCGCCTTGAATGTCGCGTTGCACAATTCGTTGATCACCCTTCGCTAGCATCTCGCTAATGACACGAGTTTCTTCAACTTGCTCAGGCGCGATGCGATTGCGCTCAACAAACGCGGGCAACTGGCGATCTGGATAGAGCATAAAGCTTTGCTGATCGTCACGGTACATGTCGCTGCTAAACAGCTTATCCAACAACTCAACGGCTTGTTTCGGAGTCAGCACACCCGCACTCAATACCGCCACTTGCCCTTCCAGCATAGGGTAGAGATTCTCGATATTTAAGCTTTCACCCGAGTAAGTCAGGATGTTGTAAGCGTTGTACAAACCATCTTCACGCAAGTTGTTTTCGATGCTCGAATCAAGTACCACAAGGCTGGCTTCCAGCAGTTTCTCTAGCGCGCTTTTCTCCACCTTGGTTTTGCCCGAGAAGCCGTTCATGCGGTAAACGCGCTGTCTATAGTCATCGGCCGATTTTTCTAGCAGGGTCAAAATCGCTTTGCGTGTCTGACGGTTCACCGTACCTTGACGGATCTCTTTGGTTGCGTCTTGCAAAATACGGGTGATGGCGAGCATCCAATCAAACACCTCTTTCGACATCGAGACAGATGACGGCAGTTCGCTCATTAATCCCTGCAAGAAGGCGACATAACGGCGCATGTAGTACAAGGTAACCATAGAGAGGCCATTGCCGACAATCGCGTTATTGGCGTCGTTCCATTCCGGGCGCTGAGTGTTTAGCCAAATACCGCCATCCAGTACCAAATTGCTCAGTTTCGACAGCAGAGGCACCAGCACTTTTTCACACAAGTTCACCATGTAAACGCTCTCTTCCCCTTCGAGAACTAAGCGGCCATCACTGCCCAGTTGCGCGACTTTTTCTTCGATGCGCTTTTGTCGAGCATAGTTAAATGCCACCGTATCTTTTGGATTGGCGAACAGCTTGTCCACGCCGCACAGCTCGTACGGCACATTGGCGTAGCTAAACAGATCGCTAGTGAGCAACTCGCTAAGCTCTTCACGCTGATATTTCTTCGCTAACTCGAGGAATTTCAGCAAGTAGATGATCTGGTGATCGCCCCAGTAACCGATGTTGCTCCACGGGTCATCCGCTTCCAACAGTTCCCAGTCGATGCCCTCTTTGGTGATGCGATAGGGGTTGTAGCCATCCATGGTCGAAGCGTTGACAAACTTTGCCATAAACGAAGAGATGAACCCGGGATAGCTCAGCGCCATCGCTTCCCAGTTTTGGAAAATGTCTCGCCAGTTACCTTGGTAGGAAAGCAGACGTTCGCCGTGTTCATCTTTGAGTTTGATTTCGTAGTGGTTCCACGGGCGGCTTGGGTCGCCATGACGACGGCCAAAGGTCAGTGGCAAATATTCGTAACTCAAACGCACCAACTGCGCGTCTCCAGTGAGCTTCGCCAGGCGCACCAGTTCTGCGTGAGTGAAACTCTCTGGCAGATCAGCGAAGAAGGTTTGCTGACGCGCCACCACCTGTTGGTTAGTTTTGCGCATGGTTTTCAGCACATCTCGCTTGTCGAGCTGGTAGTTGTTTTCAATCACGCCGCCGCGCATGCTGTTGAACAGTACGTTGGCGTAGTGGTGCACAAACGTGGTCTCTTCTGCGGTCACTTGCCATGCGTCGCCGCCCGACATCAAGGCCACCAGTTCTTGCTGATTCTGTGCAATACTCACCTCGATCTGCTGTTCCACATTCGCTGGCGTCGCAAGTTGCTGCTCTAAAGCGCGCACATCACAATGGTTTTTGTCGATATCCGCCACAATCAGCCAGTGCTTACTCTGACCTGCTGTCAACTTGATGGTTTTGTTGATCAAGTAGCTGCCGCGTACGCCACGCGTCAGTGGCTCGTTAGCAATTGGCTCACCACAGCGGAACGCGCCCAACTGTTCGCTGCTGAGCAGAATCTGCCCGTCGTCGTTATCGATGCTAAACACTGTGGTCGCCAACAGTGATTCGGCGGGCTCTGCGCGATCACTTAGCTTAGCGTACATGGTGTAGAGCGCCAGTGAGGTGCCTTCCACTTGTTCATTCCATTTGTAGGCATCCACCAAGGCACTGCGCGTTTGCAGAGCCGCCAATGGCGCGCCCGATGGCAATAGGTTTTGCAAACCGTCGAGAATGTCGAGCTCACGCTCTTGGCCAGAGAGATCACTGATTTGCGCACGGCGAACAAAGCCAAAATCGTCACTGCTGGCCCAAGTGTATTGGAATTTCAGCTTTAACGTGTGGTTAAGCTCTTCAAAAACGATTTTGTCGCCGATGCTGTTTTTATAAAGATTGCGCTCGACTTGGTACAAGCCATCGTGGAAACGGTTGAACGGTTCCCACAGTACCCAACGGCCATCTTGCTGTACGCGAATAATGGTTTTTGAGCCGGTGTTTTCCGCACTTTCATGGATATGATCCACCGACTTATAAGGGAAAAGAGCGTTTTCAGGACGAATGCGCCCCGCTGACAAACTGCCTGTTGAGGAGATAAACAGCCAATGGTCGCTGGACGAGACCACGCTAATAAAAAACGGGGCCATTTTATCTACGTTGGCGATTTTGTAGTAACGCTCGCCAAGTAAATCAACAAAAGAGCCAGTGACTGTTTGATTTTTAACCTGTGTAAGATTCATAATTTCATTCCGACTAAAGAAAGCGCTTTCTATTTGCGCTTTTTTAAATAGAGATGCTAACCATCACCCAGCAAGGTGATGGCAACGAGCAAAGTGGTTTTCTGCAATTTGGGTTGCTTCTGGCAGCGAGTGCGTACACTGCTCAGTCGCTTTCAGACAGCGAGCCGCGAATGGACAGCCAACACTGCTTGGCTTCCACAGTGGAATCTCGCCTTTTTTCGCTTGCAGTTCCCGTCTCCCCGCCTTGCCCACTTCTGGCACCGCAGAAAGCAGCAGCTGCGAATACGGATGCTGCGGGTTTTGCGTCACACTGTCGCTGTCGCCCCACTCAACCATGTGGCCGACGTACATCACCGCGGTCTTTTCTGCAAAGTAACGCGCGGTTGCGATGTCGTGAGTGATGTACATAAATGAGATGCCGTGCTTATCTTTTAGATCCGCCATCAAGTTCAAAATGCCTAAGCGAACTGACACATCCAGCATCGAGATCGGCTCGTCGGCCAGAATCACTTCCGGGTCAACAGCGATGGCACGTGCAATCGCCACGCGCTGACGCTGACCGCCACTGAGCTCGTGCGGGTATTTTTCCGCCGTCTCTTTGGCTGGCGACAAGCCCACCAGCTCAAGCAGTTCAAACACCAGTTTGGGAATAGCGGCGTTATCGGCCCGTTTGTGGATCTGCAACGGACGCGCAATGTGGTGATAGATGGTGTGCACCGGATTGAGTGAACCAAAGGGGTCTTGGAAAATCATCTGCACTTGGCGTGCGTATTCCAACTCACCATTTTCTTTGATGTAATCAGCCAGCGGTTGGCCTTTAAAGGTCACTTCCCCTGCGGTTTTATCGTAGATGCGGGTTAAAATACGTGCTCCGGTACTTTTGCCTGAGCCCGACTCACCGACAATCGCCAACGCTTCGCCTTTGCGCAGTTCAAACGACACGTCGTTCACCGCTCGCATCAGATTACTTTTCATCGATTGACCCAGAGGAAAATCTTTCACCAGATTCTTAACCGAAAGAATCACCTCGGGTGTGTTTACTTGTTGCATATTTCCCCCAACTACACTGAATGACAAGAGACTAGGCTGCCGTTGCCGACACGTTTGAGATGTGGCTCTTGCTGCTTACACACGGATGCACAAACACCGCAACGCTCTTGGAAATTACATCCCGTTGGGATATTGAGCAGATTGACCGGGTTACCGGGAATGCCGTAAAGACGCTCTTTTGGCCCGTGAATGGTCGGGAATGACGAGATCAATCCTTTGGTGTAAGGGTGCTGTGGATTGCCAAACACTTGCTGCGCCTCGCCCAGCTCAATCAGGTTGCCCGCGTACATCACGCCAATGCGGTCGGCGATTTCGCCCATCAGACTCAAATCGTGGCTGATGAACAGAATCGAGAAGCCAAACTTGCTCTTGAGTTCGTACAGCTCGTTGAGAATTTCGCGCTCAACCACCACATCCAGCGCCGTGGTTGGCTCGTCCATGATGATCAGTTTTGGCTCAAGCGCGAGCGCCACCGCAATCACCACACGCTGCCTCATACCGCCACTGAGTTGATGCGGAAAGCTGCTCATACGATCGCCATGAATGCCGACGATTTTCAGCAGGTCTACCGCTCTCTCATGGGCTTGTTTGTACGGCACTTTACGGTGAGCCAAAATCACATCCGTCAGTTGCTCGCCAATGGTGATCACCGGGTTGAGCGAGTTCATCGCGCTTTGGAACACCACCGACACATCGTTCCAGCGAAAATCGCGCAATTGGCGATCATTCATCTTCAACACGTCTTGTCCTTTGTAGAGGATTTCCCCCTCCGAGATCAGCGCAGGCGCTTTATGCAGACGCGAGATGGCAAACGCTAAGGTGCTTTTGCCACAGCCCGATTCGCCAGCCAGCCCGAGCGTTTCCCCAGGTGCGATGGTTAAGCTTACGTTATTCACTGCGCGTGCCACGCCATTGGGTGAGACGTAATCTACGCACAAGTTATTGATTTCAAGTAACTGACTCATAGTAGACCTCGGCGTTTATCGGCTTGCTTTTTCAATTGATGCCACAGTTTGATGTGTGGGCCAGTGCGCAGTTTCGGGTTGCTCACTTGGTCGATGGACATGTTGACCAGCGCCAACGCACCACCGGTAATCGCCAATGCTGACGCCGGTACCAGCATCTCCCACCATGCGCCGGTGTAGAGCGACGAGGAGGTTTGCGCCCAGTAAAGCATCGATCCCCAGCTCACTTCGGTTGCATCTCCCAAGCCTAGAATGCCTAGGCCCGCTTCCGCGCCCATGGCGTAAATCACGGTACCCAAGAAGCCGCCGAATACGATGGAAACAAGGTTTGGCAGGATCTCGACCAAGATGATGCGAATTTTTGACTCACCCATCACTTCCGCCGAAATGATGAACTCTTTATTGCGAATCGCCATGGTTTGCGAGCGGATGACCCGAGCGCCCCAAGGCCACGACGTGATTCCGAGCAAGACGGTGATCACCAAGGATCCCACTTGACCGAGAAAAGCCGCTAACACGATCAAAAGGGGCAACTGGGGAAAAACCAGAAACACGTTGGTCAGAAAGTTAAGACGCTCATCGATTTTGCCGCCGAAATAGCCGGATGAAACGCCGACGATCACCGCTAGGCTCATGGCAATCACACCGGCTGCGATCGCCACAGTGAGTGATTTGCGCGCGCCATGCAGCACTTGGCTGTAGACATCACGGCCACTACGCGTGGTACCGAGAACGTATTCTGCATTCGGTGCTACGTGCGGGCGAGCAACGCGCTTTTCTGGGTTGTGGGTTGCCAATACCGGTGCAAACAATGCACCGCTCAGGATAATAGTCAGTAACAAACCACCAATAATGGCTGGCGGGTTGCCATAGAAAAATGCGTAAATTTTACCCAGTATTTTTTTGGTCTTTTTCCACGAGAAACGAGGCTCACGAGCGATCATTTCACTAGGTTCGGACGCATTATTAGTATTGATTGTCTTGTCCATGGTACACCTTAGTTTGAAATGCGGGGGTCAAGCCAGACGTACAGCAGATCGGCAATAAAGTTCGCCGTCAGTACTGCGGTAACGAGAATCAACAAGATGGCTTGGATCAATGGGTAGTCACGGGCGACAATGCCTTTGAGCAGAATGTTGCCCAGCCCTTGGTAGTTGAACACCACTTCCGTCATGATCGAACCGGCGAAGGAGAAACCGATCGCCATGGCAATCGCGGTTGCCACTGGCAAAATCGCGTTGCGTCCTGCATAGCGATACATCACGCGGAAACTGCTCAGTCCTTTCGCTTCCGCCATGGTGACGTAATCTTCACCGAGCACGTTGATCATCGCATTGCGCATGTTAAACACCCAAGTCGCAATACCGACCACCACCATCGAACCCACTGGAAGTATCGCGTGCTTGGCGACGCTGCCGATAAACTCCAGGTTAAAGCCCGGCTCTAACGCTGGGTCGTAGGTGTACGCCAGCGGCAATAGTTCCAGTTTCAAACCGAAGAAGTAGAACAGCAGCAGCGCAGTAACGACATAAGGGAAGTTACTGATGAAGGCCAGCACGGGTGGCACCACTTGGCCAAACAGTCCTTCACGACGATAAGACGCATAGGTACCAATACTGACACCGATGATCAATGCGACAATCAAAGAGCCGAGCGCAAGGAACATGGTCCACGGCAGCGCCATGGCAATCACATCCGATACACTTACCGGAAACATCAGTACCGAAGGGCCAAGATCAAGCGTAAACACGCTCTTCATGTAAGCCAGATACTGCTCAAACAGGTTGCCATCGACAAAACCATACATCTCACGCACTGCGTCCATCTGAGCTGGGTCCATTCGACCTTGTGCTGCGGCAAACAGAGCATCCACCGGATCCCCTGGCATCAAACGCGGCAACATAAAGTTGAATGAAATCGCAATCAGAAAGGCAGTAAAATAAAAGCCAAAACGGCGAACTAAAAACGACATAACACACCTTTTAACCTAGGAGCCACCACCGTGGCGGTGACTCCTAACAATTGAAAACACAAACCACTTATTTCAGATGTAAGTTGTTGAGAATGATCACGCGCTTACCGCCGTCATACCACACTGGCTGTACATAAGGATGATCTGCATCTGGCCAGCCAACAATCTTCTTGGTGCTGTACTGGAACCAAGTTGGGTTAGAGAACAGAGGAATAAACGGTAGGTTTTCTGCGGTATATTCCTGCAATTGAGAAAGAATCGCTTCTTGCTCTTTCGCATCGCCGATTTTGCCGAAGCTTTCAATCAACTTGTCGATCTCTGGCGAGTTCACACCGTGGCCCGCGTGCCATGTTTTGCCGATACGTGACGTCGCGAAGTACTCTTGGTAGGCCAAAATTGGGTTGGTGGCGACCATCGACCAGTTGATCGACATGGTGTACTTGCTCTCTTTCAAGTTAGCGTCATACACCGCCCAGTCCACGGTTTTCACATTGGCCTTGATGCCGATTTCGTCAAAGTATTCCGTGACCATCTGCACCACTTGGATCCAGTCAGTCCAGCCGTTCACCACTTCGATATCAAACTCAACCGTTGAGCCATCTTTGTTGTCACGTAAACCGTCGCCATTGCGATCCACAATGCCCGCATCTTCTAGCAATTGTTTCGCTTTTTCTGGGTTATATTGGGTCAAATAACCATATTTTTGCCCAATTTTAGGGTCGATATGCGTTTTGTATAGTTCACCAATACCGCCGACATTGTAGTTGGGCGTCGGATAACCATAAGCGGCGATATCGACAATCTCTTGGCGATCCAGAGCCATTGACAATGCCTGACGCACGCGCAGATCATCAAACGGCGCTTTTTTGGTGTTGACGTACAGGTGAATCGCGTCGTTGGCTGGGTACCAGAAGTGGTTGTTGGCTTTGTCTTGCGCGACAAACGTCGATTCCACATCCGCAATGAAGTTGGAACCCCAGTCGATTTCGCCTTTGATCAACGCAGGTTGAATTTGCGAGTTGTCGTTGTAAGAGCGGAAGTTGACGCAATCAAGATATGGACGACCTTCAAGGTAGTAGTTCGGGTTACGGCACAGTTCCATTTGCTGTGGCTTAACGTATTTCACTACCGTCATTGGGCCGCTGCCCACAGGATTTGGATTGGTAAAGGTGGTTAAGTCTGCCACTTTTGACCAAATGTGCTTAGGAACAATGTGGTAACGCTCTAGATTCCACGCGAAAGTCGAGTCCGCCTCATTGAGTGCAAAGACCACTGTAGTCGCATCTTTGGCGGTAATGGTTTGCAGATTTTTCGCCGACCAAATCCCTTTCTGGTCAAACGCTGGCGCATCTTTGGTGAGCATGAAGCTGTAAACCACATCCTCTGCGGTCAGTGGCGTGCCATCAGACCATTTCAAGTCGTCACGCAGTGTCAGGGTGAGGGTTTTTAGATCGTCCGAGTAAGCCACCGATTTTGCCAAACGAAAATCCGTTTTCCCCGTCATGTTATTGAACACCAACAGAGGTTCAAACATCACACCGTGCAGCAGATCTTTGGTGGTGTAAGGGTTGAAGTTGTCGACAAACCCCGTATTGATGATTGGCACGGTTAAGGTACCACCCTGTTTGATCTCGGCCGCTGTAGAGGCCGTTGCAGTTAACAGTAGACTGGCAGCGAGAGTTGCGAGCAGAGTTTTCTTTTGCATCACATTGTCCTTGTTTTAGTTACACCCCATGAAAGCGATTTCTTATTGTTTTTTGATTCACTTCCCGTTGTACGCACAATAACTAGCAAAACGAGAAAGAAAGCGCTTTCTTTTAATTCATTCTTCCCCTTTGCCTACAACTATTCAAATAGAGATGGATAAAAACGACCAGAGATCACAGATTCACTTAACTTATACATATCAATAAGTTATAACCATGTCCAGTTATTGGACTTAAATAAAATACTTAAAAATCAAAAACTTAAAATATGCCATTTATGATGAATTTTGTGACGTAACAAACGTTTATTCTCCGCAAAGAGATAGAATCATCGCCGTGACTCTCCATTTCTCTTATTGTTTGTCATTAAACAATAAGAAAGCGCTTTCTTTATTAAATATTCCGTGAAATGATAAGGTTAGACTACAAGTTGGAGTGACTCACTATGCTCAATTTCTGGAATGGCAACAAATCGTGGACAAGACAACAGCACGAAATCGATGTACTTCATGCTGTACTGCAAGCTCAAGAACTGCCTTGCAACATTGTCCATGATACTACGGACTACCCTCTCGCCACCGATGAGGCCAATATTTTTGCGTCAGGCACTGATCTCACTACCACGGTCGCGGGCAACCGTAAATTTGCCAAAGAAACATACCTGATGGTGCCTCACGCCATTTGCGGCGGCATCTTGGGTTGTCGTGTCTTGATTGTACGCCGTGATGAACAGGATCAATTTGCCCACTTATCGCTCTCTGAGTTGCAACAGCGTATCGCTGGCATTCCCGGCACTTGGGCAGACGCTGAACTCTTGCGGCAAAATGGTTTTCAGGTATTGGAACAAGGAACGCTGGCACAACAATTTTTACTTCTACAAGAAGGGCTGTGTGATTTTATCCCGCTCGGCATCAACGAAGCACAAAGTTTACTTGATGACCATCCACAAGAGGCCAGTCGGCTCGTCATAGAGCCCAGTCTGATGTTTTTCTATCCTTTACCTATCGTCTTTTATCTGAATCCGAGCCAAACCAAACTGCAAAAAGATCTCGAACAAGGACTACAAAAGCTCGAGCAACGCGGAGTGTTAGAGCACATCTACCGAAAACATTACGGCACTGCGGTTCAGCATCTTTCTCCAAAAACGCGAAAAGTATTCCGCTTAGTTAACTCTCTGTTACCTGAAGAGTGGCATGATTTCACGCCACTTTATCTTTGAATGGTTGGAGATGATAATTTTTCATTATTATTTTTAGAATATTTGATAATTTAACATCTCAAGCATGCTCACATAGACTTTCTCTATCGGTCGCAAGTACTCAGAAAATTAGCATTTGGAGAAAGTGATGAAAATGAATCACGTCGGCATCATGGTGGGCGATATGGACCAAGCGGTGGAGTTCTATACTCAAGCTTTGGGGCTAAAAATCGTCATGAACAATACAAAAGTGATTGAAGAACGAGAAACGGCGATTGGCCGTATGTGTATCGCGGTTTTTGGTGAGGGTTTTAAAGGTTTTAACATTGCGCACCTCACCACGACAGATGGTATTGGTGTCGAACTGTTTGAAATGAGAGAACGCCAAGAGCGCCATGGCGTAGACTTCTCTCGGCTAGGTATTTTCCATTTCTGCCTGCAAACCGACGATTTTGCAGGAGTGATGGAGAAAGTGACAAAATTTGGTGGGAAAGTGCGTATGGATGTGATGCGTTACCATCCAGAAGACGATACAAAGCCCGCTAAGATGGTCTATTTAGAAGACCCGTTTGGTAATCTCTTTGAGCTTTATTCCCACTCGTATGAAGAAACCTACGCTTCCGATTACGAATAGCCCACCAAGTACACTTGGCATTACCACTTCTGAGGATTAGCAATTAGCTAATCCTTACTTGTTTCTGCACAGTGCTTCTTTTATGTTGCTTTCTATGGGTTACCTTAAAACAAATATGACACCCCATCCATTTTTGGTTGTATGAAGGACACCTCTATGCTCAATCCAATCTGGCTGAACACGTTCAAAACCTTAGTTGATGTGGGGCACTTTACTCACACGGCAGAAAAGCTGCATATGACCCAACCTGGGGTCAGCCAGCACATTCGAAAACTTGAAGAGCTCTGCGGTCATGCGCTCATACAGCGAATCAATAAAACCTTTGAACTCACAGAGCAAGGAAAATTGGTCTATGAACACGCCGTAAAGAGCGCCGATGCTGAAGCACGTTTGTTTGCTAGCCTAGAGTTTGATAATCCATTTGCTGGTCTGTGTAAGTTATCCTGTTCAGGTTCACTGGCATTGCAACTCTATCCACAGTTGCTGTCGTTGCAGCAAGCGCATCTTGATTTAAAGATCCATCTTGAAGCCGCCCCCAACCAGAAAATCTTCAATGATCTGCAGACAGATATGATTGACTTAGGGATTGTCACCCAAAAGCCCGACGAAAGGCTATTTCAAAGCACTGTTCTCGGCAGCGAGACTTTATGTTTGGTCTTACCAAAGTTTTATAAAGAAAGTGAAATTAACGCCGACTTGCTATGCGATATTGGGGTGATTGATCATCCTGATGCCCAGCATTACTTATCCATTTATTTCAATGCGTGTGAGCTGGAGTCGCTGTCGAAGATCAACCTAGATAAGCTGCCAAAATCGGGCTACGTCAACCAACTGAGCCAAATCTTACTCCCGGTTTCTCGAGGTTTGGGATTTACCGTGCTGCCAAAAAGTGCCATCACAAACTTTGTCGATAGCGAAAGCCTAGTCGTTGTCAGTCCAAAAACGGAAGTGAGAGAAACCTTATATTTGGTGCAAAAAAGAAACCGCGACCTACCGCAACGTTACCATACCGTGAATAGCTATCTAGCACGCATTTTGTGTTAGTCTCGCAGAGAAACCAAGGGTAGACCACAACGAAAAATCGAAACGATATGCTCAATATGAATTAGATTTGGCGGAGTAAGAAGAGGAAAACTTGGAGCGGGCAGCGGGAATCGAACCCGCATCATCAGCTTGGAAGGCTGAGGTAATAGCCATTATACGATGCCCGCGCATCGTGAAGACGGGAGTTACTATGCCACATCTAATAAAAAAGGAAAGCCCTTTTTAGTTCAAACGGTTAAATCATAGTCAAACATTTTCCAAGTGCTCAGATATTGCTCTCATAGTTCAATCTGAGCGACTGCGGCACAGTTCTTTCCTTGCCTTTTCGCTTGATACATCAGATTGTCTGCTGTATTTAAATCCATCCTCTGTCGTACGTAGGGATAATACGCACATCCGAGGCTGATCGTCACCTTGTCGGGCATTTGGATAAAAGTGATATCAGACACCGCGACACACAAGCGTTTTGTCAGCTGCTCAACATTGGCAAACGGTAAACCACACAATACGATGGCAAACTCTTCACCACCGATTCTGGCGTATAGCGCATTATCCGGTAGCTCATGCTCGACACATCTTGCGACACGCTGAATCACCACATCGCCTGTGGCATGGCCAAACTCATCGTTAATTTTCTTGAAGTCATCGATGTCAAACATCAACACCGCAACCGAAGTGTCCTTTGTCGATAACGTTTCTAGTTGCTCAATAAAAAAGCGTCGATTACTAATTTGGGTTAAATGATCACGCCGAGAAATATCGAGCAAATTTTGATTCGCAGTTTGCAGCTCTTGCGTTCTTAACTTCACGGTACGCTTGAGAAGTAAGATATAACTAAAGGACAACACAACAACCAGCGCCAATGCAGCGGGAAACAAAAATTTGGGATACACGGTTTGAATTGTGCTCCAACTGGCGATCACTTTATCCATTTCGCGATCGCCCACTCGCTCAAAACCGCGCTCTAACTCTTGGAGCAGATTCTGTTTACCTTCGGCGACGGCGGGACGAATCTCCCCAGAGTAAAGATACAGTGCGGGCACAAATGCAGTGGATTGATCTGAAGTGTACAAGTAAAAATTCGCGACTTGCAGATCGGCGACAAAAGCGTCGATGTCGTGGCGAAAAGCCGCTTCTATCATCAAACGGTTATTTGTGTACTTGACCAACCTCGCCGCCGGATAGGTTTTTACCATAAAATATTCTTCATAACCGCCCTCAACTACACCAATCCCTTGCGCATTCTGGCCCGTCAGCATCTCGTTAAGATCAGAGGTGATGATTCTTTGGCTGAGATACAGCTGAGTATTGATGGTCATGATCGCATCGGCAAAATCGAAAAAGGTATCGCGCTTATCTGACCACAACAATCCGGCATGGACATCGGCTCTTCCTTCCCGAACCGCAAGAATAGAGTCATTCCAATCCGCCAAGACAAACTCGATCTCCACCCCGTTTTTCTCGCCGTAACGTTGCCAGAGATCGATCAAAATACCGCGCTTGGAGCCATCTTCAGCCACATAGGAAAACGGCTTCCAAGAGGTCGAATTCGCCACTCTGAGCTTCTTTTTTACTGAATCTTCCTCAGCAGCCAAGGTGTTAAAACAAAGCACAACTTGAGCAAATAAGACAAATTTCAATAAAACACGTATCAAAAGCGTGACATGCATTGAGCAAGTCCTTCATCGTTTAAATATTTTTGGAATTTAACGCTAAGTGTCGTTCAATTTTTTGCTTTTTCAACAACAAAACTTAGGCAAAAGGTCATTAAACTTTGAACTGTGAAACCTCTCGATTTAATTCATTCACTTTTTCTTTGGCCTGCAGGGCACAAAGATTGGAGGCGTCGCTGTTTTCTGCTACACCAGACACCGACTCCTGCACACCAGCCATCAACTGGGTAATGGATTGAGTCGCCTCCGATTGCGTTTGCGCTGCTTGGGCGAGCTCACTGATTTGCCGATTGAGCAGATTGATCTGCTCAACGCTCTCCTGCAGCTTGGTTACCGCTTGTTCTATGTGTTCTTCGCCACTAGACGCCAGTGTTTGACTGGCTTCGATCTCTTTTACCACTAAGCCTGTCGAGCTTTGAATGGCATTGACAATCGTATTGATCTCACTGGTCGATTCCGTGGTCCGACTGGCAAGCAAACGCACTTCGTCAGCCACCACCGCGAATCCTCGCCCATACTCTCCAGCGCGAGCCGCTTCAATCGCGGCATTTAGCGCCAGCAAATTGGTTTGCTCGGCCAGCCCTTCAATTACCTCTGTCACTTTGCCGATTTGCTCGCTCGCTTGGCTTAACTCCGCCACCATTTTTGCGGCGCTTTGAATGGTTTGATTGAGTGCTTGCATCGTCTGCTGATTTCTATCTAAGGCTTGATGTCCCTGAGAAATCTTCTCTTTTGAATCCGCCAGACTTTGCGCTGATGACTCCACTTGAAGCAAAGTATTGGTCGCGGCATCAGCCACCCCATTGACTTCATGCCCCACCTCAACCATATCCGCTTGCTGTCTTTTTATTTGTATGAGGGTTTTCTCACTCGCCTTCAACAGCTTACTCATGCTAGCGTCCACCGAAACGGCTTTGTCTGTCACCCCTTGGACGATTGAGGACAAAGAGTGATTCATTCGGTTTACCGAATCGGTGAGTTTTGCCAATTCGTCCGTTCCTTCGACGATCAAAGGCGCTTGCGAGATGTCCCCCGAAGCGATGCGGCTGGCGCGCTCAGACACCAGCGCAATTCGCCGACCAATATTCCGGCCTAAGTATCCTGACAACACAACAGCGGCAAGTACGGTTAGTACAACGGCAATCGCCAGAGAAATCACCACCTGTTGAATCGATTGACGGATCCCTGCTCCACTGAGATCAGCTTTTTGCTGTTGACTCCGCACCACTTGCTCTAACCGTTGATTGAGTTTGTTCGCCGTTGGCACCAGCTCTGAGGCCATTATCTGATTGCTTTGGTTCCAGTTAGGGGCATTTCGCAGGGCAATAACTTGCTCAGCGAGCGGGAAATAGAGTTGTTGCATCTCCTTAAACAGTGACCACAAATCGCGATCACTTTCTGACATCAGCTCACTTTTTTGCTCAATTTCCGCGACGGATTGATTATGAAAAGCGATAAAGTCTTGATATTTCTCTAGGTGCTCTGGCTTTCCGTACTGCAGATAATCTCGCATTGCGGAGAGTGCGTTAGCGAGTGAGGTGTAGCTGTTCGCATACACTTTGAACAGGCGCTTACGCTCACCGCCTTCTCGGTTGCCCGCTTCATCGTTGATCAGACCTTGGATCTGATCCAAAGCCACTTCGGCGATTGGCGCGGCTTCGTTGAGGAATAAGCTGTGCGCTGGCAAGTTTTCATCGGTGTGACTCAACTCAACCACACGATTAACCAAAGTGACCACCGTTTGCCACTGCTGCGACAACGCCTCAAATTCTTCAGGGGCAATCAGCGATTGCAAACGTGGTAGCGCTTCTTCTGTGCGAGACAGGACGGTGATCAGAGCTTGATGGAGGGTTTCTCGCTTATTTTCTTCTCCACCCAGCAGCATGTATGCGCGCAGGGTAGAGATAACTTCTTGAATGGACTGCTGAATGGCTCGGCTACTATCGACGGTCGGCAAATCACGAGTAAGTAGCGACGTTGTATGCTGCTCCACCACATTGGTAGTGCGATAAGTGAAAACCGACGAAGCAATAAACAACACAGCAAGTAACATAAAACTCAACTGCAACTTCCCTGATATTGAAAAACTCATCCAACAACTCCTGAGTAGTCTAAGATATCCCTCCAACAATTTTGGCACACTTAGCATACATGTCACTAACTTATCTCAACTGCAGCTTGCAAACTCGCCATTTTTTCCTAAATCAGCAGATAACACGCCACTTGCTCAGCCAGATAACGCCAATATTCTGCAAGCATGAGTCACTTTGAGCGACTATGGCTACATTTTTATTCGCTAAAAAATCACTTGTTTCATACATATGTGACGCTAGCGATAAAATTGTTAAAAAATTTCTATTGGCTATCTCGCTAATTTTCAAACGCTCTGATAACTTTACGCCACTTTAAAATTGGCTCAGATTGTCACCATGCCGTCGCACTACCGAATTAAGAAAATCGTAGAAATTGGCGATACCCTGCATCGCAGTGGTTGTGCACCTTACAAAGTTGAAAAATATACCCAGCACTACGCACAAAAACATGGTGTGGACGTGATGATACAGGCGACGCCGACGGCGATTAATTACCAGTTTACCGACGCCAACAATACGGTTGTGATGAAACGCCTCAAACCTGCCTCAATTAATTTGAGTTTGCTGGCAAACACCATCATCCGAATTAATCAACCCAGCAGTGAACCGGTCCCCGAACCCGTTGGCTATTCCAAATGGGTGATTGCCATGGCGAACATGGGCATTCCGCCTGCGTATCTGATGTTGGTCGGCAGCACTTTAGAAGCGGTCGGCTTCGCCTTTTTACTTGGGCTGATGATTTGGCTCTGCCAACAAGTTTTTCATTCACGCCGTGCTATTGCGGTGGAGTTCTTCTCTGCCTTGGTGACTGGCATTTTCGTCGCGTTTCTTGCCAACACAGGATTACCCATCCCCGTCTGGGCATTGTGTATTGCCGCGGTCATTTTGTTTGTGCCGGGGCTTTCCATCGCCAACTCGTTAGAGTGTCTCGCCTTTAATGATCTGATTTCCGGTACCAGCCTCTTTGGGCAGAGCGTGTTGACGTTGATAAAACTCTTTGTGGGCATCGTTATGGGGCTCAATATCGGCGAAGCGATCTGGGGGCAAGCAACCTCAATTTCATACACCAATCAGGTGCCGATCTGGATGCACATTTTCGGCTTGTTCTTGCTTTCCGTTTCATTAGGCATTTTGTTTAATGCCAGGCCCTTGGACATTGTTCTCGGCTTGCCTGTGGCAATTCTTGGCATGTGGGGGCCGCTATATTTGGGCTTTGAGAGTGGCTGGGTGGTTGGCACTTGGATCACAACGGTGCTCATCACCTTGTACGGTACATGGCTAGCTAAAAAAATGGATCTGACTGGCTCAATATATATTGTGCAAGGCATCATCATTTTGGTTCCGGGAAGCCGCGTGTTAGTGAGCGCAGGTCAGTCAGTATTTGAGCAATCCATTTTGCCGATCCCTAGTATTGGACTTTCCGCTCTGTTCATGTTTTCGGCGATTGTCGCTGGCCAAATTACCGCGTACGCTATCTATTCACCGAAAATAGAGCATTAACCCAAAACTGGTATTAAACCATCTATAACGAAAGAGCCCGGTGCAAAATGGATTTTCTTCATCCCCTTTGCACCGGGCTCTTTGCCTCTATGTTTCATTTTACGGCTGAAACTGCCTTTACCTTTTTTCGCTTTCACCACCCGAGTCTTAAACAACTGGCTGGTGACCAACGCCTTAAGCGCGTTATCTTGTATCACTCCTCTGCCTAACTCATGTTCATGAGTGTCAGAGTGAATCTTATTTTTGCTTTTCATTCCTTTTCCCTCCCGGGGTGTCTCATTTCAGCGACTATTTGAGATCAAAGCGCGTTGGCTGTCAATTCTTATATCAATTGACAGATTATTTATATCTTGTCCATCAGCAAAATTTATTTGACGCATCATTAATTTGTAAGATCGATTAATAGTCGAAAACAAAATAGTGATTGGCGACAAATAATCTCAATTTACCGAGGTTTATCCATTGACTCTTGCGTAAGTTAACCTAGACTTTGGGTCGAACAGAAAGGAAGTCTTTTGTTTTACACATTTCGGCGAATTTTACAAAATTCCAGAACTGTGGGTTACAAATGTATTTTTTTCTTTATGCAATACCAGTCGTCAATTCGGCTAAATAAATTTTGATATAGATAGGATTTACACATGTCTAACACAGTAACCGGCACCGTAAAATGGTTTAACGAAACTAAAGGCTTTGGTTTTATCAAGCAAGAAAACGGCCCGGACGTTTTTGCGCACTTCTCTGCAATCAAAGGTGATGGCTTCCGTTCACTCGCTGAAGGCCAAAAAGTCTCTTTCGTCATCTCACAAGGCCAAAAAGGTCCTCAAGCAGAAGAAATCACAGCGCTTTAATTAGACTAGACTTTTTTACGGTAGCCAGCCATAGTGCTGGCTATTTTTATGCTTGAAATTCAATCTTATGGCACTCAAACCGACGATCTACAAATTCCGTATCAACCTAACCGATATGAATCGCGACTATTTTGATACGATTTCCATCACCACCGCACTGCACCCCTCTGAAAAAATCGAACGCTTAGCAGCGCGCTTGCTTGCATTCTGTTTGCATGCCCAGCCCGACCTAGCCTTCACCAAAGGACTGTCGAGTACGGAAGAGCCTGACATCTGGAAGAAAGAGTACGACGACTCCATCAGCGTTTGGATAGATGTCGGCGAACCCGAAGCCGAGCGAATGAAAAAAGCCTCTCGACAGGCCCAACAAGTGGTTGTTTACAGCTTCAATAGCAAAAGCGCCGTGTGGTGGGAAAAGAATAAGGGAAAATTTCAATCACTGCCTGTTAACGTTTATCAATTGGATGCGGCGGCGGTGGACGCTTTCGCCACTCAGATCGAACGAGGCACCACATTGTCAGTGATGATCTCCGGAAACTCAATTTTTGTCGATGGTGACCACTTCCACCAGCAAATCGACTGGCAAGGTTTACAAACTCATGAATGAACTTGAGCAACAGCTAAGTGGCATCGGCGTCCATACACTTGAATTTGTAGAAAACCACCCACAAGCTCTCGCCCGCTTTTGCACTGGGCAAAACGATTTATATCTGCGAGTGGTTAAAAATAAGCCGCAAACGCCCAAGCAGTTGCTCCTACTTGGTTTGTTGACCAAAGCCCACAGTGAAACACTCGCCGATTTCATGCAACATGCGAAAAGTCGCCAAGCAATGCATTCAGTGTTCGAGAGTGAACTGGGAGAAGAGTTCGCCGAATGTTTTAACGACGTTACGCTACAGGATCTCAGCGTGGTGACAACCTTATGGTTATTTGTGCAAGGTCGCCTCAACATGGATTTTAGTTTAGCGAATGATCACGCCCACGAAACCGCACAGCACCTCAGCCCGTTTCTAAAAATGCAACCTGATGCCATTCGCAGCGAGTTTATGCAAAGTTTTTATCAAGGCAAAGTGCTTTACCAACGCGACAATCCGCCAAGGGGTTTCTGGCAACGAATACGCAATCTATTTGCTTGATAAATTTCATGGTTTTGTAACAAGCGTAACACTGGTACACTCCGACGCGATTTATTAAACGTGGAGATTCGCTATGCGCTTTATTCGTTGGTTTTTAGGCAAATTGATCCTACTGGCAAATGCTATTTTTGCTCCCAAAGGCATACAGCGTAGCCGGGAAGCGCAAGCCTTTGTCGATGCAAAAGCCAAAAATCTATCGCTGTATCAATTTGAAGCGTGCCCATTTTGCGTCAAAGTGCGCAGAGCAATGAAAAGACAATCGGTTCACTTTGAACTGCGCGACGCAAAGAACAACGCCGAACATCGTCAAGCCTTGCAACAAGGCGGCGGTAAGATCAAAGTGCCCTGTCTACGCATTGAGGAAGATGGCCTGACTCGCTGGCTGTACGAATCCTCTGATATTGTTGCCTACCTTGAAAAAGAATTTGCCTAAGAAAAGATCAAAGGCACCACTCGGTGCCCTTATCCTTGAGTAACACTTTTGCCGATTATTGGGTAACGATTAACATCAACTCTACCCTACGATTGCATTTGCGTCCGTTAATAGAACGGTTAGAGCAAGCGGGCAGATACTCGCCGTATCCACGCGTATACACTCTACGTTCAGGAACTCGCGACATCAACAATTGCTTTTTCACTTCGTCAGCACGTCGCTCTGACAGCGAGTTATTAAAGCCACTTGTCCCCGTACTGTCTGCGTGACCATCGATTACGACGTCAATATCATCACGAGAAGAGAGATAATTTCCGAGCAAACCAATCCACTGAACCGAATCGGCAGACACTTCGGCTGAAGCCGTTTTAAAGTGAATGATTTCGGACAAATGAATCATCATGTGATTCCCGGGCAACAGTTGATATTCGATCCGATTACGTTGCAAAAACGCTTGCAGCGTTTCCCTCGTCTCGCTTCTCTTCGGTGTAACTTCACGAGTGACTGGCGGCTCTGGTTGTGCTTTGACTTCCCCGCCCCAATCAGGATAAATCAAAGCTTCCTCAGTTTTGGGCGCCGTATCGAGCATATTTGGCGGCGCAATCAGGCTACTGCACCCAGACAGCAAAACGCACAAAAGCGAAAGACTCGTTCTCATCGACACCCCAAATGCACAAATAGTTACTTCTCAATATCATATCGACCCAATTTGAAAATCTTTAGCAAATTGGGGCTGTTTCCTCAATATAGCGTGCTCACATGTGATTCAGCGCTCGAACAAGGTCATATCGTGTAGATTGTTCAGACTTGCTTAACCGCTGTGGCTCACCGCTTTAAAGAATAGCTTATTGTTTCAAATTGCGATTTATGCCAAACATTCGGTTTTCCTATGAGTGGTTAGTGGGTAAAATCGCAACTCTTTTTCTCTTGTTGTCATGACTATGTATAAACGATTCATTTCACTGCTGATGGCCGTAGTCGCCATCTTCACTCTTGTCGCTTGCAGCGACACCATGCAGCCTAAAGAAGGCTTGCAATATAAGACCTTGCCCACCTCTCTCGAGGCTTTTCATCTGCCTGCGGTTACCGAAGTTTTTTCACTGACCTGTGGCCACTGCCGAACTATGGAAGAAGTGATTCCTCAACTGGAAGAGCAAACCAAGCAAACATTTGGCAAGATGCACGTCACGTTTAATGACAGTGCGCAAATCAGCGCATTTATTTTTTATACCGCAGTGATGCAGCTCAAGCAGACGCCAGATCACGCCTTCATGCAAGAGCTGTTTGCGGCTGTGCAAATGGGTCCCGATGTGGCGGGCATAGAAAAACAACAAGCACTCGAAAAAGCGTTTGAGAAACGTCACCTCATTAGCCCATATCAGTTAGAGAAAGAACAGCAGCAAGCGATGTTTGCCCTGTTTCAGCAAGCGGACGCGGCATCTCAAGCGGCGCAAATTAACGCAGTACCGACTTTTATCGTCAACGGCAAATATCAAGTCTTGACCGGTGGCCATAAAAGTACTGATGAGATCGCTCAAACAATCACTTATCTACTTAATCAACCTTAACTTTACAGAGGTCATTTGTGTCTAAATTCGTTTTCCCTATTATTATTTTTCTGCTCGCGGCTTTTTTTATCTACCGTACTTGGACAAGCCACAAAGCGTCTGAGGCGAACTTTGCTATTGGCCAAGCCTTTCTAGAAGAGAACGGTAAAAAGGAAGGGGTAGTCACCACAGAGAGTGGCTTGCAGTATCAGGTGCTGCAAAAAGGCCATGGTGATAAGCACCCAAGCGCATCAAGCAGAGTGAAAGTGCATTATCACGGCACTTTAATTGATGGCAGCGTGTTTGACAGTTCCGTTCAGCGCGGTGAGCCCATTAGCTTTGGCTTAAATCAAGTGATTAAAGGCTGGCAAGAGGGCCTGCAATATATGGTTGAAGGTGAGAAAGTAAGGCTGTTTATCCCAAGCTCACTCGGCTATGGCAAAAGCGGTTCTGGCCCTATTCCACCAGCCAGTGTACTGATTTTTGATGTCGAACTGATTGAAATTCAATAAAAATTCTATAAAGTGCCGCTCATTGACGGCACTTTTTATTCGCAACGTTTTACACCAACACCTACGTATCGATTCAAATACGTTGCACTATACCTGTTTGGGACAAATTAACGGTGAGGCAGCGGATAAAATATCAACTCCTCACCTTCAACTATAAAGCAGTCCATACCCGCTGCATGGGCCGCCTGCAATCCAAGTTCGGTATCTTCAAACACGGCACATTGTTGCGCACTGAGTTCTAAAAGCTCTGCGGCACGCAGGAAAGTCTCCGGTTCTGGTTTGTGTTGCGTGACATCACTTGCTGTTACCACCACATCGAAGCAGGAGCGCAGCCCGCTGTTTTTTAACAGGCGTTCGGCGCTTTCACGCTGACTACCCGTTCCTACCGCCAGTTTTTTCTTGCCGAGGAACGCTTTTACCACACGATGAGTGACATCAATGATATCGCCATGGTTTTTCAGTGAGACAAAAGCATCCATCTTAAACGCAGACACTTCACTGGCAACAAGTTGCAGGCCAAAGCGGCGGTTGAGCTCGCTGGCGATTTTAAAGCTCGGCATCCCCCCCAGCCCATGCAGCCACTCCCTCTCAAAAGGAAAGTCAAAAAATTCAGCCGTTTGGCGCCAGGCTTCTAAATGTGCGGGCATGGTATCAATCAAGGTTCCGTCCATATCAAAGATCAAACCTTGATAGCGTAAATAGTCATTTTTGTTCATAGCTATCATTTCTTGTATATTGAGTGTCAGTTTGCTCATTAGGGGCTAGTATTAAGGAGTCAAGGTTGCAGGAGTTAAAAATCTCTCACTCGGTTGTTCTTGCCAGCCACGAATGGGAAATAATCGCTATTCGGGCACAAGGTTGCGGTGGGCAGAACGTCAATAAGGTATCGAGTGCGGTTCATTTGCGTTTCGATATCAAGCAATCGACCCTACCAGATTTTCATAAGCAATGCTTATTAAATCTCGGAGACAGTCGCATCAATAAAGAGGGCGTTTTGGTGCTAAAAGCTCAGCAACACCGCAGTTTTGAAAAAAATCGGCTTGATGCTGTAGAACGTTTGGCACAAATCATTCGAAATGCGATAAAGAAAGATAAGAAAAGAGTGGCAACAAAACCAACCAAAGGTTCGGTTAAAAGGCGACTTGAACAAAAAACGCACCAAGGAGCCAAAAAGGGCTTACGTGGAAAAGTTACTTTTTAAACAATTATTTACAAGTCAGTAGTGAAATGCGAGCTAGGTAGGGTTATAAGATTTTATAATTTTATCGCCATTCGTTATAAACGTATAATTAGTACGAATGACTATAAAACTGCTTACATATCTAAGGATACCGTATGACTATCAAGCAGAAGCTCTACTCTTTGGGTGTTGTCGCTATTTTAGGGATTGTTGCCCTACTGTTTTCCACCACTCACTTTGTTTCTAAATCGGAACAACTTCAGCAAGCCATCAAACTCGTCGCAGATTTGGAAATTCGACTGCTTAACCTTCGTCGCAATGAAAAAGATTTTTTACTCCGCAGCGATGTTAAGTACTTGTCTACTTTTGATAAAAACGTCGATGTTTTTCTTTCAACGGAAAAACAGCTCGCCGCCATTCTCACTAGCAACCAACTTCCATCAAGCGCTCAGTTGCGACAAGATTTACTCACCTACCAAAAAGGCTTTCAAAACTTGGTCGCGGCCTATCAAACCCTAGGGCTGAACGAGCAGCAAGGCTTATTAGGCAGCTACCTGCAAGAACTTAAGCGAGCAAAAGAGGCATCCAACGCGGAACAAGTTCTGCGCTTGATGGAGTTCAATCAAAATGTATTACAAGGCGAAGTGAAGAAAGAGCTGCTCAGCGGCATAGAAAGTAGCACCCTGCTTAGCCAAGCTGCGCAGGTGGCCAATCAGCATGTCACTATTGGCGTGCAGTACAACAAGGGACTGTTGGGGGAAGTGCGTAATCTCTCCCACACCGTAGAGGAACAGTTCAAAACATTTGCTAACGCTCTCAACGAAGCGTACAACGAGCAAACCCAGCAAATGGACCTTATTAAGCAATTTGTCACCGCTGTCGTCCTTTTACTTCTGGTGGGAATCATTTGGCAGATTTCCCGCTCAATCAATCATCAAGTTCAAGTGCTGTCTGATACGATTCACCGAATCTGTGAAACCAACAATGTGGGTTTGCGCTGTCAGATGAAAGGCAATGACGAATTGGTCGAAATTGGAAATTATTTCAATACCTTGCTAGAAAAAATCGAGCAGCTCATTTTCCACTCTCAGGAAAAATCGACCCAGCTCACTTCCAGCACCAACAGTATGCACGATGAACTGGAAGGCGTGATTGAGCAGTTCCATGTTCAGGCAGATCACACTTCGACCATGACCATCTCAGTGCAGGAAATGGTGTCCACCATCAGCGAGATCTCGGAAAGTACTTCTGTGGCGGTTGAAGGGGTGCAACAAGCAGCGAAAAACGCCGAAGCTGGACGTAATGTGGTGGTATCGACGGTGAAAAATGTTGATCAACTGACCAGCATTTTAGCCAATAGCCAAACGTCTATTCACTCCCTCAACGACCACGTGGACAAAATCGGCGGCGCAGTGGTCATCATCCAAGGGATCGCAGAGCAGACCAACCTACTGGCACTTAACGCAGCGATTGAAGCAGCGCGTGCAGGTGAACAAGGCCGAGGCTTTGCCGTGGTGGCCGATGAAGTTCGCGCCCTTGCCAGCCGGACTCACCAGTCAACCGAAGAGATCACCAAAGTGGTGGCAGCGATCCAGTCGCAAATGGCGAAAGTCGTCAGTGACATTGAGCAGTGCAATCAGCAAGGCCAAGAGACGTTGCACGCATCCGAGCAGTTAGATGCCAGTTTGGCGCGTATTATTATCGATATGTCGAATATTCAAGCTAACTCAGAACGCATCGCTTCGGCCATTGAAGAACAAGGCATTGTGATGGGACAAGTGAGCGATTCAATTACCGAGCTCAACACCATCTCTGAAAACAACATGCATTCAGCCCAAGAGTGTTTGGCGGAAGTGAATACCGTCTCTTCTCAAGCCAAAGACATGGACAAAGCGGTTGCGCAGTTTAAGACTCGCAAAAGCTGAGGGAGACACGCACAGTTTGAAGTAAAAGCGCAATGGTCCAAGGTGCTACTTTAAATAACGCAACGACTACTTTTTTAACTAAAATGCGTTATCATGCAAGCAATTACAGCCTTCGATAGAGAGGACAAAGATGATATCTAAATGGGCTAAGCGCTTTTACCAAATGGCAGAACTGGTGGCGTCATGGAGTAAAGATCCTTCCACACAGGTCGGCGCGGTTATTACCAAACAAAATCGTATTGTCTCAGTGGGTTTTAATGGCTATCCGCATGGTGTTTCCGACAGCGTTGACACCGATGAGCGAGAGCTGAAATATCTCAAAACCTTACACGCTGAAGAGAACGCCATCCTGTTTTCTAAACGAGATCTCGATGGTTGTGATATTTGGGTGACGCATTTTCCTTGCCCAAACTGTGCGGCGAAAATCATCCAAACAGGAATTGCGCGAGTACATTGCCCTGAGCAATCAGCCGATTTTCTCTCTCGCTGGGGAGATAAGATCCAAGTCAGCCAAGATATGTTTAATCAAGCGGGTGTTGAAGTGGACTGGCTACCGCTGGCCGACCTAAACAGCGATGACGTTCGTTAGTCTCTTTTTACCTGCCAAAACAAAAACAGTCGGCCCGGTTATATTACCGGGCCGACTGTTTTGAACACAACGATTAGGCGTAGCGTTTGGCGGTCATCTCTGCGATTTTTACGATCACTTCCACGGATTTTTCCATCTGCTCGATAGAAATAAATTCATGAATGCCGTGGAAATTATATCCGCCAGTAAATAAGTTAGGGCAAGGAAGTCCCATAAAGGATAATCTTGCGCCGTCTGTACCACCTCGAATCGGCTTAATCACTGGCTCAACATCACACTGCTCCATCGCTTGTTTGGCAATGTCAATAATGTGGGGGAAAGGTTCGACTTTCTCCCTCATATTGAAGTAACTGTCGGTAAAGCGGACTTCCACCGAGCCGTGTTTCAATTGCGCATTCATTTGATCGACCCGTTGCTGCATAAAAGCTTTGCGCTGTTCTATGCATTCACGTGAAAAATCTCGTAGGATATAGCCCAGTTCTGAACGTGCGACACCCATCTCCGCCGATTTCAAATGATAGAAACCTTGATACCCTTCGGTGCCTTCAGGGGTCTCATCTTCTGGCATCATGCAGTGAAAACGGCTCGCCAACGTCATCGCATTGACCATTTTGCCCTTGGCGGTTCCCGGATGAACACTGACGCCATGGAAAATAACGTCAGCACTGGACGCATTGAAGTTCTCGTACTCCAACTCGCCTTGTGGGCCACCATCAACCGTATACGCCCACTCGGCGCCAAAACGGGCCACGTCAAAATGGTCCGCGCCACGGCCAATCTCTTCATCAGGCGTAAAACCTATGCAGATATCGCCGTGTGGGAGGTGCGGGTTTTCCATCAGAAGCTCAATGGCAGATAAAATTTCTGCGATTCCGGCTTTATTGTCTGCGCCTAACAGCGTAGTGCCATCGGTTGCAATCAGGTTGTGGCCATGCAGAGCGTGCAAATCGGGATATTGAACTGGAGAGAGCACCTCATCGCCGATACCAAGTGCAATATCGCCACCTTGATAATCTTCGATAATTTGTGGCTTAACGTGTTTGCCAGATGCATCCGGCGCGGTATCCATATGGGCAATGAATCCGATGGCAGGAACAGGATAGCTGACGTTTGACGGCAGTTTTGCCATCAAATATCCATTGTCATCGAGGTGTACGTCACTCAAGCCGAGTTCGATGAGCTCTTGCTTTAAGTGCTGGGCAAATTTCAACTGCCCCGGCGTACTTGGGCAGCATTTTTTCTTGGCATTCGACTGAGTGTCAAACGTCACGTAGCGAATAAATCTTTGTACTAGATGTTTCATAGCAATTCTCATCATGGTAGCCAACAGGAGGAGCGGATTTTTGCTTTAGGGACATGCTCTCTACTTCTAATGCCGAATAGAACAAGGAGATTTGAGCTGCAAGGCGATATCCGGCCGAACTATCTTACGCCCTTGAAAGGATGAGAAGTTGCTTTGAATCAGTTTTTACTGCATTGCTTGTGCTTAACGTAAATAAGGCGACTATTTTGCCGCTACCGGTTTGTGGCTACCTGTTTGCCACTACCTGCGCGTGCAGTTCGCTGGCGAGCTCCTGCCAATCGCTAATCTCGCGATGAAAATGGCGCCATTGGGCCGCGTTCATGGAACGCGCAAGTTGCAGAATGTATCCGTCAGCTAGATCGACGTTCGACTGCAACTTTTGCTTAAATGCGTCGCCATGGTAGCTTTCGGGGTCAAGCAGCAAACGAGTAAGATGCTGCTGGAAATAGTGTGGATCTTGCTTGTGTTTAAACAGCGCTTCGACCGCTTGACGTAAGGCTGCCCGATATGCGCGCCAATCGGCTGTCGTGATGGTGACTTCTTGCGACCACTGTTTTATCAGCGCTTGTTGCGCAGGCGTGAGCTCTCCTAACCACTCTTCCGCACCTTCGACAAAAAACTCTTGATAACGCTCTCGGATCTCTTCCTCATTTAAATCCGCATATTTTTCATCACGTTTGCGATGAGCCTTTATCATATTTTTCAATAGCTCATCTTGCTGCGCCTGACTTAGCGAGAGCGCCAGAGCGTAAAGATCAGGAGCCAGTTTTTGCGCGATACGATAGCGGTGCTGTGTTAATGCTTCTCTTTGCGCGGCGAGAAAGGGTTTGGAGAGCTGAGTTTCAGTCAAGGTGGACAGCAATTGCAACTGGGATAGATAGATAGGCAGTTCGCTTTCTCTGTGCCATTGCAGCAGCACATCCAAGCGCTCTTCCACCAGCTCTTCTTGTTCATCCGTCAAGGTTACATAGTCATCAATGTACTCCATCACGACCCAATCGAGATGGTTATAAACCATTTTGTTTGAGCACCCTGTCAGCAGCAACAGCATGCCAAGTAACCCTAGGATAAAACGCCCACTCGTCGTAATCCGAACATAGATGCGTGACAACATTCCACCGTCCCTGTATCTGTTTTTCACATTAGTGTTAACTTAGTTAGCCAGCTTGGCCAAGTTATTCCAAACTCCAAAGCATAACGGGTGAAGAACACTCTTCACCCGTTTAGGCTAACCTTGAAAAGCGTGTTCTATGGCACACCGTGGCCTTTTGAGGCCACCCAAACGCGATACCATTGCTCGCGACTCAATTCCAACTTAAGCGCATTCACTGCACTCTGCACCCGTTCAATTTTACCTGAGCCAATGATAGGCAGTGGCTTGGAGGGCAAACGTCTCACCCAAGCATACACCACTTCATCGATGCTACCTGCTCCCAGCTCTTCTTTGATTGCATGCAGCTCGTTACGTACTCTTAATGCTTGCTCACTGTCACCGTGAAACAGAGCGCCACCGCCCAAACATGACCAAGCCATCGGCCGTATGCGGAGTGTTTGCATCTGATCAAGTGTGCCATCTTGTACCACGTCAAAATTGAGCGGATTAATTTCCACTTGGTTGGTCACTAAAGGTTTACTCAAACGCGACTGCAAAAGATCAAATTGACGTGGCGAAAAGTTTGATACGCCAAAATGTTTCACTTTGCCCACTTTGTGCAGTTCGTTAAACGCCTCAGCGACTTCATCGGCCTCCATCAAGGCGTCAGGACGATGAATAAGCAGGACATCCAGCTCATCCACACCTAATCTCTCTAGCGAATTATTCACCGATTGATAGATGTGCGCCGCGCTGGTGTCATAATGGTTGACTTTACGAAGTGGGTTTTTCTCACCACATAAGTTGATATCACACTTGCTCACAATTTGGATGTCGCGGCGTACGCTCTTATCTAACGCCAGCGCTTCGCCAAACAGGCGTTCACACTCGTACTGACCATAAATGTCGGCGTGATCAACCGTCGTCACGCCCATTTCAATATGCTGCTTGAGGAACGTTAAGCGCTGCTGAGGGGTCATGTTCCACTCGCCCAAACGCCAGTATCCTTGGATCAGCTCTGAAAACTCAGGCCCTTGAGGTGCAATCACTACTTTTGCCACCATGGTGTTCTCCTTTTCTTTAACTGCCGTCAATCCTAGACTTGTTTTGCCATTGGCTCAACGCGTAAACTGGATTTGTTCGAACTGGAGTACGAAGTAATGAGTTTTGCGCAGCGTTTAAACACCTTAATTGGCGAAGAGAGCATCAGCGGTTTTGCCCGCCGTGTTGGCCTTTCAGAAGCTTTGATCCGTAAGTATCTCAATGGTAGCGAGCCAAGCCTATCTAAAGCCAATCAAATTGCCGTTCGGGCAAACTGCTCCTTGGAATGGCTGGCCACAGGCTGTGGTTACTTGTACCGCCAAGCCGAGGTCGTGGACGCCCCCGCTTATCGCATGGCTTATCAACACGTGACGGGGCAAAAACTCAACGAACAAGAATGGCCAAACCAACAACAAATTATTGCTGGCTATCAGTACCTGCGTGCGCATAAGAAAGCAGATGGTTTTTTAGATAAAGAAGGTATGGCAGCATTCATTTCTCGTTCTTCTTTGGCGGAAAAAAACGAGTAATCACCAAGGTTATCCATTTACTATCATGGCCGATTTCGGCTAACACGCTGGGCTGTTGAAGGTGATACTGCGAAGCTGGGAGCCAACGTTGTGTTTGTGAATGCGTTCGGTATTTATTGAGGAAAATAACCAGATTTTTATCGACAAGGTTTCTGTTCTCTTGGGTCTTGGCTTTTGCTAACTGTACTTGCACATCGAATGAGTGACCCGACGCAGAAACCTCGGCAATCTGCATCAAATCCTTTCTTAGGTTCAACTGCAGTTGCAACCAAGCGATTAAGTCAAACTCTGTTTGCAACGTATAGACATGTTTCGAATCCATTAATTGCAACTCTCCAAAAAAAGGTCGCTGATAGTAGGTCAGTTCGTCAACGCAATACCTTTTTTCTACTTCGTTTTGTGAACAGTCAAAAAATGGCGATTCAACAATGGTAGTTTCACTGAACAAAGCTCTTTCCCCCATTAGAGTATGTGAGATAAACGCTGAATATTCAGTCTCTTGAGCCAACATTGGTGAAGAAACTAAAACACTAGCGAGCAAAATTAGCGAAAAGCAATATTTAGACATATTATGAAACACAGGTTCGCTCCTTATATTTATTTATATATCTATCACCTCCCCAAGACATGAGACGGGCAATAAACAAACAACAACGCATTCAAAAAAATATTAATTATGTGATAACAAACATTGATAACGTGATATTGATCCATAAAATGTGTCCTATCTTATAACTAAGGTAGGAAACCATGAAACTAAAATTGTCAGTTTTATCAATAGCATTATTTGGCTTATACGGTTGTGGCGGCTCAGATTCAAACTCAAGTGCGACAGATTCAGCAACACCACCAACACAAACATATGCATCACTGGTCAAAGCAACACCAATTTCCCAAAACGATTCCATATGTACTTCAGGTGGAATTAAAATAGACCTTGGTCTGGATAAAGATGATTCAAAAATACTTGAAAATGGCGAAGTATTGCAAAGCCACACTTACTGCAACAGTGGAGTGAAGGTCATAGATGGAGACCTAGTTGTAAACAATGACGCTCTTGTCTCTGTTCTATCCATTGCTAAAAATGACGTGCGATGCAATTTAGGTGGACAATTAGTTATTGCTGGTATTGATGCTGACAATAATAACAAACTAAGTGAGCAAGAAATTTCTGAAGAGCACATTTTATGTAGCGACGGCGAATATACCGCACCTGACATTTTAATCAATGCAATAGTTGCGTCTCCTGCCGTAATACTTCCTAGTGAAACGACAACAATTACAGCCACCATTAGTAACGTAAGTGATAATGATACTCTGACTTGGTACGACAGTGATGATAATATCATTAGCCCTGTATCAGTCAATCAGCCTCAAGTCATTGAACTTACCGCAGGTAATACATCTGGTGTAATGAGTGCAAAATTAGAAGTAAAAAGAGTCCATCAAGATGGCTCGATCACTTTGCATGCACAAAAAATAAACGTCACCATTGCTGAAGCGCCGAGTAAAACTCAATCCGTGGTGATGGACAATACTCAGGTACTACTCCCTGAAGGCTACTCGACTCAAAACATCACCGGTGATTTTAAAGGAGTGGTTATGTACGGAGAAGTTCCACGGCAAATTCAAAAATCAGGCATACCAACACCAGTAGGTACAGAACTGATTGGCTTTACCAGTGAAAGACCTTCTCTATCACAAGGCTCGACAACAGTAGATATCCTTAACAGAATAATGGGGTCATTGGATTCAACATTAGGCTATCGCAACGACGTCACTGAAATATCGAAAAAAACTTTGGTAAATGGCGACGTATCTGCTCGCTATAACATTTCCTTAAGTGAAACTAGACAAACTACGGCCTTACTCCAACTGATTCTACAAACTATCGGAACCAACAAAGTGGGTGGAGTTGTCGACCAGCTCGTTGCCGATGCCAATGAAAAAAATACCAACGCATTCCAGTTCGACATTGTGCTTTCGTTCGATGAACAAAAAGATAATGTAGTAATGACTAGTACTCTTATTGCTAAAGAACTCTTTAGTAAATACGAAACACTGATCGATACAACTACCTCTGAAAGTGTTCGTGCACCAGTAAATGCAACGATCAAAGTACAAAACGATACTATCACTGCCATTGAACAGACCGTATCAAAAGCAGACTTTCTCTTTGTGATCGATAATTCTGGAAGTATGGGAGATGAACAAGATGAGATCAGTACTCTAACACAAACGTTTCTAGATGAAATTTCTGCTTCAGGTCTCGATTATAAGGTGGGAACAATTACAACCGATAATGACTCTCTAAGAGGGAATGGATTTACTCACGAACCAGAGCAAATTGCCTTAGACTTTAAACCCGGAACGAACGGTAGCGGATACGAAAGAGGTATCTATTTTGCTGAAAAGGCTTTAGCTCCAACTACGGGAACTGTTGCCGTTGCGGGCTACCCTCGATCAGGAGCCTCTCTGTCAGTTATTATTATAAGTGATGAAGAAAGTCAATATCCGACAAGAGATTTTGACGTTAATAACAACCTGTTTGTAGATAATGGCTATCGAGTGTATTCCATAGTTGATCCAAGTGATGCTCGTGTTAGTCAATATGATGACTTATCTCAAACAAGCCTTGGTTTGGTTCTCAATATCAATGAGAAAACCGAGTACAAACAGTTTATGACCGATATTGCGAACAATGCTGGAGCGTCGACTGTGGGGTATAAACTCGGGATAAATGACGCAAGTAAAGTCATTTCCACGTCCCTTTCGGTTAAAGTCGATGGTGTAGAAGTAACACGAGACAAAGTAAACGGTTGGACTTATTACCCTCAAACAAACAGTATTAGCTTCCGCGGAACGGCTATCCCAGCGGCAGGAGCTGAGATAGTTATTGCCTACAACTACGTCGAGCTTGAGAAGTAAAGCATCAACTAAATCCATAAAACAGAAAGGCGCACTAGCGTGCGCCTTAACCTCGTACTCAATCGTGAGTCTGCGAATCGGGATGTCTATAGCTGCATCCCAAACAATATACGAGGCACTACAGTGGGGTTTTGAATCCATCCAAATTGTATGTAAAACCTAACATCCCTCCTTCTTAGAGCAGCATGTTGCTTTACGATTTAAGTGTGGCTCATAAATACAACTTTGCAAGAAATCTGAGAGAAAAATTTTTTCTTTTTTATTCGTTGCAGAACCTTAAATAGGTAAACATTTGTAGCACCTATTAATTTTGCAAAGCTAATTTGCATCTTTGTTGATTAAGACACATAGCCGGCCCCGTTTATAATCGGCCTCCCTATGATACAAGGCGGAGAATGGTAATGACCAAACGTGAGAGAATTGTACAATCTGTATTAGTGCGAGTCCCTAAAGATGCCATTAACCAGTTTCTCTCTCGAGGTTCTACACCGATTTCTGTGCTTTTTCTTGCAGCGTTGGTCGGCATTGTTGCTGGTTTAGTCGGTACCTACTTTGAGATGGCGGTGCACTTCGTTTCCGAAACTCGCACCGAGTGGCTGCGCGACGAAATTGGCCACGTACTGCCACTGTGGTTGGCCGCGATTCTGATCAGTGCCGCACTCGCCTTTGTCGGGTACTTTCTGGTTCACCGTTTCGCACCGGAAGCCGCTGGCTCCGGTATCCCAGAAATCGAAGGGGCAATGGATAACATTCGCCCTGTGCGCTGGTGGCGCGTTTTACCCGTTAAGTTTTTTGGCGGTATGGGCGCGCTGGGTTCTGGCATGGTGCTTGGTCGAGAAGGTCCGACAGTGCAAATGGGTGGTGCGGTTGGACGAATGGTCACCGATATTTTCCGCGTCAAAGATGACGATACTCGCCACTCTCTACTCGCTTCTGGTGCCGCGGGCGGTTTAGCGGCAGCATTCAATGCCCCTCTCGCGGGAATCATGTTTGTCGTGGAAGAGATGCGCCCGCAATTTCGTTACTCATTGATCTCCATTCGCGCTGTGATTATCTCCGCAGTGATGGCCAATATTGTGTTTCGCACCATTAATGGACAAAGTGCGGTCATCACTATGCCACAATATCAGTCACCGGAGCTGCAGGCGCTGTGGTTATTTCTTCTGCTCGGCGGGTTATTTGGTGTGTTTGGCGTGCTGTTCAACAAGCTGGTTACCGTCGCGCAAGATATGTTTGTCGCCATTCATAAGAATGACCGTAAACGCTATCTGCTGACTGGTACCTGCCTTGGCGGGGTATTTGGCCTATTGCTGCTATACATTCCGGAGTTGACTGGTGGCGGCATTCATCTGATCCCTGAGATCACCACTGGCAACTACAGCGTCTCTGTCTTGGTGTGGCTGTTTGTCGGGCGTATTGCCACTACCTTGATCTGCTTCGGCTCTGGCGCACCTGGTGGTATTTTTGCGCCGATGCTCGCACTAGGCACCTTGTTTGGTTACGCCTTCGGTGCGACAGCGAAACTGCTACTGCCAGATCTGCCGATTGAGCCAGGCATGTTCGCCATTGCGGGCATGGGCGCGCTGTTTGCCGCAACCGTGCGTGCTCCCATCACCGGCATTTTGCTGGTGATCGAGATGACCAACAACTACTACCTGATTCTGCCGCTGATTATTACCAGCCTTGGTGCCGTGATCTGCGCGCAGGCGTGTGGCGGTAAACCGATTTACAGCCAACTTTTGCATCGTACGATCAAGAACGAAAAGCTTCGCCAGCAAGATCTGCCCGAACAACCGACGGCGTAAAGCCTCACAGCCTCAGCCGGGAGTCACACTTCCCGGCATTTTTGTGCTATTTGTTAAATTTTTCGCGCAACTTCTCATTAAAGTTGTTAAGATTCCTGCGCTTTCTGGGAGGAGTCGAAATGAACATCAGTCTGTCTGCTATAGCCATTTGCAGACGTACAACGATATAAAAAATTTGGTGTGTCATCACCAACTTCGCCATCAACACACTCCAGACGGCACGTTTCCCTAAAATCAAAACGAGATAAATGGAGTTATCGTTGAACTGGAAAAGACTTGTTCAAGTGCAAAGCGTTCCCCCGTCACAAGCAGCCCTTGCACTAGGCATGATTGGTTTAGGACAAGCGTGGGCCTTGTATCTCCCTCAGATTGGCGTGCCGATTCGCCCATTTTTAGCCACTCTCGGCGCACTGCTGCTTTTGCCTGTTTTAGCTCGCTATGCTACCAGCGCAAGAACGTTTATCAACGATATCCGCCATCCGCTGAGTGGCAGTTTGATGGCACCGATGAGCATGGCGCTTTTAGTGTTGTGTGATTATCTGGCGGTGGTTTCACCAGCCATTGCTTATCCACTGTGGTTTATGGCTATTTTGCTGCATTTCACCATGATGGTGCTGTTTTTCAGCTTCCAGATCATGAACTTTAAAATGTCCAATATCGTGCCGAGTTGGTTTTTGTATCCGGTGGGGCTCATTAGTGGTTCGTTGGCGGGATCGCAATTTGGCCACAACGTGTTTTCCGAAACCTTGGCGCTGGTTTGTATCGGCATCTATTTCTTCTTGCTGCCTTTAGTGCTCTATCGTTTGGTGTTTTTCGGTTCTTTGCCCAAAAGAGCAAGGCCTACGCTCGCCATCATGGCGGCTCCAGTGAACTTGTCACTGGCCGCTTATTTGGTCAATTTCAAACAGCCTGATCCTATTTTAACGGGCGCTCTGGCAGGCATCGCTATCACCATGACCTTGCTGATTTATCTCTGTTACATTCGTTTGCTGCGTCTGAAATTCCAGCCATCGATTGCCGCAGTTACCTTCCCTTCGGTGATCAGTGCGATTGCCATGCATCGACTGACACAATTTTTTGCCGAATCACACCCTCATTGGCACTGGTTGCACAATTTCGGCTTTTTCGAATTGAGCATCGCGACTTTGTTGGTTGTTTGGGTGTCGGTGGATTACTTCAAAATGTATTGGCCAGAGCTCACGGCGGCGAATGCCCAATAATCAGGATAACAAAAAAGCGCCAACCTAGGTTGACGCTTTTTTATCTGTGGCTCTCGTTATCTCAAGCCATGTAAGAATTCTGCACGAGTTGCGGGGTTGCTTTTGAAAATCCCACCCAATGCCGTGGTGGTGGTTTCACTGGTGGCGTCCATCACACCACGTGATTTTACGCAGTAGTGAGTGGCATCAATCGTCACCGCCACATCATCAGATTCCAGCAAGGTTTGCAACGCGACTAAAATCTGCTGTGTCATGCGCTCTTGCACCTGTGGACGCTGAGCAAAAAAGCGAACAATGCGGTTAATTTTTGATAGACCAATGATTTTACTACGCGGGATATAAGCCACTGCCGCTTTACCATCAATCGTCACCAAGTGATGTTCGCATGTGCTGGTGAGGGTAATGTCTTTGACACGCACCATCTCACTGACCTTCATCTTGTTCTCAATCACGGTGATTTTGGGGAAGTTTTGGTAATCCAACCCGGAGAAAACTTCATCAACGTACATCTTGGCGATGCGGCGAGGCGTTTCTTCTAAACTGTCATCGGTCAAATCCAGTTCAAGCAGAGCCAGAATCTCTCGCATATGATGCTCGATCTTCTCTTTCTTCTCTTCACGACTGAATTGGTTTGGCACCATGGGTGTCTCTAAACCACGTTTTTCTAGCGCATCTTTGACTAATTTAGCGGATTCGCTCAGACCTGACATTGTACTTCCTCTTACTGCTACAGCATCAACCAACCGAAGATTACCCCTTTTGGATGGCTGACAAGGATACTCGTATTTTTGAATAATTACATCCATATTTTACCGAGGGACATTCTTCCCTCTCTTTGTTCTGTGCTACAGTGCGCTAATATCTTAATTCAACAGGAATTCACTATGGGCTGTTGTGATACACCAGGCTTAATGCCTATTGAAGATGCGCTGGAAAAAATGCTTTCCGGTATTAAACCAATTCAAACAACGTTGAAACTTCCTCTCGCTGAAGCGCTGGGTTTTGTGCTCGCCGAAGACGTTCTTTCCCCAATTCATGTTCCACCATTTGCCAATTCCGCCATGGATGGCTACGCGATTCGTCTCGCCGATCTTAAACCAAACAAGCCGCTTCCTCTTGCGGGTAAGTCCTTTGCTGGTCAACCATTTGAAGGTGAATGGCAGGAGAATAGCTGTATTCGCATCATGACTGGCGCGAAGATCCCTGAAGGCTGCGACGCGGTGATCATGCAAGAAAATACCCAAGTGAATGAGACGGGTATTGTTATTCAGCAGTGTCAGATTAAACCCAATGAGAACATCCGCCCTATCGGTGACGACATCCGCTGTGGCGATCTCGTGCTCGCGAAAGGTACTCGACTCACCCCGCGTGAGATCCCGATGATCGCTTCGCTTGGCATCAGCCATGTCACTGTGGTGCGCAAACCGAAAGTGGCGTTTTTCTCAACCGGAGATGAGCTGAAATCATTAGGTGAACCTTTGTTGGAAGGCGAGATATACGACAGCAATCGCTACGGCATAAAAGCGCTGATTGAGAATTTCGGTTGCGAAGCCATCGATCTTGGCATTATTCCCGATTGCCCCGAAACCCTGAGAAAAACCTTTGACACGGCGCAATCTTTGGCTGATGTCGTGGTGACATCAGGTGGGGTGAGCGTCGGTGAAGCGGACTATACCAAAGACATTTTGCAAGAGTTGGGCGAGATCGGTTTTTGGAAGCTGGCGATTAAGCCGGGCAAACCGTTCGCTTTTGGCAAACTGCGCACCGCTTGGTTTTGCGGCCTGCCCGGCAATCCGGTGTCTGCCATCGTCACCTTATACGTACTGGTGCAGCCAATGCTCGCCAAGCTGGCTGGCCACTCACAATGGAAAGCGCCAGAATCCATTCACGCCGTCACTCAAAGCGCCTTCAAAAAATCACCGGGTCGAACCGACTATCAACGTGGCGTCTATCGCATCGAAAACGGCCAATTTGTGGTAGAAAGTACCGGGAATCAAAGTTCAGGTGCGTTTCGTTCCATGAGCTTAGCCAACTGTTTTGTCGTCTTAGAGCGCGAGCGTGGCCGAGTCGAAGCGGGAGAGACCGTCACCATTCAACCGTTTAATTCGACAATGTACTAGGGGCACGCAGTGGAGATCTTATCCGACCAAGAAATGCTGCGATATAACCGTCAAATTGTCTTGCGCCAGTTTGATTTTGCAGGTCAAGAGGCACTCAAGCAGAGCTCAGTGCTGATAGTGGGCGCTGGGGGTTTAGGTTGTGCGTCCAGTCAATATCTCGCCATTGCTGGCATTGGAAAGCTCACCTTGATCGACGATGACGTGGTAGAGTTGTCCAATCTGCAGCGACAAGTGTTGCACCATGATGTCGATCTAGGCCGCAAGAAAGTCGAATCGGCCGCTCAATCGTTGCGTGCACTTAACCCATACCTTAACGTATCAACCATAGATAGCCGTTTAGACGATAAGGCGTTGGCCGAACTTATCGCCCAACACGATCTGGTGCTTGATGCCAGCGACAATGTCGAGACGCGCAATCAGCTCAATCGTCTGTGCTTTGTGGCAAGAACGCCGTTGGTTTCCGGTGCGGCGATCCGCATGGAAGGACAAGTCAGCGTGTTTTTGTATCAAGACGCCAAACAACCTTGCTACCAGTGTTTGAGTGGGCTGTTTGGCAGTAGCGCCTTAAGCTGTGTCGAAGCGGGTGTGATGGCACCCGTGGTAGGGATTATTGGGGCGATGCAAGCCTTGGAAGCGGTCAAAGTGCTGGCGAACTTCGGTCAGGCCATGGCAGGCAAGGTATTGATTTTCGATGCGATGACACTCTCTTGGCGAGAAATGAAACTGACAAAATTACCTAATTGCCCTGTCTGTCAAGGCCAGTAAAATCATCTTGGGCAACTCTCTTACTTAATCGTCTGTTGGCAATGGACTGAGATAAACAACAAGGAACGCTTGCTATGACCCCTCTGATTACCGCGCAGGAACTGCACAATATCAAACATCAAGATAAGGTGATCATTCTTGATGCCAGCATTGATTTCACCATTCCCAATACCGAACAGAAAATTTTGCACAAAGTGATTCCCAAAGCGAGACGTTTTGACTATGACCACGAGTTTTGCGATGCCAGCAGCTCATTGCCACATATGATGCCTAACGAGAGTACATTCAACCAAAAAGCGCAACAGCTAGGCCTGAACCAAGATAGTCATATCGTGGTGTATGACAATGCGGGCACCTACGCATCACCACGCGCTTGGTGGATGCTCAAAGCGATGGGACATCACAATGTGCAGATTTTAAATGGTGGCCTGCGTGCTTGGGTTGAAGCGGGTTATCCGATACAGCCTGATTTTGAATCAACATCACAGAAAGGAAACTTTCACGGCACACTCGATCAAGGCTACTTTCTCAATGCCGACAACGTATTGATCCATAGTAATGCGCGCAGTGCCAATATTGTCGATGCCCGTTCAAAAGAACGCTTTCATGCCCAAGTGGCTGAACCTCGTGAAGGCATCCGTAGCGGCCATATCCCCGGTTCGGTTTGTTTGCCATTTTCTCATCTGATGGAACGTGGTTTTATTAAACCTTTGTCTGGGTTGCAAGCTGCGTTCGAACCATTACCATTAGTGAGTGATAAGCCAATCATTTTCAGTTGTGGTTCCGGTGTCACTGCCTGTATTTTGTTGCTGGGCGCCTACCTACTGAATCACCATAATCTTTCAGTCTATGACGGTTCATGGACTGAATGGGGTAGTCACTCCGTACTTCCGATTGAAGTCTAGGGGGTTTGCCTAACGACTAGAAGGCTAAAAATGGCAGGATTTAAACGAAATATCTGGATGGTGTATTGGGTGGTCGTCACGCTGACCTTCATCCTTTTTGCCCTTTTTAGCCGCTCTCTCTATCAATCGAATATACAAAAGTATCAGGATAAACAACTGCTCCAGTTGGAACTGTTTTCCTCCTCGGTAGACTCTTTGCTGAAAAGTCAGGAGTCACTATTAGAAGTGGTTGGTCGCCAACTGATTTTGAAAAACGATTTTACTCTGACCGCTGCAATGCAGATTCGACCCATCTTGGATGACTTGATGCGTATCCACTCTGCCATCGCCGGATTTGGTTTAACCGATGCTGAAGGTAACTTTCTAACGGTGAGTTCTAATATTCACCTTTCGGACATGACTAACCTAAAACTCAATCCGGTCAGCCGCGAAAGCTTTTTGCAAACGTTGAATTCCGACAGAATGGTGCTCGGCCGGACCTACTTCATGCCTGCGTTACAAACGTTAGTGATCCCTATCCGTAAAGCGATTCGTGATCGCAAAGGGAATGTTATTGCCGTCATGACCGCAGGGCTGAAAGTGGACTCAACACTGGTCTTTCGTCACGACATCCACGACAACCCATTCAACCGCGTTAGTCTGATCCGCGAAGATCTCTACCGCACCTTTATTTCAGCCGAAGATATGGGTATTGATCCCTATTCGACTCCTGTTGAAGATGTTCGCTACCGGCAAGCGATCACAGCCGCAGCGGCCAATATCTCTCTTACAGAGGCCGAATTAAAAAGGCAACAGAAACCCGTCACTTTTATCACCAACAGCCTTAACCACTCCGAAATAATGACAGTGAAATACTTGGCGGATTATCAACTCTGGGCGGTGTCTACCACCGACATGCGTTTCCTCAATCAAACGTTTCACCAACAGTTTGGCCTCTATCTGCTGATTTTCTTCGCCGTTCAATTGGCCTTTTATGGATTAGTTCGATCGATCGCTGAAAATGAGAAAGAGACATTAGAACGGCTCAACTACCAAGCGACACACGATGCCCTGACAGACCTGCCTAATCGACTTTATTTGCGCAACACCATTCCTCTTTGGACCAAGAACAAAACGGCCCCTTTCGCGCTCTTATTCATCGATATCGACAACTTCAAGAGTGTCAACGACACTCACGGGCATGACTTTGGCGACCAAGTCTTGAAGCAGATTGCTCAACGGCTCAGCAGTTTTCTTACCCCTGAACGTTTGATCGTCCGTGAAGCCAGTGACGAGTTCATCATGTTAGTCAGAGAAACGGATCCAAGTTTGTTGCGCATTCTCGCCAAAGAGATGATCACCAGCATGTCGCAAACCTACTTAGTCAACGATATGCATTTTTTACTCAGTTGTAGCATTGGCATCGCGGTATACCCTACCCATGGGTCCGATCTCGATGCACTGCTGCGCGCGGCCGATATTTCTATGTACCAAGCAAAACAGGAGCGCAATTCATTTCGCCTGTTTACCACCGAGATGCAGGCTGACCACTTGTACAAAATGCGGGTGGAGCAGCGCCTACGTTTGGCGATTGAGAACAAAAGTCTCTCGATGGTTTATCAACCTCAGGTGGATGTGCATGGCCATTTTCATGGTGTGGAAGCCTTGGTCCGTTGGCAAGATGATGAGTTAGGATTCATTCCACCAGACGTTTTTATCCCGATCGCCGAAAGCTCCGGCTTAATGGTCACATTAGGCAAATTTATTATTGAGCGCAGCGTTAATGAGATGGCTCTTTACGTTAAGCCTCAGCGACATAAGCTCAACCTTTCGATCAATATTTCAGTTAAACAGTTCATGCAAAAAGACTTCTCCTATCACTTGCTAAAAGTGATCGAAGAAGCCAATTTTGATCGAGAGTCCGTCACCCTTGAGATCACCGAAAATCTGTTTATCGAAGATCTGCAGCAGTTCAAGCCGATCTGCCAAGAAATCCACCAATTAGGCCTGAAGATTTCACTGGATGACTTTGGTACAGGCTACTCTTCACTCAGCATGCTCAAAGCACTGCCGATTGATGAACTGAAAATAGATAAGAGTTTTGTCGATCACATCGAACATGACGCAAAATCCTACAATATGGTGCGAAATATCATCGCCATCGGTAAAAACTTCGGTATGGCGGTGCTGGCAGAAGGGGTAGAGACGCAGGCACAGGCTGATCTACTGGCAAAATGTCATTGCGATCTCTTGCAAGGTTATTACTACTCAAAACCTCTGGATATTAAAGCTCTGGCTGAATATCTCGATAAAAATACCCCGCACAAGGCGGGGTAGTCTAAGATGCGGTACGCTATTTTTGTTGCATTTCGGAGTACATCGCATCGACCAACTTACCACTTGGATCACCCGAAAGTTCCCAAGTAAAAATACCCGCTAAGTTGGCTTGTTTCGCCCATTGCGCTTTCGCTTTGATGGAGCGTTGGTCCTCAAAAGAGATAAATACTTTTTTCTCAGGATTCCACAGATACGGCGCTTGAGCGTGCTCATCGTAGTTATATTGGTAACCCTGTTTTTCACCGTAGTTCTTCACCAGATCCCAGAACATAAAGTAACCATTTTCTCCGGTGCCGAACTGCGCCCCTTGCTCAGAAAGTAAGTCTGCTTTTGGCGCTTGGCCGTCGTAATTCTTAGTGCCCTGCCAGCCACGGCCATAAAACGCAGCGCCAATCACCAGTTTCTCACTCGGGATCCCCTGCTCTATCATTTGGTTGATAAAGACGTCAGCGCCCATGCCCCACCAACTGCGTTCTGTGGCATGCAAGTTGGTGGTATGTCCGGTCTGCTGGCCCCAACCACCGAGGAAATCGTAAGTCATGGCAAACATGTTGGTCAGATAAGGTGCGGCCGATTTCCAGTCGATTTGCGCGGCTTTCGCTCCGACACCCACTGCGGTTGATAACTCATACTCACGCTTTGTCTGTTTTTCCAACGCATCTAGGTCAGCACGCATGGTTTTGACCAAATAAGTGAAGGCTTCACGCTCAGCCGCTTTTTGCTCGTCAGACAGCTTGGTTGCTGGGTCCCACGGAGAGGTGGTCAAACCGCCGCCGCCCGGGTATTCCCAGTCAAGATCAATTCCATCAAAGAAATCATATTGATGAATAAGCTCAACGGCGGTTTTCGAGAATTGCGCCATCGCTTTGGGATCTTTGGCCATCGCATGGAACGGCTCAGACATAGTCCATCCACCAAAAGAAGGCAAAATTTTGAGTTGTGGATGTTGCTGCTTCAATTGAGCAAGCTGCGCAAAATGGCCCTTATAAGGCACTTTTACTGACACTTTGCCAAAATCTTTTTCAAGCGCAGCTTCGGTATCCACCACAATAGCACTGAAAGGCGCTTTACCTTCACACTGCTTGGCAACCAGCTTTTGCACGGTGTCAGAGGCCCCTGTATGCGGTCCACACATACTTAAGAAGGCATAAATAACGTGAGTCAGCTTTTCAGCGGGGATATCTTGCACTGTGTAAGGGTTCGATGGATTGGCGTACTGCCAATCGGCAAAGTAACCCGCCACCACTTTGTCGCCCGCGAAAGACGCGGCGCTAAAACAGGTTAAGAGTGCAACAGAGATAAGCGTTTTTTTCATAATTCCCTCCAGAGTTAACCTCACTAAGCTACTCTCAGGAACTGTTTTCATCCCAACAATCTCATCAGGCTGCGAGTCATTTAAGAATTATCGCCGTTAGGTTGCACCCGTTGCACATTTTTTGTGCCAGAAACAAAGCTTCAACTCAAGCTTGCCGACATTGCATCTGCTCATCTAAGTTCAGCACAGTGAGCGCGTTACTGACACTGGTGGCAATCACATCGATAGCGCCAGTACGCAATGCACCAAGCAGCGCTAATGGTTTACTGTTTTCAGCGGCGATGGCAATCACTTCAGAGATGGGACGAAACTCTTCAATCCCTAAGCCAATCACGCGGTCACTCATGACTGTATTGGCGACGTTGCCATGAATATCAAAGAAATCGTAGCCAGCGAAATCCCCCACCACACCTTGCTGCAAACGAGATTGCACCACTTCATCGGGCGTGAACCAACCCAAATCGACCATGTAGCTGTTTTCACTCATATCACCGATACCGACCAGCGCAATGTCCGCTTTGCGTGCCAAATCTAGGGTCTGTTTCACTGTCGCATTTTGCATGAACGCCATCTTTTGCTCGCGGTTTTCTGCGTATGCAGGCGCATAGAGTGTTTCTGATGTGCCACCGTATTTTTTTGCCAGCTGGCGACAAATGTGGTCCGCATTGAACATGCCTCCACGCGGGTGAATGCCGCCAATGGCGCAGACAAATTTACACTCTCTTGGTGTAATAACGCCAACATGATGGGCGACAGCAGAGACATTTCGTCCTTGGCCGACCGACACCACCATGCCATTTTTCAGCGTGCTAGTCAGATAATTCGACACTAACCCTGCCACCTGCTGACGCTGCGCTTCCTCACTGGGTTGATCTAACGCCACTAATGCGCGTTTAACACCAAAGCGGTCAATGAGACGCTGCTCAATTTTAGCGCTAAACACTGGATGATATTTGACAGTGATTTCAACAATCCCTTCGTCTCGTGCTTGTTTGAGCATCCTGCCGACTTTGGCGCGCGACACGGCAAATTTTTTCGATATTTCCTCCTGAGTGGCGCCATCTTGGTAATAAGCCACAGAGATTTCAGTTAGCAAATCGGTACTTTCAACCGATATGTCTTGGTTGGGACTGCTCATTTTTACTCTCACCCTCATCTAGGAGCGCTATTTTACTCACTCATGAGCAAATGCTCATTGACCTAGCATATGTTACACCCTAGCCAAGATGCAACTTTTGCTCACTAAAATGACATTTTCTCAGTAAATAAAATGTTAACCATTCCACTAGGCAAAACCTTATCAAACAAGGGCAAACGTTTATTTACTTTTTCTCCGATTACCCACAAAGAAAAACGTTGATAGAGGTCACCTTCCCCTCCATTCAGCCATTGACTTTCTAGGCTGATAGGATAAATATGGGCACATCATTTACTCAGCCATCGAGCAAATGTTCAAAACAAATGTTCGGTCGCTAAATTTTTTCTGACCAATAGAGAGTGTGACGGAAAATCCGCACTAAACTATTCGCGAGTCAGTTTACAAATGTATTCGCTCTGGCGCTAACCGCCGAGCGGTAGCCCGTTAGATAGGATGATCGATTATGAGCAACAAGTTAGAGCAACTTCGCAAGCTAACCACTGTGGTAGCAGACACTGGTGAAATTGACGCAATCAAGAAATACCAACCAGAAGATGCCACCACTAACCCTTCTCTGATTCTTAAAGCGGCTCAGATCGCTGAGTATGCACCTCTGATCGATGCTTCTATCGAGTATGCAAAAACTCAAAGCGCTGACAAAGCACAGCAGATCCAAGACACTTGCGACATGCTTGCCGTCAACATCGGTAAAGAAATCCTCAAAACGATCCCTGGCCGCATCTCTACAGAAGTGGACGCTCGTCTTTCTTACGATATGGAAGGCAGCGTCGCGAAAGCTCGCCAGCTGGTGAAAATGTACAACGATGCTGGCATCACAAACGACCGCATTCTGATCAAACTGGCGTCTACTTGGGAAGGTATCCGCGCAGCTGAAATCCTAGAGAAAGAAGGCATCAACTGTAACCTGACTCTTTTGTTCTCTTTCGCTCAAGCGCGTGCTTGTGCGGAAGCGGGCGTATTCCTGATCTCTCCATTCGTTGGTCGCATTATGGACTGGTACAAAGCGAAAGAAGGCCGTGATTTCGAAGCATCAGAAGATCCAGGCGTATTGTCTGTCACTAGCATCTACAACTACTACAAAGAGTACGGCTACAAAACCGTCGTTATGGGCGCAAGCTTCCGTAACATCGGTGAGATCCTAGAGCTAGCGGGCTGTGATCGACTGACTATCGCACCTTCTCTACTTGCAGAACTCGAAGCGGCTGAAGGTGAAGTGGTTGAGAAACTGGTTGACTCTAAAGGCGCAGCAGAGCGCCCTGCACCAATGACTCACGCGGAATTCCTATGGGAGCACAACCAAGACCCAATGGCGGTTGAGAAACTGGCAGAAGGTATCCGTAACTTCGCCGTTGACCAAGGCAAACTCGAAGCGATGATTGCAGCTAAACTGTAATCACACAGAATCAAACTAGGGGAACGCAAACGTTCCCCTACTTATTTCCTCTTTAGACTCAAATAATATTCGGTATTTATTATGGATAACGCTCCTCTATCAAGAAAGCATTTAGCTAATGCAATCCGCGCACTCAGCATGGACGGCGTACAAAAAGCAAACTCAGGCCACCCAGGGGCACCTATGGGCATGGCGGACATCGCTGAAGTTCTTTGGCGTGGCCACCTAAACCACAACCCATCAAACCCAGAGTGGGCAGACCGCGACCGTTTCGTGCTGTCTAACGGCCACGGATCTATGCTGATTTACTCGCTACTGCACCTTAGCGGTTACGAGCTTTCTATCGATGATCTGAAGAACTTCCGTCAATTGCACTCTAAGACTCCAGGTCACCCAGAGTACGGCTACGCACCGGGTATCGAGACAACGACAGGCCCGCTAGGCCAAGGCATCACCAACGCTGTTGGTATGGCAATGGCTGAGAAAGCGCTCGCAGCGCAATTCAACAAAGAAGGCCACGACATCGTCGACCACTTCACTTACGTGTTCATGGGTGATGGCTGTTTGATGGAAGGCATTTCGCACGAGGCTTGCTCTCTTGCTGGTACGCTAGGTCTAGGCAAACTGATCGCATTCTGGGATGACAACGGCATCTCTATCGATGGTCACGTCGAAGGCTGGTTCTCTGACGATACGCCTAAGCGTTTTGAAGCATACGGCTGGCACGTTATCCCAGCAGTGGATGGTCACAATGCTGAAGCGATCAACGCAGCAATTGAAGCCGCTAAAGCGGATCCTCGTCCTACGCTAATTTGTACGAAGACTATCATCGGTTTTGGTTCACCAAACAAATCAGGCTCGCACGACTGTCATGGTGCACCGCTAGGCGCGGAAGAAATTGCCGCAGCGCGTGAATTCCTAGGTTGGGAACACCCAGCATTTGAAATCCCTGCTGATGTATACGCACAGTGGGATGCAAAAGCCGCAGGCGCTGCAAAAGAAGCCGCTTGGAACGCGAAGTTCGAGGCATACGCAGCCGAGTACCCTGAGCTTGCCGCAGAGTTCAAACGCCGCGTAAATGGCGAACTGCCAGCGCAGTGGGAAGAGAAAGCAAGCCAAATCATTGCTGATCTTCAAGCAAACCCAGCAAACATTGCGTCACGTAAAGCATCGCAAAACGCGCTAGAAGCGTTTGGTAAAATGCTGCCAGAATTCATGGGCGGCTCTGCTGACCTAGCGCCTTCTAACCTAACCATGTGGTCGGGTTCTAAATCTCTAGAAGCGAACGACTTCTCTGGTAACTACATCCACTACGGTGTACGTGAATTTGGTATGACTGCTATTATGAACGGTATCGCACTACACGGTGGTTTTGTTCCTTACGGCGCAACCTTCCTGATGTTCATGGAATACGCACGTAACGCAATGCGTATGGCGGCTCTGATGAAGATTCAGAACATCCAAGTGTACACGCACGATTCTATCGGCTTGGGTGAAGATGGCCCAACTCACCAACCCGTTGAGCAAATCGCGTCTCTGCGTCTAACACCAAACATGAGCACATGGCGTCCATGTGACCAAGTGGAATCAGCAGTAGCATGGAAACTGGCGATTGAGCGCAAAGATGCACCGTCTGCACTGATTTTCTCGCGTCAAAATCTGGCACAACAAGTTCGCTCTGCTGAGCAAGTGGCAAACATCGCCAAGGGTGGTTACATCCTAAAAGAGAGCGATGGCAAGCCTGAGCTTATCCTTATCGCGACGGGTTCTGAAGTTGAACTCGCAGTGAAAGCCGCTGAGCAGCTAAGCGCAGAAGGTAAGAAAGTACGCGTGGTTTCAATGCCTGCTACTGATACATTCGACAAGCAAGACGCGGCTTACCGTGAAGCAGTTCTGCCATCAGACGTGACAGCACGTATCGCTATCGAAGCGGGCATCGCAGACTTCTGGTACAAGTACGTTGGCTTCGACGGTCGCATCATCGGTATGACGACGTTTGGCGAATCTGCACCCGCTGACCAACTGTTCGAAATGTTCGGCTTCACGGTTGAAAACGTGGTGAACACAGCGAAAGAAATCATCGCTTAAACTTTCAAACTAAGTTCAATTAATACTAAGCCCTGCAAAATTATGTAGGGCTTTTTATATCCCCCCCACATCAATGCTTTACTTTTTTCTCTATAACTCTTCTATAGTTAGAGGTGCAACGAAGAACGACAAATAAGGAACATTCAGTTATGCGCAGCACGAAAGCCTGTCTTATCACTCTCTGTCTATCATTCAGTTTTCCTCTCTTTGCGGCAACATCAATAGCCGATTTACCCAACACAGTATGGGTGGTCGAAAACTATCAGCAACTCCTAAAAATCAATCCTCGCTCACCAGACACGATCAAAACCACTCTGCCAGTGCAAGGGTTAACATCGGGTGAAAATATCATCGGCATTGATTTTAGAGTTGCGCGCGGCGATCTCTATGCCCTGAGTAGCCAAGGACGCATTTTTATCATTAACCTCTCATCGGGTGTCGCAACGCTAGTTCCGGGCTCTAAACCGACTGAACCGATCAACGATGGGCATTGGGGGTTCGATTTTAACCCAGCAGCAGACAAGATGCGTGTGGTCGGAAAACAAAACCTCAATCTGCGCTTGCACCCAGACACTGGAGCAATTATTGATTTTGATGGTAAAACGCTTGGCACTCAAATGGATCCAAGGCTCACTTATGACCAAGGTGATGTCAACGCAGCTTACAAGCCAGATATTGTCGCCGCGGCCTACACTTACAACCAAAACAATGAAAAGCTCACCACCAATTATGCTATCGATAAGCAGCGCGGAACCTTGGTGATGCAAGGCACTATAGAAGGAGCAACGCCTGCCGTTTCTCCCAATCTTGGCGTGCTCTACACCATAGGTGGACTCGGTATCGAACCGATTCAGGACGCCTCGTTGGATATCAGCGATATTAATAATGTTGCGCTTGGCACCATCACCACATCAGCCAGCCTGCCAGTAAAGCTGGTAGTGATTGACCTTACGACTGGCCGAGCCGAGCTGCTTGGCCACTTCCCACGCGGTAAAACAATTACTGGATTGGCGATTGAGCCCTAACTTTTATGAGGTGTACCTTGTACAAAAGACAATGGTGGTTATCGCTGCTTTGCTTCGCAGTTGGTGTTGCACAAGCTGCTGAGATTCGGGTAGAAGTGCAAAATGCGACTGGTGAGCCGTTAGAAAACGCGGTGGTCTTTCTCAAATCAGAACGATTAAAGAGCCAGCTAAAACCGTTGAGCAACATCGAAATGGCACAGAAAAATCGTGCGTTTGTGCCCGGAGTGCTTGTCATTACCCAAGGAACTGCGGTTGATTTTCCCAATCGCGACACAGTCCGCCACCATGTTTACTCTTTTTCGCCAGCAAAAACATTTGAACTCAAGCTCTACATCGACAAACCAGAACAGCCCGTTATCTTCGACCAAGCAGGCGTAGTTGAACTCGGTTGTAACATCCATGACAGCATGCTGGCTTGGATATTGGTATCAGAAACGCCAGTCTATACACAAACCAATCAACAAGGTGAGGCTATTTTTCTCGATCAAATTCCAGAGCACTATGAGATTGATGTGTGGCATGCCAGCCTACCATATGGCTCACCGTTTGTGACTTCAAGCGTGACCGTCGATGCAGAGCCCATTTCACTTCGTATTACCATGCCAGATTCTGGAGGGAGATTGTGAGTCTAAACTGGGCATTTTTCCAAGAGAGTCTATCCAGGCGCTTTATTTTTATCACTTTGTTACTGCTGATTGCTGTGCAGGCCATCAGCCTTACTTTGGTTAATATAACCGTGGACAAACATGTTCGCGAGGAAATCAGACAGTCATTAGAAGTATCAAAACGCGTTTGGAATCAATTGCTGGCACAATCTAATTCCATGTTACAAGAGAGTGCAGAAGTGCTCGCTTCCGACTTCGGTTTTCGCTCTGCCGTCGCCACGCAAGATCAAAGCACCATTGCCTCCGCGCTGTTAAATAACGCCCAGCGCATCAACGCTTCCATCGCTATTTTGATTGATGCCAACTGGCAGCTCAAAGCCGCTTCATCCGAAGCTATCTTGCTTGACGACCCTTCGGTATACAAAGAGATTATCCAACGTTTTGACAAGCAAAAGCCCTTTCAGCTGATGATGTACAGCGGCAAACCGACCCAGTTTGTACTGGCTCCGGTACGTGCTCCGCGAGTGATCGGCTACGTTTTGTTGGGCTTCGATATTGACCAAGAACGCATCTTACAAGCTAGCCAACTGGCGGGGATTGAAATTGCCCTTCTCTCTTCATCAACAGGGGCACAAACCATCAATGTCGTCGCCAGTTCAGAGGCCATTGCTGACTATTTTCGTTCGCAAAACAGCACCATGGCACAAGACGAACACTCACTTCAGGATATAGTGATCAATCAAGAAGTTTTCATCAGTGGGGTAATCAGCGAACAGACCTCGACGCAACATTGGGTTCACGTGGTTTTCCTTGAATCTTTGCCAAAAGCCAGCGAGAAATTTGACCAACTTTCCACTCAATATCTGACGGTGAGTGGTGTTGGCATTATTATCTTCACTTTAGCCATTTTCGCCTTGTCTCACCGAACCATAAAGCCGCTAATTACCCTCACAGAAGCAACCGCTGAGCTAGAGAAAGGTAATTTCTCCTCTGAGATTGAGGGAACGGATCGCCCTGATGAGATCGGCCAACTCGCGCGGGGATTCGATAAAATGCGCAGTAGCATTGAGGAACAGAGAGAAACCATCACTCAACTGGCTTACTTCGATCCTCTGACCAGATTACCAAACCGTCTCAATTTTAAACAAAAGCTCAGCGAAGCAATGGCATCTAACACGTTTAGGCAAATTTCCGTTATTACGCTCAACCTCGATCGCTTTAAGCAAGTGAATGATGTTCTGGGCTATGAGGTCGGTGATCGGGTACTCAAAACCGTTGCCGAGCGTTTAAGTGATGCTTCACGTACGTCCCGAACCATGACGGCTCATGTAAGTGGTGATGAGTTTTCCGTGATGCTGGATACCTCCCAACAATTGCCTTTTGAGGCCGCTCAGCACCTTAAACACAGTTTGGATGATGCGTTTGAAATCGACGGAACGCAGATTGATCTCAGTGTCTCAATTGGCATTGCTTCTTGGCCAACAGACGCTGCCGATCCCGACTCGCTGATTCACGCCTCACAAATTGCCATGTACGCAGCGAAATCCAAAAAAGAGCAGATCGTGGTTTACAGCCAAGCCTTGGTGACGGCGGCTCCACAAAACTTATCACTGCTTTCTGAGTTGCGCCGAGCAGTGCGAGAAAATGAACTGCGAGTTTTCTTACAAGCCAAAGTGGACACAAGATCCGCGGTGGTTTCTGCCGCTGAAGCTTTGATCCGTTGGCAGCATCCCAGTAAAGGTATGATCGCACCCTATCAGTTTGTTCCTTTTGCAGAACAGACCGGTTTTGTGCGTGAAATTACTAAGTGGGTGATTAGAGAGGTCATTAGCCAGTGGCATCACGTGCAACCTCGGCAAGGACAGATGATCATCTCGATTAACTTGTCGACTTGGGATCTCATGACAGGTCAGCTACCTGCTTTTCTTGATTCACAGTTGAACGAATTCAAGGTACCAGCTGAGGGTATCTGTTTAGAAATTACCGAAAGCGCCATCATGGAAGATCCGAAGATTGCCCAACAAACCTTAAATGAACTCGCCGACATGGGCTTTCACCTTTCCATCGACGATTTTGGTACAGGATATTCGTCACTCGGCTATCTAAAACAGCTACCAGTCAATGAGCTTAAAGTCGATAAATCTTTTGTCCTCAATATGATAGAGAACAACAACGACAGAATTATCGTCAATTCCACCATTGAACTGGCGCACAATTTAGGGTTGCGTGTTGTCGCAGAAGGGGTGGAAACCCGCGAACTGTTTGATGCACTTGCGTTACTGCAATGCGATGAAGCACAAGGTTATTACATCAACAAACCGATGCCGATGGAGGAGTTTGTTGCTTGGCGTGACGAGTGGTGCGCTCAGCATACTTAACCTAACGATATGCACCAGTGTTCGCCTTTGTCATACTGGCCTAAAAAAACCCAGCCTGCGCTGGGTTTTATTGTGTTCAGCCATTCAGAACCACTATCGCTCTTGAAAACGCTCAGCTAGTTGATAAAACTCGTTTACTTGATCTTTGAGTTTCAGGCTATTTTCTTCCACGATGCGCGTGGCCGCCAAGTTTTGCTCGGCTGCGGATGCGATAGAGTGAATGTGCTGATTAACATCGCGCGACAGCGTGAGTTGCTTATTGGCCGAATCGGCCACATCTTCCATCAAGCTGTCCATGCTTTGCATCAATTGTTCAACTTCCGCCAGCCGCACGGCGCTTTGCGAGGCACTTTGAGAGCACGCTTCGGTCTGCTCGCGGTTGCTAATAATATCGCTTTGCCAGCCCTGAATCGTGCCCAGCATGTCATCAATGCTGGATTTGATCTGCAATGTCGCTTTCGATGTACGCCCGGATAGTGCTCGCACTTCGTCGGCCACAACGGCAAAACCACGTCCCTGCTCGCCTGCCCGCGCCGCTTCAATCGCCGCGTTTAAAGCCAACAAGTTGGTCTGCTCTGCAATTCCCCCGATCTCTTCCATCAGTTTGCTCACTCTTTCCGCTTGCTCACTGAGTTGATAAGTGGTCTGGGTCGCTTTTTCTGCTTGGCTACTCAAGCGATTCAAATTTTGCTGCGTGTGCTCAATGGTTGCTTTGGTTTGCGCACAACTTTGCACCGTTTCATCTATCAAGCCGTGCGCATTACGAGTGCTATCGAACACCGCATTGGCGGCTTGCTCCATCGAATCCGCGGCATCACGCACTTGACGAATGTCCGTCGCTTGCTGGCCAAGCGCTTGAGAAACTTCTTCCGTCGTCGCGCTCAACTCATCGGCCAAGTTTTGCAGCGGGCGAGCGGAGTCGGTCATTCGGCCCAAAATGGTTCGAATTCGCGCAGAGGCCATTTTTAAATGGAAATCGGCGACAGAAAACGGCGTGTTACCGGAATAGATCAAACGGCTCACACTATCAAACTTGGATTGTAACTTTTTTAGTTGGCTCGGCGTGTCGATCAACTCTTGACGAAACAGTAATCCCAGCGCCGCTGCCGGAAGCAGGTTCGCCAACCAAGCCAATAGGCCTTCAGCATGCAATGCATGGGCGAGCATCGGCGCGGACACTGACCCTAAAAGAATTGCGTAGCGTATGCTGTCACTCAGTTGTAATGACCACGTCCGGCCATTTTTTTCCGCACTGAGCAACGATTGATACGCTTTGGCGGCAATATTAACCCACTCACGTTTTGGCTTAACACGCACCGATTGATAACCACACATAACGCCATTGTCGTAAATTGGGGTGACATAGGCATCAACCCAGTAGTAACCGCCAGATTTAGTGCGATTTTTAACGATGCCACGCCAAGCTCTACCCTGCTTGAGATTTTTCCACATATCACCGAACGCGGCCTTCGGCATGTCCGTATGACGAACGATATTGTGGTTTTGCCCTAGCAACTCATGTTGCTGATATTCCGCAACGCGGCAAAATGCCTCATTGCTGTAGGTAATGACCCCTTTAAGATCGGTAGTAGAAACAAGCTGATCTTGTTCACTTAGCACTGTCTCATGAGCTGATTTCGAAAGACTGACTGACATAGTGGCACATCTTTTTTGTTGGAATAGTTGAACGCCGCAATTTATACACAAATATGAATAATATTACAAAGAGGGATTCGCATTGCTTATCAACAGCATGATAGCCGTCATTATTTTGTGGATTTAATTGATGAGAACTTTCTTACAAGCAGAAAAATGAGCTTTACAACAAAGTTTACCCTTGAAACTTATGGCAACAGAGTTGGGGCTTATGGCAATAGAAAAGGCCAGCTCAACAAGCTGGCCTTTTGGCATGGTTTAGATGCAGGTCTCTAAATTAGAAATGCAATTGAATAACCGAGACTACTACCGCTGCGGGTCGGCGCACCCCTTCGATCTCGACTTTGATTTCGCGTTCAATTTCAAGACCTTTTTTGACCGGTGTCACTTTAGTCAACACGCTTGAAGCACGTAAATTGTTACCCGCTTTGACTGGATAAGGAAAACGCACTTGGTTAAGACCAATGTTCACCACCATTTTCGCCGTCGGAAACAGCGGTTTATCCGCATCCACCGAATCGGTCAACTTGGGCAATAGCGCCAACGTCAGAAATCCGTGTGCAATGGTGGTTTTGAATGGCGATTCAGTGGCCGCGCGCTGAGGATCGGTATGGATCCATTGCATGTCTTCAGTAACTAAACCAAATTGGTTGATACGCTGTTGATCAACATGAATCCAGTCGCCAACGTGGATCACCTGACCAATTTTTCCTTGCAATTCATCGTAGAGTCTTTGCGCTTCTGCATTTAAAACAATCGGTTCCGGTATAGAAACTTCCTCGTTTACCGCAGGCTGCTGATGGTCGCGCACTTTTGAAAAAAGAAAGCTTCCTTGTGCTTTTTCCAAAAAGTCACCCCAATAATCGCGTAGCGTCGGGGACATCCAATTCATAAACTCAGTATGATGTGCAGACCATGCATCAACTTTGTCTCTAAAAAGATTTGTGACTTTCATAAAAAAACCTTGGTTAATGATTTGCCCAACTGGCTCAACCAGTTAATTTTGAAACACTTCACATATTGTTGCAAATACTTTCGGGCGAACAACTGTAATCCAAAAAGGATAAAATCATTAAATATCAATACATTAACAATAAAACATCATTTTATTTATTTTGCCGAGATAGAGTTAATACTCTATAAAATCGCCTTTTTATCGTTCTCCTACCTTAAAGGCAGAGAAGTCGCCATTTGCGCATATCTTCTTCCTTTAACTAGCAAGACAAGCTTGCAAGATAAGCGCCAAATGGTCATTAAGAGCAAGTGACACACCACTAAAAATCCAAACCACATATTGATTCATCCATCAATCAATATGTGGTTTGGCCATGTTAAAATCAGATCCTAGTCAACAGTCTGCTTAAGTCCATTTGAACAAGAAGGGAATATCAGAGAAACTGGTTTAATAAAAACAACTGATTAGTGATACCTTGATGATAAAGTTCGCGGACATTCGTATTCGTCCCAAGTTAATTGCCCTTTTAATCACGTTTGGCATTTTGCCTATGGTATGCGTAACGATTTTCAGTGGACGCATGGCAGGTGATGCGTTAATCGACAAATCGTTTGAAGAGCTACAGGCCATTCAATCGCTACGTTCCACCGCGATTGACACCTTTTTTAGCAAGCGACTGCTTGATATCAGTATGTTTGCTTCCACATCGGAAATGCTCGATTTTAGCCAGAAACTCAGTGAGTCCGTGACCACTGCATCGCAAAGTCAACTCGAAGAAACATTGCGGCACTTCGTCGAATCTTATGGCTATCGCGATCTGTTTATCCTTTCGCCGCAAAACGGGAAAATCCTCTACGCTTTGCGAGACAAGAGCCGTATCCGCACCATCAATCTCAGCTATGAGTCGAGCGATCCGGCCCTCGCCCGACTTTGGGCCAAAGAGCTGAGCCACCCGCGTGCACTTTTTACCGACTTTGCCAAAAGCAAGGCCGCGGATAATCAGTACGTCGCTTACTTTTCTGCGCCGATTTTGGACCAAGAAGGCAAGTTGATTGCCATTGTCGCCGTGCAAGTGATGCCGGAATTGGTAACCGAAATCGTCAATTCCCGTGTCGGCATGGGAGAAACAGGCGAGTCCTATATTATTGGTCTTGAACACGCGACGGATACATTCTCGCTGCGCTCAGATCTGGTTACGATGGGCAACGGCCTATATGTGGTTGGCTACAGACTCAGCAGTGGTGAGCCCGATTACTGGCGCGATGCGCAATCGGCGGGCGAGCGCGGCGGGCAAGGCATTTATATCGATAGCCTTGGCCTTCCGGTTCTGGTTACCTTCGATAAGTTGAGCATCCCTGGGCACGACTGGTATCTGATCTCCAAAATCAACCAAGACGAAGTCACCACTTCGGTTTATCACGTGTACCAGATCCTGCTGGCAGTCGGCGTGGCTTTGTTTGTTATCGTCTGCTTTATTGCTATCAAGTTTTCCTCGTCGGTTACTCAGCCTTTGCTCGAAAGCATGGGGTTTGCTCAGCGCATTGCCGAGGGCGACTTAGAGTCCGCGTTAACCATTGACCGCAAAGACGAGCTCGGCGAATTAAGCCGTTCACTCAACAATATGGCTTCGCAACTGCGCGACTTAGACTGGCTGAAATCTGGCAAAGAGATGTTGGACAATGAAATCCGTGGCGATCTCAGCCTCGATCTGTTGTCAGACAAGTTTATTGCTTTTTTTACCAAACACATGAATGCCCAGTTGGGCGCGCTCTATCTGTTTGAAAACGACCGATTGGAGCTGCACGCCTCCTATGCGTTTTCCGATCGCCATGGCAATTTCAATCAACTCAAACTCGGCGAAGGCATGGTCGGTCAAGCGGCACTCGAGCGCCAAGTGATCGCCTTTAACCATCTGCAACACAATGTGCCGAGCTACAATTTTGCCGCTGGGGAAACTATTCCAAGTCATTTTCTCGCCATCCCATTAGCGGTTGATGAACAGTTAATTGGCGTCGTGATGCTCGGTTCAAACCAAGCCTACAGCTCGATTCAACGCCGCTTTGTCGATGAGATCGTCAGCAATCTCGCCATTGTGTTTAACGCCACCAAAGCGCGTTTGGTGATTAACTCACTGCTACTGGAAACGCAGCAGCAGAAAGAGAGCCTAAGCAAAGCGAACGAAGAGTTGGAACAGCAGACTCAAGCGCTGCGCGCCTCGGAAGAGGAGTTGCAGGCGCAGCAGGAAGAGCTGCGCGTCACCAACGAAGAACTGCAAGAGCAAACCAAAGTGCTCAAAGAATCGGAAGCCGAGCTGCAAGCCCAGCAAGAAGAGCTACGCGTCACCAACGAAGAGTTGGAAGAGCGAACCAAAGCGCTTGAGCAGCAGCAAAACGAGATGAAAGAGAAAAATGAGGCGCTGCGAGAGGCGCAGCAAGTGGTGGAAGAAAAAGCCAAAGAGTTGGAAATCGCCAGCAAGTACAAGTCTGAGTTCTTGGCGAACATGTCGCACGAACTGCGCACACCGCTTAACAGTATTTTGATCCTCTCGCAGTTGTTCGCCAACAACAAAGACGGCAACTTAACCGACAAACAGATCGAATCGGCTAAGGCAATCAACTCATCGGGTTCTGATCTGCTCTCTTTGATTAACGAAATTCTCGATCTTTCCAAAGTTGAAGCTGGGAAAATCGACTTGCATATTGAGGATGTATCGCTTGCCAGCATAGAGCAGGATTTGTTGCGCCTGTACAAAGAGATAGCCGACGACAAAGGGCTCGATTTCCAAGTCATCTGTGCCGGCAACTTGCCCGCGAGCCTTGAGAGTGACTCGCAGCGACTGCAGCAAATTCTGCGCAATCTACTCACCAACGCATTCAAATTCACCCATGAAGGTGCCGTGACGCTGAACATGGCTCATCCGTCACAAGAGCTGGCAAAACTGCTCAACAAGCCACGTGAAGAGTTAATCGCATTCTCAGTACGCGATGACGGCATCGGCATTAAGCAAGATCAGCAAGTGGCGATTTTCCAAGCCTTCCAGCAAGCCGATGGCAGCACCAGCCGTAAATATGGCGGCACAGGGCTCGGCTTGTCTATCTCCAAAGAGCTGGCCCATTTGCTCGGCGGTCGTATTCATCTTAAGAGTGAAGAAGGAAAAGGCAGCACCTTTACCGTGGTGTTCCCGTTGAAATACACCGAAAAGGCACGTAATGAGATGGAAAGCTTGCCGCAGATTAGCCTCGCGCCACTGGAAATCACCGAACGCGATGCGCCAGTAGAAGCGCAAGAACATGCGGTGGTATCCACACCCGCGCCGCAACCGCCCATAAGTGTCGAGAAAGCAGAACCCGTTCTCAGCGCCAGTGACAGTTATGTGGAAGACGACCGACAATCGATTGTCGCCGAAGATCGCACCTTGTTGATCATTGAAGATGATCGCGCGTTTGCTGGTGTCATGCGTGATTTTGGCCGTGAGCGAGGCTTTAAATGCATTGTCGCCGAAACAGGTGAAAGCGGCTTGCACTTTGCTCAATACTACAACCCGAGCGCCATCATTTTGGACATTGGCTTGCCCGGCATCGACGGTTGGACCGTGATGGAGCGTCTCAAAGAGAACCCAGAAACGCGCCACATTCCAGTACATTTCATGTCGGCCAACGACGCCAATTTGGATGCGCTACGTATGGGCGCGATTGGCTACCTCACCAAACCGGTCGATATGAAAAAACTCGAGAAGGCGTTTGGCAATATTGAAGAGATTATCTCCAAACCCGTGAAGCGCCTTCTGGTGGTGGAAGACGATGCCATACAACAAGAGAGCATTCGCCAACTGATTGGCGAAGATGACGTGCATATTGTTACCGTGCCAACGGGCGAGAAAGCGTTGAGTGAGTTGGAGTCGGCACGTTATGACTGCATGGTGCTGGATTTGGGCCTTGAGGATATGACCGGTTTTGAGCTACTGGAGCGTATTCGCCGCAGCGAAACAGCGGCGCGCGTCCCCATTATTGTGTATACCGGGCGCGAGTTGAGCAAAGAAGAAGAGAAAGAGTTAAACCGCTACGCCGAGAGCATCATCATCAAGGGGGTCAAATCTCCTGAGCGCTTGCTGGATGAATCCGCGCTCTTCCTTCACCGCGTGGAAGCCAACCTGCCGAGAGAACAGCAAGGTATGTTGCGCGCAGTGCACAATAAAGAATCGGTTCTGATCGGCAAAAAAGTTTTGCTGGTTGACGACGATATGCGTAATGTGTTTGCTCTCTCCAGCATTTTAGAAGACAAAGGCATGGATATTGTCATTGCCCGAGATGGTTTGGAGAGCCTAGATAAGTTAAAAGAAAACCCGGATATTGATGTCGTATTAATGGACATCATGATGCCAAGGATGGATGGTTACGAAGCCATGGAAGAGATTCGTAAACAAAAAGTTTACGAAAAGCTGCCAGTGATCGCGCTGACGGCAAAGGCGATGAAGGGCGATAGAAGTAAGTGTATTGAAGCAGGTGCGAGCGATTATCTCGCCAAGCCAGTCAATACCGATAAGTTATTGTCAATGTTGCGAGTATGGTTGTACTGAAATGGAAAGCGTGACTGATCTTTCAAACGAACAATTAGAAATTCAACTGCTGTTGGAAGCGATCTATCGCAAATATGGCTATGACTTTCGCGAATATTCGCTCGCTCATACCAAGCGACGACTCGAATATCGACGTGCGATTGAAGGCATGTCGAACTATTCGCAAATGCAGCACAAAGTCATCAACGACGCGCGTTTTTTTGATCAAATGCTGCTCGATCTCTCCATCAACGTCACGGAAATGTTCCGCGACCCTTGGTTCTACAAAAAGGTTCGTGAGCTGATTATTCCTCATTTGCAGACCTATCCGTTTGTCAAAATTTGGCATGCGGGCTGTTCAGCAGGTCAAGAAGTCTACTCGATGGGCATCATGCTGGAAGAAGAAGGGATGAAAGATCGTGCGCAAATTTACGCGACCGATTTCAACGAAGCCATTTTGGAAAAAGCCAAAAAAGGCATCTATCCGATGGACTTGGTCCGCCAATACACCGCCAACTACCAAGCAGCGGGGGGCAACGCATCTTTCTCTGACTACTACATTGCCGACTACGACAGTGTGATCATGAAACTCGCGCTGCGCGATAAAATGTTGTTCACCCCACACAACTTAGCCACCGACGGTGTGTTTGGTGAAATGAATGTGATTTTTTGTCGTAACGTATTGATTTATTTCAACAGAGAGCTGCAAAACCGCGTGTTTAAACTTTTCTACGACAGCTTAGTACCGGGCGGTTTTCTCTGCCTCGGCTCGAAAGAATCGCTGCGTTTTTCTGATATCGCGGACAAGTTTGATTTGGTCTCAGAAAAAGAAAAGATTTATCGCAAGAAACGGATTAGGTGATACATGAGTTGTCGTGGCCACACATACAGCGCAGTTGTTATTGGCGCATCCGCAGGCGGCCTTGCAGCCGTTGGAGCGGTATTGCGTCAGTTGAAGGATTCATTTTGCTTACCGGTTTTGCTGGTACAGCACATTAGTCCCTCGCCAGAAAGTTACATGGCCACGCACTTTGACAGCAAAAGCCACCTGAGCGTGCAAGAAGCCGAAGACAAACTGCCCATCCGCCGCGGCAATATGTACATCGCTCCGCCCAACTACCACATGATGGTAGAAGTCGATGGCTGTATTGCACTTTCAGTCGATCCACCTGTGAATTATTCACGGCCATCGATTGATGTGTTGTTTGAAACCGCCGCCGATTATTATGGCCCATCGTTGGTTGGTGTGGTATTGACGGGCGCGAATTCCGACGGCGCGCTTGGGCTGAAAAAAATCAAACAAATGGGCGGACTGGCCGTCGTTCAATCCGTCGAAAGTGCCGAGGCGCAGGCCATGCCAGCCGCCGCGATTGAAACGGCCAATGTCGATCATATCCTCCCTTTGGACGAAATTGGTCATTTCTTAAATTCTCTATGTGACTGTTAACCATGCAAGATAAAGCAACCATACTCATCGTTGATGACAAAATCGAAAACCTACTCACGCTAGAAGGCCTACTGGACGCTTTTTCGGTAAACGTAGTCCGTGCCACTTCCGGCGAAGAGGCCCTTGCCCTAACGTTAGACTACGATTTCGCGCTGGTACTACTGGACGTACAGATGCCAACCATGAATGGTTACGAAGTGGCAGAGTTAATGCGTGGTAACCGCAAAACCCGTCATATTCCGATAATTTTTGTCACTGCGGCTTCGAAATCCGAAGAACACATCTTCCGTGGTTACGAACACGGGGCGGTAGACTATCTGTTTAAACCGTTGCATCCACTGGTGTTTCACAGCAAAGTGCGCGTTTTTGTTGAACTGTTTGAACAGCGCCATGCCCTGAAAAAGAAGACCATGGAGTTTGACCAAAAGCTCTCTGAGCTAGAGGAGTTGCAACAGCAGTTGGAAGAGACCAACGAACAACTGTTGTTGCTCTCGACCACCGACAGCCTCACTGGCCTGCACAATCGCCGCCGCTTTGAAGAGATCTACACCGACGAGTGGAATCGAGCCCTACGGTCAAATACCTCAGTATCGATGATCATCTTCGATATCGATCACTTCAAAATGTACAACGACTCTTTCGGTCACCAGCAAGGGGATGAATGTTTGCGTATGGTCGCAGAGGCAATTCGCGATATGAAGTTACGTTGTCTCGATAAGGTCGCGCGCATTGGCGGTGAAGAATTTGCCGCGATTTTGCCTGAAACCGATCTTGAAGGCGCGAAACACGTGGCGGATCGCATTCGCACCACAATAGAAGCACTACGCATCAAACACAGTGAGAATGCCAGTTACCCCCATGTTACTGCCAGCCTCGGGATTTGCTCTATGGTGCCGCAAGCCGACGGCAACATTAGCCTGCTACTGAAAAAAGCAGACGAAGCGTTGTACAAAGCCAAACGCACTGGGCGTAACCGCATTGCCGAAGCTTGCCATACAGAACTCGTTTCGTAGCGCCTCGCCACCTGCTTGGTGCTTATCACACTTTACATTCAGGGGAACATTCGTTCCCTTTTTTGATCTTTAGTAAATACCTTTTACTCGCCTAACGCTCTTGCTTTCTGAACACGGCTCAAATCCAATTCTCACATATCGAGAAATAGTAAATTAAATTTCATTCCTTTTCTTAACCAATAAGAATTATAGTTGTGTTATGAATTTGTACACGTTAAAAATTGCATGAAAGAAAACAAGATGAACGCCAATCAGGTTAACGAAAAAACGTTACAACTGCTGATGCAGGTTGCGGTGAACGACGAGCCGGTTTCAGCCAAAACTCTAAGTGAACAATTGAACGTTCCGCTCAGCAGCTTGTATCGCCATTTGAAATTACTCAAAGAGTGGAACCTGATTGAAGAAAGCGCCCATGAAAAAACGCTGATTGTTGGCCCCGCTGCGCTTCTGTTGATGCGCAGCTATCAAACCAGCCAGCACAGTCTTGAATCGGTGGAAACGATATTAGCGCGTTTACAACATCAGACTGGAGAGCTCGCCGCTTACATGGTGCCTGTTGGGTATCGCGCTTTGTGCGTTCGTCAGAAAGAGAGTATGCAGGCGCTGCGATGTAGCTACGTCCAGGGTCAAAGTCAACCACTACTTCGTGGCGCCTCATCCAAAGTGATGCTCGCTTTCATGCCGCAACAACGATGCGAACGGATTCTCCGCTATTTCGGTCAAGAACAGCGACTAGAGAAATGGCAGGAAGAGCTCGACACCATTCGCCGTAACGGCTACGCAGTGAGCACGTCGGAGATTGATCCCGGGGTTTCTGGTATCAGTGCTCCGGTAATGAAAGGAAGTAAACTGATCGGCGCAGTCACGGTCATGGCTCCAGCTCACCGAGTGGATGCCGACAAGCAACGAATCATTTTACATGTTTTACAGGCAGCGAGAGCGCTCCCACCAGAAAGGTAATGCCGCCATGTTAAGCTTTTTCAAACGTCATCAAAAAGCCAGTGTGATTGAACATCATCACTCCCCTTTTACGTATCTCACCTTAAGTGAGTTGGTGAAACCCATGACAATCGTCGAGTTTGAAACAGCGCAACAGAGCCTAGAAAACGCCAGTGAATGGTTATATCAGCTCAACGAACGTAAAACGGGTAGCGACTGTGACAATTTTTCTCGCAAAGACGTGGAAAACGGCAACTATCAGGAAGCGCTAAGCCGAGTGCTTTCACGTCATGCGATTCCAATTGTTCTTACCAATTGTGCGGAGAGTGTACTCTCTTCAATGCCTGTGCTCTTTAGCGGCAGTGATGAAGTTGGGTTGGTCAATTTGAGCCACAGCATGGGGCTCAAAGCGACCTTGGACGTGAAACTCGGCACCGCTTTTCACTTTGCCCTCACTCGCTATCACAACACCCGGGCTTTTTTCGTTGGCGTGAACGAGAGCCATACCAGCAGCGCAGTTTGGGAACACGCCGAAGATCTCGGTTGCAATTGGCTGACAGAGAAAGAGTTCACGTTCCGTCATCGCAACGATTGCAAAGAGCACTTGGGCAGTTTTATCGATCACTGTGACCGACTGGTGATCTCGATTGATTTGGCGTCGATTGTTGCCAAAGCCAGCATTGAAGATTGCCAAGCGCTCGACATGCAAATGGTGATGCGCACTTTGCGCCAATGTTTACTCTCCGGCAAAACCACCTTTATCCAAATTGTGGGCGATCGCGATAAGCTCATCTACTCACGCGAATGCAAAAATATGCTGGAAGAGTTAGATCAGCTCACCGATTTGCTCCACCATGCGGCATAAAAAAATCACCCGTTTGGGTGATTTTTTATTGAGGGCTAAATTAACCGCGACGCGCTTTCAAACGTTTGACCATCGCTAAGCGACGTTCTGCCGCGGCCTGATCGGTCGGCTCGTTGGCGTTGTTACGTCGACCTTGACGATTTTTAAACGACGGCTTGCTATTGAGTTTGTCGATGTACGCGGTACGGCTTTTCGGCTCGTATCCGGCCAGTTCAATGCGGCGGATCTGCTGCTTAATTAAGTTTTCCACCTGAATCACCGTCAGCTCTTCTTCGCGATTGACGAAAGAGACCGCATGACCTTGTTTGCCCGCACGGCCGGTACGGCCAATACGGTGCACATAGTCCTCAGCCAAGAACGGCATGTCGTAGTTGACCACGTGTGGCAAATCTTCGATATCCAATCCACGCGCGGCGACATCGGTCGCGACCATCACGCGCACTTTGCCCGTTTTGAACTCTTCAAGCGCGCGACGACGTGCACTTTGCGCTTTGTCGCCGTGGCAAACTGTGGCTTTAATGCCGTCCAGTTTCAGCTCTTGCACAATCTCGTTGGCGGTCTCTTTGTAGTTAACAAACACCAACACCTGCTGCCAGTTTTTACGGCCAATCAGTTCCGACAACAACTCTGTTTTGCGTTCTTGATCAACCGGATACAGTACATGTGCAATGGTGTGCGCGGTGGTATTTTCACGCTCAACGGCGATGCGTTTTGGCTTGCGTAGAATGTCTTTCGACAGCTCGTTAAGCTGGCTTGAGGTCGTGGCAGAAAACATCATGATCTGCGGATTGGTGTCCACGTCGAGAAGAATCTTGCGTACCGCACTGATAAAGCCCATATCCAGAATGCGGTCCGCTTCATCAAACACCAGAAATTCGATATTGGCGACCGTCACATTTCCCGCTTCGATGTGCTCTTCCAAACGTCCTGGCGTCGCCACTAATATATCGACGCCATTTTCTAAAGCACGTTCTTGGCTCGACATTTTACGACCACCAAAGACCGCCGCTACCGTGAGGTTGGTGTATTTGGTATAAGCTTTGATGTTGTCCGCGATCTGCTCGGCCAGTTCACGCGTCGGCGCAAAAATCAGCGCTCTAGCCGATTTACGCGATGCCGTTTTACTGCTGTCGAGCAATTGCTGGATCAAAGGCAGAGAGAAAGCGGCGGTTTTGCCAGTCCCGGTTTGCGCAGTGGCAAAAATATCATGGCCACGACGGGCAACAGGAATGGCTTTTTGCTGAATTGGGGTTAGCTTTTCATAGCCACACTCTTCGAGCGCTTTCACGACTTCGGGAGCAAAACCTTGAGATGCAAATGACATGGAGCGTTTCCTTAAACAGACAAAAAGTTAATCGCGTAAACAAATGGCCGAGCATTCTACCTGAAAGCGAGTGATATATCTCACGATATTCGACAATTCACTGAAAAAACTTCAGTGTCGACTCTGCTTACTCGGCGTGGGCACCGCATAAACGTAGCAAAATCGCCTCAAGTTCGTCCCAAGGCATCCGTTGTGAATCAATCACCTCAATACGCGATTCAAATCCTTCCAACGACATCTGGTTGACCGACAGCACACCATTGGCGCGATTAAAGGCGTAACAGCCTTGATCGGTGTTGATAACCGCTTTAACACGCTCTGCGGTTAAGTCAGTCAACATAGAAAACAGTTGGTCAAAATTAAACCGATACTCTGCGCCAATTAGCCAGCCACAGCTGAAGTAGCCTTGCCCTTGATTCTCTTTACGCACATACGCCTGCCCCGGCTGCAACTGAAACTGCGGCTCCATGTCTGCGTGATGGTGATGATGCGCTTCAATATGCGTCGATGCACTGCCATACACGCGCTCAATGTCGAGCACTTCCAGCGGCAGCTGTCCATCGTGGATTAACTTGCTAAACACTTTCGCTGGCGTTTGATCGGTCAGCCAATCATTAAATACGTCAATATCGTGGGCATGGCACAAATCCACCTTGCTACCAATCACCACATCGGCGCAGGCAAGCTGGTCATTAAAGTTCTGATTAATGGTGTATTTTTCATCGCTGAGATTGCGAGGGTCCACCAGCGCAATCGTCGCTTTGAGATCAACGTATTCTTGATACTGCGCCGAGGTGAGCGTTGCAATCACTTGTTTTGGATGGCCCAGTCCGGTCGGTTCAATCAGCAAGCGATCAGGATTTTGCCTTAGCAATGCGGTGATCCCAACGCTCATCGGCACTCCAGCGGTACAACACATGCATCCGCCGGGGACCTCTTTAATCACAGCGCCGCTTTCTGTCATCAGCGCGCCATCAATGCCGATTTCACCGAACTCATTCACCAACACCGCCCACTTTTCATTGGCCGGTTTATTTTCGAGCAGATTGAGAATCGTGGTCGTTTTGCCGACACCGAGAAAGCCAGTAATAATGTTAGTTGGAACCCGCTTGGCCATAGTCTTCTCCAGAAAATACAAGGTTTAGGCGGCTATTTTACTTTTCATCCAAGAAGTTGCACCTCTTTTCCACGCATTTCACTTCTCAACCGATGGCAAAAACCACTACAATCGCCCGCTTTGAGTCCCGCCTTTATCGGAGCGAAAATGAAACTGAGTCAACGCATGCAAACTCTGCAATCCATGGTGAGCAACGAGTATGACCATATTTGGGATTGTTGCTGCGATCACGGCTATCTGGGGCTTGCGTTGCTGCAACAGACACAAAGTGCCAAGGTGCATTTTGTCGACATCGTGCCGCAGCTAACAGAAAAAGTGAGGCAAACGCTTGAAGCAAACCACACGGCTCAACGCCATCGCTGGCATGTCGAGTGCGTTGACGTTGCGCAGTTGCCTTTGGAAGGTTTTGCAGGCCGACATTTGGTGATCATTGCCGGTGTTGGTGGCGACTTAACACTGACACTGGTTGAGCAAATTTGCCAGCGACACCCGCAAGCCGAGTTGGAGTTTCTGCTCTGCCCGGTGCATCATCTGTACATGCTGCGCCAAGCTCTGCGTCGCCTTAAGTTTGGCCTGATTGACGAAAAGCTCATTGAAGAGAATCGCCGCTTTTACGAAGTGTTGCACCTATCGCGCCAGCAAGATACGCATCGAGAGCTTTCTGTCGTTGGGGATTCCATGTGGTCTTGCGCGCCGCTGGATATCGCCAAACGCTATCAGGCAACCACTGTCGCGCATTATCAACGCTTGCAGCGCGGCCATGGTGAGGCCATGTCGGCGGTTGTTCAAGCTTATCAGCGCGTACAACTGAACGAAGTTGTACGCTAACTTGGCATAGGCTCGCTACCATCAAGCGTTGCTATCGCATTAGAACGTGCGGTTGTACTGTAAGCCAAAGAGAACTGCATTGGCACGAGTGGTGGCCGAGATACGGGACAGCTCAATGGGTCCGGCATCCGTCACTTCATCGGCTTGCACATCCTCACCGATCAAGTAAGTCAGACCGATATCAATATTGGACTGTTGATCAATCTCGTACGTCCCGCCAATGGCATAGTGCCAAGCATCTTGCCAGTTGTAATCATTGAGTGTGGTGGTCGTGCCATTGATCTTGGCATCCAACTTATCAAAACAGCTCCACCCGGTGTATTGAATACTGTAGTGAAGCGCGAAGGGGGTTCTTTGATTCTATGGTAGCCCGAAAACTCGGCCATATTAGGCAGCAGCATGTAGAGTGTGCCGTTGCTGTCTTTGTCGCCGGAGTACTCCACATTCCCGTCCGCTTCAATTTCCGGGCTGTATCGATAGGAAAGACCAAAGCGGTTATTTTCGTCCAGCTCAAAAACGGTTCCAAGATTAAAGCCGACCCCAAGCAAACTGTTCGTTTACTGGGATGATCACATGGACATTAGGCGCAACCGATACGCTTCCGGCATCGTCAAACGATTCTGCCGGGTTACCATTGTATTGCACATCTTCCGCTGTAATGTCTGTGGAAATGATTTCAAACCCCAACGACAAGGCTGTTTCATCAAACAGTGCCATCGCGGCAGGGTTTCGCGCCATAACCGAGGCATTGTCCGCGATAACGGCATCGCCGGAAAAAGCTCGACCAATTCCGGTGGCCGACTGAGCATTAAGTTGAAATCCGGCTGCCATCGTTTGACCAGATGTTAAAATAACTTTATTTTCAATAATTTAAAGTAATATTCGCGTCACTTTAATAAGCCAATAGCAGTGAAATATAGCTCTACTCTGCTCTTATTCAGCAGCGAAACACTTGTTGAGAACATCGTGTTGATTTCAGACTCAATGAATGTCCTCGCCACTGTGAGTATAAGCCGTCACTTCACTTCCAGAACGCCAGTCTCAATAGCCAAACTCGGCCTTAAGGCCAACTTTCGATCCGTCGGCGCGCCGAAAAAATATTGGTATTGATCTTTTGTCATATATTTTTGCAAGATCAGCAACGGGATGGTTAAGGAAGGCTCTCCATTGGAATAGGGCGCAATAGCGTAAGCTGGGTATTGAATGTACAACCCGTCGGAGCGAATAGTGAATGCTCCGGTTTCCTTGAAGTAAAAAATAGCCCCAGAGACAGAAGGGGCCGGCAGGTAACCCTCGTCAAGCAGTTCACTGGCCACTCGTCGATAGATATGCTGCTCCAGAGCTTGATTGTCGCCAAAAATATCTTGCCAACTCAGTAGAGCCCGCTTATTGGTATCAATACTAAGCAGGGTTGGTTCTCCGTTTCCATGGGCTCCACCAGAATACGCCCAATGGTAGACTTGCAGAGATACCACGTTGTTATTGACGTACACCAGCGTTTCTGAGTACCGATGTTCGCTTGAAGTCGATTCAGGGCAGCCCTCCACTCGGTCTTCAACTTTCGGCGCTTTGAGGGGAGAGATGCTTTCTAGCGTTTCTAAATGAAACCCCAGCAACGAATCCATCGGTTCTCTTTCAAGAAACATCTCATCGTGACAAATTCGGCTTTGCTGATCGAATGAGAGAAATGCTTTTGTTTCTATGTCGTACCATTTACTCGTGGATTGCACCGAGGCGGGTTGATCACGAAGCTGGCGTAGCTGCTCATAGCGGGTCTCGTAAAACGTGGCTAAACAGTGAGTGAGCTCGACACCCAAAAGCTTGTCGCAAGCCTTGTCTCGCTGCTTCAACCACAATCTCTGTTGAGAAGTCAATTCCTCCTTCAGAAAGTAAAGGCGGGGCGTATTATTGCGGATTTCCTGATAAAGATAGCCTAGCCTGCTATCCTCTCGAGAAAGTTCTTCGTCAGCACAGAGCATTTTTTCAATCGCTGTACGCGCCTTCCCACAGTCAAAACTGGTAGCCAGAGAAGGGGCGCTAATCAAAAAAAACATGGCAGTGAACACTCGGTGTTTCATAATAGACCTTTCAAAAAAAGGGGGGCTATCCATAATAGTCATAGTAGCCGCTGTGCACTATTCTTCCCGACTGTGGCAGCGGCTCTTACCCTTATAACCTTAGCCATCTACCCCATACGATTCGTCTTCATGTGTTTCCTCTTCTGTATCCATGTTTGGATCCACTTCTTGCTCAACGTCATTGGCGCTATCCTCTCCATCCTGCTCTTCATCCTCACTCATCATAGGAGAATTTGGATCCAGCGGATCCGAACCACTGTCGTACTCTGCCTTATTACTGATACCATCACCATCCGCATCTCCTTCAGGGTTGTAGTCTTTGTCTCTGCTGTTGGGAACCCCATCGCCATCCAAATCAGCGGCGTCTGCACCAACCAACTTATTGGTCATAAGCCGAGACTGCACTTTGACAGAAAAGGGGGCAGTTTCAGCATTGCTCATTGAAATCGAACTCCCCAAGATTACTCCCAAAAAAAGGACTAAAATGGGTCTTCTTGCCTTTAGTATCCGTTTTTTCATTTTGACTACCTATTAAAATAGAGATATGCAGCTCATAGTGTTAGCTGAGCGTGCTATACATCGGGTTCCTCTTTCAGTGCTATTCCAACTGTGTTTTTCCCACTATCTTGCTTGTTTTTGTGAGGATATAAGGATACAGCTGCACTGATATATTGCATTTACATTGCTGTATAGGCGCATCGGGAGTCGCCCAGCGTCATCAGTATCGGGAAGGACAACAATATTATCAACGAAACCCATTGTTCCACTCGGTTGTCCTATTTTTGCGTTCATTTAATGAAGTTGGTCCAAATGAGCTCACGGTTAGAGTACTTAGTCGACATTGTGTTTTGAGTTACACCCAAAATAAACCTTAAAACTGTGGAAGTTCCTTTCAACCTAAAAAATACGTGATATCAGTTAACCAGATTGGATAATGTCTAAACTCTCTGCGATGGCGACCCCATTGTCTTTAACCAGCACAGGCACTTGTTTACTGCCTACCAGTTCAGTGGTGGTTTTATCGTCATCATAATCGATGGTTTCGACTTCAAGCTTGAGGCCGAGCATACCAGCGACGAAGCGGACGCGGGCACTAAATGGGCAATGTTCATAGATGTATAATTTCATGTTTCTTTCCTAACTCTTTTGGGGCGATTCACGCACAGAGCCACTGGCCTAGCGTTTGGTCCAATGATGTCGATGCACCATAGTTGAGCCAGTATATTCATTCGAAAGAATTTGATAATTTACCGTTTATTAAATTCATTATTTAGAATTTCCAAACAATCAGGAGACTCCATTGGATAAATTTGCCGACATGACGATGTTTGCCAGCATAGTCAAAAACCAAGGGCTTGCCGCCGCAGGCAGAGAACTCGGGCTCTCCCCCGCCACTGTGACCGCGCGCTTACAAGCACTGGAAGAGCGTTATGGCGTGAAGCTGCTCAATCGCAGTACCCGCCATCTCTCACTCACCGACTCCGGTGCGACGTATTACCAAGCATGTCTGGAGATCCTTGAGGCGGTCAAAGCAACAGAAAACCTGCTGCAAACCGGCAGTAAAGAGGTGCGTGGCACGTTGAAAGTCGCCGCGCCGAAAGACATTGGCAAGCAGTACATCTACCCGATTTTATCGGCCTTTTGCCAGCGCTATCCTCAAGTCGTGCCCTATCTCTATCTCAATGATAACTTGGTGAATATTGCCGAATCAGGTATCGATGTGGTGGTAAGGTATGGCTCACTGGCCGACAGCAATTTGATCTCCCGCCGCTTAGCGGCCAGTCAGCGCGTACTGTGCGCCTCACCGGAGTACTTAGCCAAAAAAGGGACGCCGGAAACGCCACACGATCTCGCTCATCATGATTGCTTGGCGATGCTACGCAGCAACGAGGAGCTAAAAACTTGGCACTTTCAAGCCAGCGAACAGCGCGATGCCATTACCATAGTGCCAAAGCGATTTTCTGACGATGGGGAAGTGATTCGGCTCTGGGCACTGGATGGCGCAGGCATTGCGCTCAAATCGATTTTGGATGTGCAGGAAGATATTCAGCAAAAGCGCCTTGTCACCGTACTGGATGACTATATGAAAAACTTCAACACGTCAGCAGCCAGTTTGAGCGCCGATCTCAACGTGATTTACATGAGCCGCCAGTACCAACCCAAACGCATTCGCTTGTTTCTCGATTTTCTCTTTGAGCACTTTGCACAGCAGATACCGTCTACCCCAGAGTGAAACTACTGTGAGTGAGCGGCATGGTGGGTTTGCTTTGCCAGCAAGCGATAATGGTCCTTTAGATGGTGGCAACCATAGCGCGGTGCGATGGCATCTTTGCCCATCGCGGCAAGGAAAAATTCGAACGGGCCAGCCCATTTTTCGGGCAGATGTTGCGCAATCACCAAACTCGTGCGGCGCATCCAATCAGGCAAATGAGTCAGCTTGGCTTCGCGCTCTAAGGCGTCAAAAGCCAGTTGCGCAATCTGCTTGGCGCTCAGTACGTCAGGGGCACCGACATCAAGCTCTTGCTCAGTGCACGATATGGCCTCTAGGCAAAAGCGCGCCAGATCCGCTCCATGGATCGGGTTGAGTTTCAACTCACCTTGACCAAAAAGATAGGCGCGTCCGCTTTTTGCCATATAATAAATCTCCTCCAGATCAGAAAAAAAATCCATTGGGACGAATCACACAAGGCGTAACAGTGGTCGAACTAAGAAGCCGTCAAGCAAAACGTTCTTTGGCATTGAGCAAGCGAACCTTTGGAAACTGCGCTGCATTAAAGGCCGATACATAGATGAATTTTTTCACGCCAGCACACTCAGCTTCCAGCAGCAAGTTGAGATTCGCGCCGTAATCAACATCTGCATAACTCAGCCCATCACGCTGACGGGTGATACCCAAACAAGAAATCACCACCTCCACGCCATCGCAGATGCCTTGCAATTGCTGCGCGTCGGTTACCTGCGCTTGGACAATCTGCGCGTCGTCCACCCCCAACTGCTGCAATTTGCTTCGGCTCCTAGCCAGCGCTTTGAAATTCATCTGCTGCTCAATCAGTTGCTTTACGATGTGTGAACCTAAATAGCCCGTTGAACCAGCAACGAGAATACGCTGGGAATTATTCATTCTCTTTCTCCTGACGAAAGTTCTGTCTCTGGGCGATACGGCTCCTCTTTTAGTATGTGACTGACCAGCAACTTGAGGTAAAACAAGTGAAGGAACCACTCCATGCCTTCGGCTGCACTAAACACATACAGGCAAAGCAAAATACTTAGTGAGTAACAGGCCAGTGCCACAGGTCGCTGCAAATAGAGCGGCATGAGCAAAATGGTGATGCAGGCAAGCAACATGTATCCACCGACTGCCGCTATCCAAAGCAGATCGAAAGAGAAAAATGCCCAGCTAAACAGCGATAACTGTACAAAGTGCGAGGCAACAAAAAGCAGATGTTGCTTAAAACCTTGACCTTCACGGTGATACCAACGTTTGGCGCTTGAGGTGGCATTGGTAATGATGCCACCGACAATATCCGCGCTGAGAAACCCAGCAATCAGATACTGCGGCCAGCGCCAATCCAACTGTGCCCAATAGGCATACACAACGATGGCGAGCCCTGCTAACAAGGGCAAAGAGTACTGCAATTGCTTTTCTGCGTTGGTTGCACCAGGGCCAATAAATTTCTCCATTGCACCCGAAAAACCCGGTTTCACGTCGGGGACATTCCAATCAATTTTCATCGCCACCTCCATTTTGGACCACTTGGTCTTTTTTAAATTAGAAGGTTTTTCATACAAGGTAAAGTCATTTTTGACCAAGTGGTCCAAATAAAAATCGCTGTGTTATACTGCGCAACAGCAATGGTGAAGAAAAGTAAACAAGCAAGGAACAGAGATGCCAAAGATCATTGACCATAACCAGCGCAGAGAGGAGATCGCGTTAAGATCTGCTGAACTATTTCTCGTTCATGGCTACAAGAATATCGGTATGCGCCAGCTCTGCGACCAACTTGGCATGAGCAAAAGCGCGCTCTACTACTATTACAAAAGTAAGAATGAGCTGTTTCGCGCTGCCACAGAAGCGATTGTGAACTTTGATAGCGATGCCATCGCTCATCGACCTTCGGCCGAGCAGGCAACGCCAGCACAACGAGTCGAAAACTTCCTGCTGATCATGCAGCAAATTGCGCCAAGATATTTTCAAGAGTTAAAACTGGTCTCCGATTACATTGATGTTATCGGGCAAGAGCACATTGCCGACGACGAATGTATGAAGCTTGCAAACCAGAAATACCTTGCCATGCTCGGCCACTATGTCTCCAAAGAGCTCGGCGAGACGCTATTTACTCTTTTACTCGGCCTGCTGAATCACCAGCTTTTGATTGGTAGAACATTAGAAAGCAGCTACATAACCAAGCTGGTTAGCAGCATCTTAAGACAAGGTTTGTAAGGTGGGAGCGCAGTTATCACGCTCGATTGTCTCGCTTCAACGGCTTTACGACCGTGTCTAGCCCTTCGATTTTTAACGCCAAGCAAAGCTGTAGCAGTTGGCCTAATTCCCCTTCAGGAAATCCTTTGTTGGCAAACCAGAGCAAATAAGCTTCTGGTAGATCGATCAGCATTCGCCCGGCATATTTGCCATAGGGCATCGGCATACGCGCCAATTTCAGTAAGTTCTCTTTTTCCAGCATCGCGTTTTTATCCTGTCTTTGCTAAACAACAAAGATTATCATTGTGCCCCTTTGCAACCAAGGTGAAAAACAGAAGATGAAATCAGCGTGTATCGGCGCATGCAAAAATAATGGCGGGATTTGCCAAGGCTGCCACCGCACCATGCCGGAGATTGTCAATTGGGCATCCAGCAGCGATCAGCAAAGAGAGCACATTTTGTCACAACTTGCAGGCCAAGAGGCCACCCATCAATGTCCAAGTTGCAGCCAACCGAGCCATTGTGACATCAGCGCGGGCAAATCGACCTGTTGGTGCTTCGACTTAGAAGAGAGAGAAATGGCCATCGAGTTACAAGGCAAAGGCTGTTTGTGTCGCCGCTGCCTTGAAAAAACACCGCTCGTCTAAAGCCAGAGAGCGGTGTGTATTCTATCTAAAGTTGGATAAGCGACCAGGCTCGATCAATGGGTTACGGCCGGTTGCACCATAGTCGCGATGTCGGAAGACCAAATTTGAATCGCTGACTGGTTGAGATCCGCTTCGCTCATGTGGGCAACGTGAAATTCAAACAGACGTAGCTCATCCGAAGGCTGGAGATAAACCTGTTTACGATGCACCGCAAGCGCGATCTCATTCGCTTGCTCGCCGATATCCTGCTGCAAGTTTGCTTTTAAACGTTGATGCATTTGCTGCACTTCGTCACTGAATTCCTGCGCACTGATGGTGCCATTTTTAGTGTAATCAATCACTTTCGCGATGATATCTTTGGCTTGCATCCAATCCGGTTGCTGAGCAAACTCAATTAACGCTTTGGTTGATAAGCGCCCCGCCGCTTTTTCTTCCTCGACTGATACCGCAACCTTTTCTTGCTCGGCATCGGTCACGAGCGCATTTTCAATCCGTTTGGCCAATACTTGATTTGCCAATTGGCGCGACAGCGATTCCTTACGGCTCATTTTGCTGTCTTCATCAATCTCAAGCATCGCTTCAGTAGACGTTTTTGTAGAAACCCAAATGCGCGGTGTTTGCTCCGCAATCTCTGGCTGCGCGGCGGCAAACTGCGTGGCCGATGGCTGCGATTTCTTCACGAGTTTGACATCAGCAAAAACACCATCAATCGCATCTTCAGCGTCACGCGTTGTAAAATCGCCAACCAGAATCAGCGTAACCTCTTCTTGATCACCGGTGATCAGGGTTTGATTACTGCCCGCTTGTTCTAGGACTTCACGCAAAGAATCCGCCAGCGCCTGCTCACTCAATAGCGCTTGCTTGCTGTATAAACGTTGCGCGCGGCGCTCTTTTCCTATCCCTAAGCGAATAGCGACGGCATCTTTGCTACGGCGTGACGGCATCAGTACGTAACGAATGTGGTTTTCCAACGTACCGATTTTCATCTGCCTTGGCAGGCTGAGGTCGGTGGTTGGCATCCAGTTTTGTTCTGGCGTCAGCGAGAGTGTTTCAATCGCTGCGTGGGCAGCAGGAAGAGCACAAGTCATCGACAATAAGCCAAACAAAATCGATGACTTCACTTTTTTAATAAACGGATTAGATACTGCGAATAACACGAGAAACCTCAATCAAGGCAAATATACCAAACAAGCAAACTTGTTATATCTGTTGATCAAGACGTCTGAAAATGGCTTCCTTGTTCGCACCTGCTCGAGTGGCCTTAGGGCAGGCACAGGAGCCAGAGCTGAACTGATTTTTGCGACATCTTATAAAAATCAGCCGAGATTATAGTGTATTTTTTCATCACCACAATCCCGAGTGAACAAAATCTCAAAATTAAGACGAGCTGAACGTTCACTGTTCACACGCCGATGCGTCTTTCTCTTGCGCGTCGTTTGTGCCTTGCGCCAAGATCAATTGACACAGCCATACACAAGCAGCGCAGTAAAAATGGGCTGAAATCGCATGGCAGAGATGCTTAGGTTGCTTACTCATCTGCTGTGCTAAATGCTGCAACTGCTGAGCACTCTGTTCAACAATCGCTTGCTCTTTGCTGCTGTTGAACGAGATTGGATGATTTTGCGTGACCTCGGTAAAAAGCTGCGTAGCGGCAAGGATTTTCTGCCTTTGCGCTAGATTGGGTTGCATCAGTTCACCAAGCTGCGCGGCGTACTCTGCGCTAATCTCACCACGTGGTTTGACCTGATTAAGCGTCGCCAGCAGATTACGCACTGTAAAACGAAAGTCGGCTGGCAGCAGCAGATCATAAAGATAGGGCCGAAGCCAAAACCACAATTGCAGCGCAACCAGCACGACAAACATCCCGAGTAAAATCAGTAGCACTGTTTCAATCACAAAGGTATTCATGTTAGCCCTTTTTAAATAGCATCACTTCCGTACGCAATTGGTCTGGAGCGACTTCACTTCGATTATCGAGATACTTTTCAATGCCCAGAGGGCGAGATTTGACTTTAAACTTCTTGGCACGCGTTAATGATGCAGCAAAGGCCCAAGCATTGCCAAGAAATTGATATTCGCCTTGATGTTCCACCGCAAAAGTGACGCCTGCGGGAATCGTACCGGCGACAAACTTCTCCGCTGCAGGCATTGGTTCAGAAACAGGCAAACAGGTAATGAAATCGAAACGCCGCTTACGCATTGACATGGATTGATAAAGCCTAAACTGCTCACCACATGCGGTGATATTATGCAGCGCCGCGTAATCATTGAGGTTATCCGTATGGCGCTGTGCCAGCGTGGCAATTTCGTCCAAAGTTGCCGAACCCCAAACGCCAATATAGTGGGTTTCAGGCAGAACTCGTTCGCCCAGCTCACGGACTTTACTGTCAACGCGCCCGGTTTCCAGCGCACTTTTCAGCATGCGCAAACCTCGGTCATAGTCCATGCGCAGCATATTACGAATAAAGCTTTTGAGAAAAAACAGATACCACGGCAGGTGGCCGCGATATTGCCATTCCACTTTACAACCTGAGCCCGAGGGCGTGACATTAAAACGCACTTCAGCATGGCTTTTAAAAGGTTTGAGAAAGTTGAGACGGTACACCAATTGGTTGTCGTAAAGATGCGCCAGTTCCATTCGCCCTTGGCCGATACGCTTACCTTTCCAAGTGTAGTAAGCACCCGGTTGCTGCTGAAAAGTGCTGAAGGCTACTTCGCTGTTTGGCTCTAAGATCAGCCACGGTGACCATTTCGTCCACGTGGTGAAATCGCTGATGTAGTCGATGGTTTTCTCGACACTTTTTTCGACGTGGATACTGCGGCTAACACGACATTCAGGCATTTTATCTCTCCAATGAAACGGTACCAAACCCGCACGATGTGCTCAGACAACTCAACGAGATAACGATTGTACGCCTTCATAGCGAACTCGCCAACTGCGCTGCCAATGGCCTCAGAGGCGAGCCTTTGCACTATTTATACACTATTTACTTACTAAGCTGCCTATTAGGCAAAGCACCCGCCTGTTAAGCGAAGCACACCTGCGCCCAGCGAGCGAGGCCCGCCGTGACTGAGCCGAAATAGTTGCCGCTGACTAAAGGAATGTTCGGCAGCTCACTTTCGATCGCTTCTCGCAGCACTGGAGAGCGCGCAGAGCCGCCCGTCATAAAGATAACGTCTGGCTGTTTGCCACCTTGCGCGACCGCCTCACGCACCAACTCGACCATTTTGAGTTTCGGTGCTTCAATCGCGGCGATCATCTCTTGACGTTCAATCTCCACTTCAAGCGTTTCCGATAGTAGATTGAGCGACAGGCGACATCTGTCTTGTTCCGATAGCACAATTTTCGCCTCTTCGGCGCGACGCGTGATCTGATAACCCAGCGTCTCATGGTAAACCTGCAGCAATCTCGCCAGTTTTTCTGGCTCTTGCGCTTCTTTATGCAATGTTTTTAACGCAGCTAAGTTCTGTCGCGAGTAAAACTCGTTTTGCGCTTGCACATTGTTGATCGCGATCGGATTCCAGAACTGCGTTCTCGGCATATCAATGCCACTGAGCGCTTTACTACCAAAGCCAAATGGTGTCATCAACTGACGAAATGCCAGATGAATGTCGAGATCGTTTCCCCCCACTCGCTGCCCGGTGTGGGCAAGTAAACTGGCGCTGCGATCTTTCTGACCTCGCCATTTCGGCCCCATTTCAAGCAATGAGCAGTCGGTGGTACCGCCGCCGATGTCCACCACCAACACCGTTTGATTGTGCGTCAACGTCGCTTCGTATTCCAACCCGGCGGCAACAGGCTCGAACTGGAATTCTATCTGTTTGAACCCAGCCCGCTGCGCAGCGCGGCGCAAGATGCTTTCTGCCTGACGATTCGCCACTTCACCGCCACGGCCATGAAAGTTGACCGGACGGCCAATAACCGCACTTTCAATCGCCGTTTGCGTACTTTTCTCGCCATTTTGGCGAATATTGACCATCATGGCGCACACCAAATCTTCGATAAAACTCAGTTGGATATCATGCAAACCGGACGCACCCAAAAACGATTTCGGTGACTTTACGTAATAGAGATCACGCGGATCGGCCAAATAGCGATCCAGCGCTGCTTGACCAAAGGCGACATCTTGCGGATGAAGGTCGATACTCTCTTCGCGGTTTTCGTTGATTGAACGACGCAGCAGTTGTTCGCCGATGGCATCAAACGGCTTGATGTTGAGATGACGAAATAGATGCTCGGATACCGATTCTCGACTGGGTGCCGATAACGTTGACGGGATGTAGTAGCTTTCACCTTCAAGCGGTAGCAGTTGTGGTTCGCCCTCTTGCATCACTGCAATCGAGCAATTTGCCGTACCATAATCAAAGCCAATAAACATAGTGCCTCCCGTCGCTGATAAAAAAGGTCGGCAATGCTAACTCAGGGAGGCGGAAATAGCCAGTCGCGTTGATCGAAGCGAGATTATTGGCGTGAAAAACGTGATGTCGGCAAACAAAGCACCAAAGCAAAGAGCAAAATAAACCCGGGCATTAATAACATTCCGTGACTGATAGAATAATAGCGATTGAGCAAGTAAAACAAAATCACCGTCAACGCATAATTCGCTAATGCCAAGCAGCAGAAAGCAACTAGAGTAAATTTGAGTTTACTAAATGAGAGACGTTTTATTAATAATGAAGAAAGATAATAAGCAGCCAATAAAGATATTTGCCAAAATGGCCGCATTAATAGCAAGGAAAATAGCGAGGAAATAATGATAATCTGATTCACGTCATACAAGTTGATGTCCAACGAGAACAGATAAATAATGGGTAAACCATTTTCCCATGAAACCGACCAAGAAATGCTGTTGTGCCAACTGATAAACAGCGTAAAACAACTCACCGCATAAAAAGTTTTCTGCTCGAGAAAAGGTTGCAACACCTGCGCATAATAGGCGCGCCACGCTTTATTAGCGCTTTTTTCCCAAGGCTTAGTGAGAAGAAAGCGTGGGCCTTTAAAGTCAAACGGATGGTTATGAGGGATTTGGCTAGGCAACAAGAATAAGAACGTCAGCAAATAAGCGATCGCCAGCAGGGCCACCTCAAAGATCAGTGCCAAACTCATTCCACCCACTCCGCGTGATTTGGTGCTTGCAAGCCCCAACGTTTCATCTCAGCCTCACTAAACAGCGCGCGCCCCTGATTGCCGATTTGGATCGGTATGGTGCTGGCTGGCGTGCCCAAAAGGATCTGGTTAACGATCTGCCCGACTTGCTTGCCTTGTGCGTCCCCAAACAGAACCACACCACCTGAAGTTTTGCCTTTTCCGACAGAAAAATCCCAAAAGCCAAACAGCGGCACACGAGTATGTTGATTGGTCCAAGCAATCACTTCCTCGGACGACACATTCCTCCCTGCTGAGTCGGTGATGGTTTGGTACAAGCCGACGATAATGGCATCTACCCTCTCACTTCTCGCAGAGTCAATCGTACTTTGCCAAGCTTGAAATTCGCCAATCAGATGAATTTTCACATCGACCGATAAACTTTTTTTCATTAATTGATACTGGCTGTCAATATAACTTGCGGAAATTTCAGAGGTCACACCGGAATCAAATAATATCCACACTTTCAGATCGCGCTTGCCAATAATCCGTTTAATCTCACCAATATTTTTGACAAACAATGGCAGTTCAAGCAAACCGGTCACTTCAGCTTTACCATGATAAGTGGCAAGTAATTTCCGTGGATTGATATTAATACCAAGAAAGATGAGCGAAATAGGTTCGTCGTAGAGTTTTGGCAGCATATAATTTAGTGCATTGTCGTCACCCAACACGACGATCTTGGGCTTCAATTGTTGATACGTAGCAAACGCTTTCTCCGCCATCAAAGGATATTGCTCTCTCGGCAAGCGTTTGGTGTCCATTTCAAACGTAACGATCTCTGCTTTATCCGCAACTTCACTGCGCAGCCCCTGTAAATAGCTTTTATCCCACTCATATTGATTGTGATAACTTTCAATTACCAACACATCTGCTGCGCGCAGCGAAATTGAAAACAGCATGATGAGTAGTAACGAAATCGTTTTCATAGTGCTCGCCTTAAATGGTCTTTTCCATTGCAGTGTAGTTGAAATTATCAATAACAATGAAATCTGCTGGGTAGGCAACATTGGTTCAACGCATTTGCATCTATACTGAGATGAAAGTGCCAGGAGCCACCTACCAGTATGAGCAAAGTCCAGCAGTACGAAGAGAGCATTCATAACCCACTGTTCAGCCGCATTGGTCGGCGGATTGTGCTGATCATGATCATCATCAGCGGCGTGATCACCTTGTTTACCACCTTGTTGCAGCTCTATTGGGATTACGACAAAGAGTTTAACGATGTTGAGCAGCGACACTACGAAATACAGAATGTGCACGCAGGTTTGTTGTCGGCTTCACTGTGGTCGTTTGATATGGTGCTGCTGCAAGAGCGGTTGGATGGTCTGGTCAACTTGCCCAAAATCGATTTCTTAGAGATCCGCTCGGACGATTATGTGTTCAATGCCGGGCACAAGGTCAAAGAGCGAGCGATCGGCAGCCGCTTTCCCCTTATTTATCAAAACCCGCTTGATGGCACGTCGCAAACCATTGGCACCATTTACGTCGAATCAGACGCTGGGCAAATTTATCAGCAACTGATCCGGCAGTTTTTAATGACGCTGACCATGAACGCGATTAAAACCACCTTAGTTTGCACCATCATCTTGATGGTGTTCCACACCAGTGTAAATCGGCGTATTTTTGAAATCGCCAAGTACCTGCGCAACTACAATCCGCGCCATCCAGCAGAGCCCTTGGCATTGGCGCACTCCGATTGGGCGATGGAGAGCGAAGATGAACTCGATTGGCTGGGAGATGAGACCAACCGCATCACCACTAGCGTGACTACGCTGTATCGCAACATCAAACGTGAGCAAGAGCGCTTTACCGATTTTACCCATGTCTCGTCGGATTGGCTGTGGGAAACCGATCACCTCGGCCGTTTAACTTTTTGTTCCGAAGCCATGCTCAATGCACTCAACCTAAGCGAAGATCGCAAGCCGCTACTGAGTGAGCTGGGAGCGTTCTCTCACGCCAATCAACTGAAGCGTTGCTTGCTCAAGAAACAGGATTTTTCTCGCTGTGAAGAGTGCATTACGCTCAACAGCATGGCGTTGTACTTCCACTTTCAAGCGATTGCTCTTTATGAAGAGGACCAATTTGTCGGATTTCGTGGCACTGCGCTCAACATTACCGACCTTAAGCGCACCCAAGTTGAGCTACAAACACTCAACCAGAATCTCGAACATCAGGTCGCGCTGCGCACCTTAGATCTCAAACAGAGCATGGAGCAGCTACAAAAAACTCAAGAGCACCTAGTGGAATCAGAAAAGCTGGCCGCTTTGGGCGGTTTGGTCGCTGGCGTGGCTCACGAAGTCAACACCCCTTTGGGGATCGCGGTGACGGCTTCGTCCATCATTCGTGATGCGACACGCCAACTGAATCAAGCCTTCTCTGATCAGTCATTGACCAGCACCCAGTTTGCTCAATTGATGCAACAAATGACCGACAGCAGCGAGATGTTGGAAAACAATCTGCACCGCGCTGCCAAATTGATCCGTGATTTCAAACAGACGGCGGTGGATCAAATTTCCGAAAGCCGTAGCGAGTTCAACGTCAAACAAGTGTTATCTGCGCTGATCGCCAGCTTGCACCCAGAAACACGAAAAGTTCCAGTCACCCCCATACTTGAAGGTGACGATCAATTGGCAATGAATAGCCTACCGGGCGTGTTAACCCAAATCGTCTCAAATCTGATTTTAAACAGCGTCAATCACGCCTTTGCCGAGCAAGCGCAACCCAGCATTGTGATCAGACTGGAGCAGCAAGATGAAAACATCATTCTGCATTACAGCGACAACGGCTGTGGTGTGGATGAATCGTTGCATCAAAAGATTTTCGAGCCCTTTTTCACCAGCAAACGTGGCAAAGGCGGCTCGGGTTTGGGGCTAAACCTAGCGTTTAACTTGATCAAGCAGAAGTTAAAAGGCGACCTTCGTTTTGCGTCAGCCCCCGGCGAAGGGGTGCAGTTCACCATCACTTTTCCTAAGGAGCTGCCGCTGAACATCGCCCAAGAGTAGAGTTCCATAATTGACTGATTAGTCGGGGTTACTTTCACGTATTGCAATAAAGTCGCTAATGTTATCGAGAAAAAGCTCAACCAATTTGGGGTCAAAGTGTTTGCCTTTTTGCGCGATGATCTCTCGTAGGATGTCGTCGTCACTCCACGGCTCTTTGTAACTGCGTTTTGACCCTAGAGCATCAAACACATCCGCCAAAGCGACGATGCGACCACTAATCGGAATGGATTCTCCGCTCAAACGGTTGGGATAACCCGAGCCATCCCACTTTTCATGATGTGAGGCGGCAATTTCTCTGCCGACAGCGATCAAACGTCGCTTAGATTTGCTCAATATTTCCACACCATACTCGACATGACGCTGCATCTCACTCCACTCTTCGGCATCCAATTTGCCCGGTTTGTGCAAAATCGCATCGGGAATGGCCACTTTGCCAATGTCATGTAGCGGCGAGGCGTGTTTGATCATGCTACTGTCGTACTCGCTTAAGCCGTAAAGCAGAGCTAACTTCTCGGCAAATAGCGAAACACGCTGCACGTGCGCTCCCGTTTCGCGGCTTCTCGCCTCGACCGCATTAGCCAAGTTGTACACCAACTCTTTCGAGGTTTCGCGAATATCGAGCATCAGGTTGAGATTTTCGAAAGTCAGGCCGATGTTCTGCATGTACAGTTCCAGTAACTGTAAGTCAAACTCATCTAAGTTCTTGTTGAGATTGACATACAACAGGCTATCGACGCCCTGTTCATCATGGCTGTAGAGCACAAATGCATCGCCATAGTTCATGGTTTGCTTGCTGAGCAAAGCCTGTTGGCAACGCTCTGCCACCACGTCTGGCAGCATATCAAACGCGCACTTGGCGCAGAAATCGACATAGGATCCCGTCGCGGCTAGCGTCAAGGCCCGTGATTCTTCCCCTTGAGGACCGGGTTTGACAATGCAATAGAGCGCCGATTTTTCCAGTTTTAGCAATGAAGTAAGCTGCGCCAAAACCGACGAGGCATAAGTTTGTAAGGTGGTGGTATTTTGCACAAAAGCGGAAGCCTGAATTACACGACTAAGCCCTTGTTTTTGCTCTTCAATTAAACACAGGTCGCGATAAGAACGCAGCATTGAATAGAGCACAGTTTTGAGTTTTTGCGTAGTTAGCTCGGTTTTCTCTTTGTAGTCATCAATTTCATACTCTTTGATCACCACGTCTTCCGGTGCTTGCCCAGCTTGCCCGGTCCGCAGCACCAAGCGAATCAAGCGGTTTCCCAAGGTTTCTCGGATAAACCGCACCAACTCTAATCCCGCGTGCTCAGTTTCCATGACCACGTCAACAAAAGCCACCGCGATGTCTTGCTGTTCTTGCAAAATTCGCCGAGCATCAATACCAGAATAGGCCGAAATTAGCTCTAAACTGCGCTCCTGAAACTGAAAACCAGATAAAGCAAGACGCGTTATCTGGTGCATCTGCTCGTCGTCATCAACGAGCAACACTTTCCAAGGTTGATGGCCGCGTTGTAAATCAATTGTCTCACTGACAGCTTTACCATTTTCTGCACGATGGTCAGCAAATAAATCCATTTACTAAGCCTCTGTTTTATCCACTACTTATTAAGTTTTAGCACAAAAGCTCAAGTTAGAAAGGAGTTAGGTAGAAAGATGTGCATTTTGCGATCACACTTAGAATATCTCTTCAAAAATGCCAATGTTAGTACCGAGCCACTGTGCGCGCTCGGTATGGTCGAGGAGCTCTTCCTCACTTACCGGATGAATAAGGACCGAAAAACCACCGCGCTGAGTGTCCAGCCACTCAATCAACCCCTTTTGGTTATCACGAAAGTGCAGCTCAAACATGGGCATCTTGTGTGGCCCGACTAAGCGATCCACCAGAGGAAATATTTGTAAAACATCTTTACGCTCGCGGCGAATTTTCTCGTGCAACTCAGCCGCCTCAGAACGACGATTTAACGGATAGTAAACGTGTGCGTGGAACATGATTGGTCACCTATGTGAATTTTTCGTCACATTCTACTTTGCGACAAACAAAATCCAAGAGATAAACGCTGAATAAATCCTTCAAAAAATTAGAACTTTGCATACAAAATCGGCCAAGTTGCCAATTGCTGATAGAAGTATCCAGTGCTAGACTTTGCCTCGATCAATGCTTCATATAATCCTAATGATATGGTTTGGGAGTTTCTACCAAGAGCCTTAAACTCTTGATTATGAAGTCTGTAACTTTATACCCGGGATTTTTATAAAGAGAAGACTCATGAATTACTTTGACCTGCCTAAGATCGATTTACACTGCCACTTGGACGGAAGCGTACGCCCGCAAACGATCATCGACTTGGCCGATGAGCAAAACCTCACCCTGCCAACTCGCGACATCGCGCAAATTCAGCAGATGATGATCGCCCCAGAAACCTGCCCTAACCTAGACGAATATCTGAAACGTTTTGAACTTCCCGGCATGGTGATGCAAACCGCACAAGCCTTGGAACGTATCTCGTTCGAATTGTTTGAAGATGCCGCGAAAGAAAACGTCAAATACATGGAAGTACGATTTGGCCCCTTGCTGCATCAAGTGAAAGGTTTGTCGCTGGATGAAATCATGCAAAGTGTGGTTCGAGGCATGAAACGCGCCGAGGCGCAGTATGATATTCACGGCAACTACATTCTCTCTATCTTACGTACCATGCCGAAAGATCAAATCAAGGCTGTGCTTGAGGCTGGCGCGAAATACCTCAGCAAAGAAGAGAGCGGTATTGTGGCATTTGACTTAGCTGGCAGTGAACTGCCGGGCTTCTGCCACGAGTTTATCCCCTACGCACAATACGCCAAATCTCTTGGTTACCACGTCACTATTCACGCGGGTGAACAAGGTGCTGGGCAAAACGTTCACGACGCAATCGCGCTGTTGGGTGCGGAGCGCGTTGGCCACGGCATTTTCATTCACAATCATCCACAAGCCTATCAATTGGTGAAAGATGAAGCGGTGGCACTGGAAACTTGCCCAAGCAGCAATGTGCAAACCAAAGCAGTGAACAGTTTGAGTGAGCACCCGATCAAAGCCTTCCATAAAGATGGCATTGCCGTGACGATCAACACCGACAACCGCACGGTTTCCAACACCACCATGAGCGATGAAGTGCGTAAAGTGATGGAAGCGTTCGACCTCACTGAGCAAGAGTATTTCGAGATTTACCGAGTCAGTGTAGAGAGTGCGTTCAGCTCTGATTCGGTTAAAGCGCACCTGATGAGCTTTGCCAAATAATCGAGCCTTTTTGATTCAGCCAGCGCCCTTTCGCGTAGAAGGGCGCTTTGTTTTTCTCCTTTTTCCTTTCGCTTGTTGTCGCTTCTTCACGCTTTTTTACACAAAGATTGTCACTTATTTACCGTCAAACCTAGTGAATAGATTCAACTTCTTCGCCTCACTTGGTTAAAAACTGGAACTTTCCTCTAAAAACCTAGGGTGTAACGCTGGGTTTACTGTTTAATCTAAAACAATCGCATGCAAGATTTAACATTTTTATTACACTTACAATAACTCAGCAACATCAAGATTCATCACTACAGAATGAGTTAATTGCAGGGAAATGAATTAACGCATCGAGTATTGGCAGGACACAATATCAGGCTTTGGCATTTTGTCAGCGAATCAACTCTAGATGAAACTTAGCGGTGGCGTTGCTTGTTATGGGCCTCTGTTGGTTGTTTCTTGTGGAAACGACGCATTAAAGGAACGTGAGATGAATGTTCAGGCATTACCCATGCGCAGATTTATCGACCATGCTGGTGAGCTGGTTGCGCCATTGCCCTCTTGGGCTGATATTCCACTTTTGACACAGTTCTACCGCGACATGCTGGTGACACGTGCTTATGACAATAAAGCCGTGGCCTTGCAAAGAACCGGAAAGCTCGGGACATATCCGTCCCACTTGGGCTCGGAAGCGTTTGGGGTCGGCGTCGGCCATGCTTTACTGCCTTCTGATGTTTTTATTCCTTACTATCGCGACATGCCTGCTATGTGGGTGCGCGGCATCGGTATGGAAAAAAACCTGCAATATTGGGGCGGCGATGAGCGCGGCAGCGACTATGCTCCCACCGAGGGCCAACTGCGCAACCATGATCTGCCATTTTGCGTGCCGATCGCCACGCAATGTACCCATGCGGTCGGCGTTGCGTCTGCGTTAAAAATTGCAGGTGAACACCACGCCGCTCTGGTGACCTGTGGCGACGGTGCGACCTCAAAAGGCGATTTTCTTGAGTCGATCAACTGCGCGGGGGTTTGGCACTTGCCATTGGTTTTTGTGGTCAACAACAACCAGTGGGCAATCTCTGTCCCCCGCCATTTACAATGCGCGGCAGGGCAATTATCCGATAAAGCGATTGGTGCTGGCATTCCCGGTATAACCGTCGACGGTAATGATGTGGTCGCTGTTTACAATGCCGTTAAAACAGCTCTGGATAGAGCTCGCAAAGGCAAAGGTGCCACCTTGATCGAAGCCGTCAGCTATCGCTTAAGTGATCATACCACCGCCGATGATGCCAGCCGTTACCGCAATGCCGATGACTTGCAAAAAGCTTGGCAGTATGAGCCAGTCAAACGCTTGAAAACCTTTTTACTCGCCCAAGGCGCTTGGAGCGAAGAGGAAGATGCCGCTTGGCTCGAAGAGAGCAAAGCGATTGTCGAACAGGCGGTGGAGCGCTACCTCAGCATGACGCCGCAAGCACCGGAAAGTGCCTTTGACTACCTCTACGAGTCTCTACCGACCGAGCTGACCGCGCAGCGAGATCAGTTAATCAATAAAGCAATGCGTATGCAGGGAGGCAAACATGGCTGAAATGACCTTAGTCGAAGCGGTCAACCTCGCGTTGCACCATGAAATGGAGCACGACCCATCGGTAGTGATACTGGGTGAAGATGTCGGCGACAACGGCGGCGTGTTTCGCGCAACCGTCGGCCTCAAACAGAAGTTTGGCTTAAAGCGCGTGATTGACACGCCTCTCGCGGAAGCTCTGATTGGCGGCGTGGCGGTTGGCATGGCAACCCAAGGGCTACGCCCGGTTGCCGAATTCCAGTTTCAAGGATTTGTCTTTCCGGCACTGGAGCACCTGATGTGTCACGCAGCAAGAATGCGCAATCGCACCCGGGGTCGCCTTGCTTGCCCTGCGGTTTTTCGCGCCCCATTTGGCGGTGGTATTCATGCGCCTGAACATCATTCTGAAAGTATCGAAGCGCTGTTTGCGCACATTCCCGGCTTTAAAGTGGTGATTCCCTCTTCGCCGCAGCGCGCCTACGGCCTGCTGCTTGCTGCGATCAGAAGCAACGATCCGGTGATGTTTTTCGAACCCAAACGCATCTACCGCACCGTGAAATCCGAGGTGGTGGACAACGGCGAAGCGCTACCACTGGATACCTGTTTCACCCTGCGCAAAGGGCGAGACTTAACGCTGGTGACGTGGGGCGCTTGCGTAGTGGAGTCACTACAAGCGGCAAGAAGCTTATCGGCTCAAGGCATTGAGGCGGAAGTGATCGATCTGGCCTCCATCAAACCAATCGACATGAACACCATCTTGCGCTCGTTGGAAAAAACCGGACGACTACTGGTGGTGCATGAAGCGTGTCGCAGTGGCGGCGTGGGCGCAGAGCTCATCGCCCGAGTCGCCGAAAGCGCCATGTGTATGCTCAAAGCGCCACCGATGCGCGTCACCGGGTTAGATACGGTGATGCCGTATTACCGCAACGAAGAGTACTTTATGATCCAAGAAGCCGACATCGTGCAAGCCGCGCGTGAGCTAGTGGAGGGGTGGAAATGAAATCTTTTATTTTACCAGACCTTGGCGAAGGCCTCGCCGAATCCGAAATCATCAAATGGCACGTTCGCCCCGGCGATCTAGTGAAAGTCGATCAGATAGTGCTCACGGTGGAAACCGCTAAAGCCACGGTCGATGTGCCCGCCCCTTGGGGAGGCACCATCGTCAGTCGCCACGGCGAAGAGGGGGAAATCGTCAATATCGGCAGCTTGCTGCTGGAAATTGATGAAACCAACTCCACGGCAGTGGCGCAAAATGAACGCCAAAAGCAAGACGCCGCCACGGTCGTCGGCCATGTTTCCCACACTACCCATCAAGTCAACGTCGATGACTTTTGGATCGGTGGTGAACAAGGGGCATCGCCAGAGCCTAGAGTCAGCGCCCTGCCCTCTGCGCGTCTGCTGGCGCAAAAATTGGGCGTAGAGATCAACCAAGTACAAGGCAGCGGCCCGGCGGGTTTGATTGTCGATGCCGATGTTTACGATGAGGCGGGTAAACAACGCCCTGGCACTGAAGTGCTCAAAGGGGCGCGTCGCACTATGGTGGGCACCATGACGGAATCGCACCACAACGTTGCTGCCGTCACCATTACTGAAGAAGCGGTGCTTGCCGATTGGGGGCCGAATGAAGACATCACCACGCGCCTCATCCAAGCGGTGGTGTACGCTTGCCAGCAAGAGCCGGCGCTCAATGCTTGGTTTGACGCCTCAACCATGACGCGCTGCGTGCACCACACCGTCAATGTGGGCATCGCGGTGGACAGCGCACATGGATTATACGTTCCGGTGCTGCGCAATGCTGACGATATTGAACCCAGTGAGATCCGCACTTGGCTGAACGACACCGTCAAAGGAATTCGTCAGCGCAAAATTGGCCGTGAACAGTTACAACACGCCACGATCACCTTGTCAAACTTCGGCGCCATCGCGGGGATTTACGCCACGCCTGTCGTCTCCTTGCCGCAAGTGGCGATCGTCGGTGCTGGGCGCATCATTGAAAAAGTGGTGATTAAGGAGGATAAAGCTTTGGCGGTCAAAGCGATGCCGTTGTCGATCACCTTCGACCACCGCGCGTGTACTGGTGGTGAAGCGGCACGCTTTACCAAAGCGTTAGCGCAGCACTTACAGCGCCCAAGCGTGTAAAGCGCTGATACTGCCCAGCAAAGCAGCAACAAAAAGCCCGGTTGAATGATTCAACCGGGCTTTTTTGCTATTCAGTGATGAGCAGCATTGGACGCACTACAACTGCTCAATAAGCTCGGGCACGAGGGTAAACAGATCCCCGACTAAGCCATAGTCGGCCACCTGGAAAATGGGCGCATCGGCATCACTGTTGATCGCCACAATCACTTTGGAATCTTTCATACCCGCCAAATGTTGGATGGCCCCCGAAATACCCACCGCGATATACAGCTGCGGCGCGACGATTTTGCCCGTTTGCCCGACTTGCAAGTCATTAGACACAAAGCCAGCGTCCACCGCCGCGCGTGAAGCGCCAACCGCTGCGCCCAGTTTATCGGCCAGTTGTTCGACCAACGCAAACTGCGCTTTGCTGCCTAAACCTCGTCCACCGGAAACCACCACCTTAGCCGCGGCCAGCTCAGGGCGAACACTCTCAGCTTTCTCCTGCCGCACAAATTCAGAGGTCTCGGAGAAGATAACCTGATTGATTTCAACCACAGGCGCATCGCCACCGCAGTCGGAGACCGCATCGAACGCCGAGCTGCGAATGGTCATCACTTTGATGGCATCGAGCGATTGCACTTTTGCCAGCACGTTGCCCGCATAGACAGGGCGGATCACCGTATCACTCGATTCAATGGCAATGACGTCGGAAAGCTGTCCGGCATCCAGCAGCGCCGCTACGCGTGGCAGCAGGTTTTTGCCAAAGGTGGTCGCAGGAGCCAGGATATGAGAATAATCTGCCGCCAATTTAGCAATCAGCTCGGCGCTATTTTCGGCCAACGCATGTTGATAAACACTGTGCTGCGCGAGCAAAACTTGCGTCACCCCATCAAACTGACGCAGCGTGTTCGCCACGGCTTCACATTCGTGCCCCATAACCAGCACACTCACCTCACCGCCAAGCGATTGCGCCGCCTTTAGTGTGCGTAACGTATCGCTCGCCAAGGTATGCTGGTTGTGCTCTGCAATCACTAATGTCGATACTGGTTTGTCGTTCATTTTTTCCTCCTTGAATGCAGGGCTTAACTCAGCACTTTGGCTTCATTTTTGAGCTTATCCACCAGCTCAGTGACGCTGGACAGGATCACTCCCGCTTGCCGCTGCGGTGGCGGTTGCAGTTGCAACGTTTGGTGATGTGTTTTGAGCGATACGCCAAGTGCCTGCGGCGTGGTGACATCCAGAGGTTTACGTTTGGCTTTCATAATATTGGGCAAAGAGGCATATCGCGGCTCGTTCAAACGTAAATCGGTGCTGATAATCGCAGGCAATTGCAGCTTCAAGGTTTCCAAACCGCCATCGATTTCCCGTGTAACCAACACGCTCTCGCCTTGCATTTCGATTTTTGAGGCGAACGTTCCTTGAGGTCGGCGCGCAAGCGCAGCCAGCATCTGCGCAACTTGGTTGTTATCGCTGTCAATCGATTGTTTGCCAAGCAGCACCAGCCCCGGCGTTTCAGTTTTCATCACCGCATGCAGTAACTTCGCCACATTGAGCGGCTCAAGTTCAGAGGCAGTTTCAACGTGGATCGCGCGATCAGCCCCCAGCGCTAAGGCCGCACGTAACTGCTCTTGGCAACTGGCGTCGCCCAAAGAAACCACCACCACTTCTTCTGCCACACCCGCTTCGCGCAGACGTATCGCCTCTTCCACGGCGATTTCACAAAAAGGGTTCATGGACATTTTGACGTTGTTCGTTTCTACGCCTGAACCATCACTTTTAATTCTGACTTTTACGTAAGCGTCAATCACACGTTTTACCGCGACTAAGACTTTCACATTGCCTCCTTACCAAATGGGGATGCGGTAGAATCAAAATCGACTGCTTGCACGTGAGTGTGACTAACTCCAGCGCTGCTTGGGGGCAGCCTGATGGGTAGCTTACTGTTTAATCACACATTCCATACCGTTTTGACTACCAAGTTTGCATTACCTTTTGAGCTTAGTTTAGTTTACGTTTACGTCAACTGGACTATATTTAAAGCACGAATGAAAACGTAACGATGAGTTGACGACATGGAAAGAGAAACAATGGAATTTGATGTAGTGATTGTCGGTGCTGGCCCCGCCGGGCTCTCGGCTGCGTGCAAGTTGGCACAGCTTAGCCAGCAACATCAAACCAATATGAGTATCTGCGTCGTGGAGAAAGGCTCGCAAGTGGGCGCGCATATTCTCTCTGGCGCGCTGTTTGAAACCACCGCTTTGGACGAGTTGTTTCCGCACTGGCAGAAGATGGATGCTCCGCTGAAAACGACAGTGAAAAGCGACGATTTCCTCTATCTGGCAACCGAACATAATCACATTCGCCTGCCTCATTTTCTCACGCCCAAAACCATGCATAACGCCAGTAGCAATTATGTAATTAGTCTGGCCGAACTCTGTCGCTGGCTAGCCAGCCAAGCCGAACAGTTGGGGGTGGAAATCTTCCCCGGGTTTGCCGCCGCCTCGGTCAACTACGATGACAACGGTGCTGTCATCGGCGTCGTCACTTCTGACATGGGACGAGACAAGCAAGGCGAGCCCAAAGCCAATTTTGAACCCGGCATCGCACTAAACGCCAAGTATACCCTGTTCGCCGAAGGCGCACGCGGCCATCTCGGCAAAGATTTAATTCAGCACTTTGATCTCGATAAAGACAAACAGCCACAGCACTACGCGCTCGGCATCAAAGAGATCTGGCAACTGGCAGATGTTCATCCCCATTATCAAGCCGGCAATGTCCTGCATGGGCTTGGCTGGCCACTGAATGAAACCCATACCACTGGTGGCAGCTTTTTGTACCACTTGGATAACCACCAAATTGCGGTTGGCCTTATCACCGACCTCTCTTATCACAACCCGTACCTAAGCCCGTTTGATGAATTTCAACGCCTCAAACATCATCCAGCGATCAGCAAATATCTGCTTGGCGGACAGCGCATTGCGTATGGTGCGCGGGCCATCGCCAAAGGGGGGCTCTACTCGCTACCGAAGCAGCAGTTCCCCGGCGGACTATTGATTGGCTGTGATGCCGGTACGCTCAATTTTGCCAAGATCAAAGGTTGCCACAGCGCCATGAAATCAGGCCTGTTGGCAGCTCAAGCGGTATTTGACTGTGTGCAAGCGGGCAAAAGCCACAGCGAACCGGACTACGACAGCCTGTTTCGCGCCTCTTGGCTGTATCGCGAGCTGGAAAATGCGCAAAACTTCTGCGCCACCATCCACCGCTACGGTAATGTGGCTGGTGGGATTATCAACAGCTTTGAGCAAAATGTATGGGTTCCGCTCTTTAAGCGCCCTGCTCCGTGGGAGATGGAAGCGCCTCATCATGACCACCTGCGTTTGCTCGATATCAGCCATTGTGAGCCTATCGCCTACCCGAAACCCGATGGCGTGCTGAGTTTTGACAAACCTTCTTCGGTCTACCTTTCTGGTGCGCGACATGAAGAAAATCAACCGTGCCATTTGCGCTTGGCCGATGCATCGATTCCGATCCAAGTACACTTGGAAAAATTTGCCGAGCCTGCCCAACGCTACTGCCCAGCGGGGGTGTATGAAGTGGTTCAAGTGGATGGAGAAAGCCGGTTTCAGATCAACGCCGCGAACTGCGTGCACTGTAAAACCTGCGACATTAAAGACCCATCGCAAAATATTACTTGGGTCCCACCCGAAGGCGGCGGCGGGCCAAACTACAGCAATATGTAGCCGCCCTTCACATAGAAAGTCAGCGAACCACGCTTCGCTGGTTTTCTACTTGCTTTGGCTTTCTATTTGCTTTGTTGTTGCTTGGTTTTTTCAGGCTTAAAACGCCAGCCATAATTGGTAAATCGTCACGATTGAGTAAGCCAATTGCCAACAAATATCCGTTGCACAGCCTGGGGGATTTATCTAGATTAAGACGCCATGCAGCAGGCACAACCGCACTGATACGGTCAGCTCTCACAAATCTCAGTCGTAAGGAAGCGTATGAAAACACTACTCATCGTCAATGTTGGTCAGGCACCACAAGCTCAATTGGAAAAATTCGGGGATTTTGAAGAGTGGGCACTGCGCGCTATTCGCGAGCAAGGCGTACATCAGCACGACATTCACATCGAGTTTCATGACGGAGTTTCTTACCCTCTACCAGATTTCCACTCACTGGCGGGGGTGATCATCATGGGTTCGCTGGCGATGGCTTCCGAGAAAAAACCATGGATGCTGCGTTTGTCTGACGAAATTGTCCAGTTGGTTGAGCGAAAGATTCCGCTGCTCGGGATCTGTTTTGGACATCAGTTGATCGCACAGGCGCTCGGTGGCGTAGTCGGCTATCATCCACACGGTTTGGAGATAGGCACCATAGCAATCACCAAGCAACCTGCGGCGAACGACGATGCCATTTTCGCCCACCTGCCAGCGCAATTTGACGCGCACGCAGTCCATTACCAATCGGTGCTGAAGCTGCCTGAAAACGCCGTTCTTTTAGCTCGCAGCGACTTTGAACCCCATCACGCTTACCGTGTCGGCAGCGCCTGTTGGGGCGTGCAGTTTCACCCTGAGTTCACGCCGAAAATCATGCAGATGTCACTGGATAACCTCAAGCACGAGTTTGAAGATGAGTACCCGGTGAAAAGCGCTCAAGTCCGCGAAACCGAGCACGCCAAACAGGTTCTGCTGCAATTTGCTCAGATCTGTTGTCAGGCGCAGTAAACATCATTTTTTATGACGAAGCTACTCAGGATAAATCCATAGATCAAATGCAAAAGGGGCTCTTTGCCCCTTTGCGAAAACATTAAATAGCACAGTTACGGACGTAACCGTGCTATTACTCAGATTGAATTGCGATTGTTCGTCGTTACATCACGTATGCTAGGAAGCCAGTTTGAGCCCTGCGATACCAATAACGATTAAGGCTAAGCTCATCAGTTTAAACAAGCTCACCGCTTCCCCGAATAGCAAGATCCCCATGACTGCGGTACCTACTGCGCCAATTCCCACCCAAATGCCGTAAGCCACGCCAAGAGGCAGAGTGCGCAACGCGATCCCAAGTAACACAAAACTAATGACCAGCGCCGATAAGGTAGCGACAGAAGCCAGCGGTTTGCTAAAACCTTCACTGTATTTGAGGCCAATAGCCCAAGCGATTTCACAAATACCGGCGAGAAAGAGGATTAACCACGCCATATATACACCTCATATATGGGGTCGTCCCCGAAGAAAAGATGGAGCGGTGAGGTCGTCCTCACTTCCGGATGTGCCGCTAGACTAGCAAAGCTTACGGGTCTTGGCTAGCTTGGCTTGGCTTGGCTTGGCGCGATGCAAAACTCGCAAAGCCGTGTTAATCCATCTCCGGTTGACGCTTGTTGGGTTGGCGCGGCGAAGTTCTCGGTTTAGCTTGCCGCACATGGCGCGCGAGGATACGCATCGCTTCGGCTTGTACCGCAGGCAGTTTCTGCCACTGCCATAAGCGATCCCGTGCTTGCTTGGCACTGGCTTCCAAATCCATCACCGGCTTGAGGTAAGGGCTCTCAAGCGGTACTTGATACATCTGCGCTTCAAGCGGTGTCATCAGCCAGGGTTCAAAGAGCAGCGGTACAGGCACTTGCGCCAACTCTGGCACCCATTTGTGAATAAACTGCCCTTCACTGTCATGCTCTTGTGCTTGCTTGGTCGGGTTATAAATGCGGATAGTATTGGTACCCGTGACCCCTGCTTGCATTTGAAACTGCGGATAATGAATGCCCGGTTCAAAATCGAGGAACAGTTGCGCCAAATAAGTCACGCCCGCTCGCCAATCCACATTCATATGATGAGTTAACACGCTCACCAACATCGCGCGCATGCGAAAATTGAGGTATCCGGTTTGAATTAAGCAGCGCATACAGGCATCTACCAGTGGAATGCCGGTGTGCCCAGTTTGCCAAGCGGCTAACTGCGCGGTGGGGGCTTGGCTTGATTGCTGCAAGAGTGAATCATAAGCGCGGTTGACGCAGCGAAACTCCATCTCACATTCTGATTCAAATTTTTGGATAAAGTGACAGTGCCAATGCAGACGCGATGAAAGCGCAATCAGGCTGCGGCGAAATCCCGCTACCGACCAGTGTTTGAGCAAGGTTTGGTACATCTCACGTAGTGAGATATTCCCCCACGCAAGATAAGGCGACATCCGCGAGCACGCGTGGCGCGCTAAGCTCGGACTTGAGATGGAGCGGTAATACTCTCGCCCTCGACGCGCGAAAAAATCCTCCAGCGTCGCCCACGCCATATCACTGCCGCCAGTTTGCATGCCCGCTTGTTTACTCTGCCATGTGGCAGGGATATCGCTGCGCAAACCAAGCATTGCGGCATCCAGCTTCAGCCAATTCGCGCGTGTTAAATCAGGATCGCAGCAAGGGGAGCGCATTACTTGCTGCCAATGTTCATCCCAATTTTTTCGGGTTTGCGCCCCGCGGATCACGGCAGCATAAGGAAATTCATGCCAGACGATGTCGTGTTGCTGGCACCACTGCGCCAGCGCAAGATCGCGCTGAAAAGTGCAGGCTAAACCGACTTCTTGATGAGAATAAATCGCCTCAATGGCGTAGCGCTCAGCAATACGTGAAAAGCAGGTTTGCCAATCGGATGTGACGATCAACACCGCCCCTTTACTCTGCGCCAAATCACGATTGATGGCTTGCAATGATTGCCACACAAAGCGCCAGTGTCGTTCGCTGTAATGCGCATCGCCAAGCAGCATTGGCTCAAACAGATAGAGTAGTAACGTCGGTCGCCCCGAAGTTAACGCCGCTTGTAATGGCGCGTGATCGGTCAGCCTTAGGTCACGTTTAAGCCATACCAGATTGATCTTTTCCATACTCTTTCCTTGTTTTCTCTGCCGCTTGTACGCGACAGGAGAGGAAAAGATCGCTCCCGTGTTCTATCTATCGCCTCGCTTTCTGTCTATTACCGAGTTTTCTATTGAACACAGAGAGAGGTTAGTGCCCTTTCAGCGCATCTTTACGTAAACGCCAAGCGGTCAGTACCATCGCTACAACCGCCAACGCACTCATGCCGATGTACACCAAACTAAAACCTTGAGCGAGCACGTCAGGCGTTACTGATGAGGCTTGGCTGCCATGCTCACTTACCGTGACACTTTGCGGCACACGCAGATAAAACAGCGCAGAACAGAACGCCACCCCGAGCGCGCCGCCAAGCTCACGGCCAAAGTTAAACAGTGACATGCCAATACCCCGATCACGGGCAGGCAACACACTCTGTACCACCACATTAAGAGAAGGCAGAGTAAAACCAAGCCCAAGGCCGCCAATACCTAGCGAGAGATGAACCCACAAATCGTAGTGAATCTGCCAGATGGCGACGGCAGCAAGCAGAAAACCGCTCACCACCAGCGCTTTGTATCGCCCTGAGCGAGCCACCCATTTGCCACCAAGATAAGCCCCGGTAGTGATACTGAACATGAAAATCACCATCACGGTGCCACTTTGCGACGGTGAAAAGCCTTTCTGCCACTGCAATTGCAGCGGCATATAAACCAAAAGCGCGAACATCAACATTTGTGAGGCCATGATTAGACCAATCGCGGTCAGGTAACTGGGTAAGCGTGCCAAACGCGCAGGCAAAATCGGGTCACTCACCTGTCTTTCAACCAGGATTAACAGCACCAAGCAGAGTAACAGAGCAAAAGCGCCCCACCCCGCAGGCAAAAAGGAGTGTGAGGAAAGCTGAAGCAGCAACAAGGTGGTGGTGAGCATTAAAAGCCCAGCGCCCAGCCAGTCAAATCGACTGTGACGTTTTTGGTTAAGGTGTTTGAGATGGCGGTTAACCATATACAGAGCCACTATTCCCAGCGGTAAATTAATGCCAAACACCCAGCGCCAACTGAGATGGTCGGCAAAATAGCCGCCAAGCAAAGGGCCTGCGACACTGGAAACCGCATACACCGCTGAGATATAGCCTTGGTATTTACCGACTTCACGCGCCGGAATGGAATCGGCAATCACGGTGAACGCCAAAGCAATCAAACCGCCGCCGCCAATTCCCTGCACCACTCGCGCCCCAATCAGGGTTGGTAAGTCAACGGCAAAAGTACACAGGGCTGAGCCAACAATAAAAATACCGATGCTGATATTGAGCATGCGTACACGGCCAAACAGATCGCTCAATTTGCCATACACAGGCAATACGGCTGTGCCGGCGAGTAAGTAGGCGGTGATCACCCAAGTTAAGGCGCTTCCCGCCGAGAGATCTTGCCCAATCAAGGCCAGCGGTGTGGTCACGATGCTTTTTTCTAGTGAACCAAGGGCAATCACTAGCGCAACGCTAGCAAAAATAATTCGCGGATGAGGGGCATCGGCAGCGGGAATAGGATCGGAATGCATGAGCTCTCTTTCAAGATAAAGTCAAAGGGAATGGTTCGGCTGTGGCACAAGATAACCAAATCACAGCCATCCGAAAATAGGATAGAATGGGATGCGAAATTGCAAAAATGGGATCAAGCATGAAACTTGATGATTTGGCGCTGTTTTTAACCGTGGTGCGTTGCGGCAGTTTTGCGCTAGCAGCGAAACAGAAATCGATGTCCACCAGCACATTGAGCCGCCGTATTCAGCAACTTGAACAAGATACGGGCAGCATTTTGCTGATCCGCAACAGTAAAGAGTTGGTACTGACCAAAGAAGGTGAACAGCTATTTCACAGCTACGCCGAGCTGTTTGCTCAAATAGAGCGCAAACAAGAAGAGGTCGAGCAAGCAAAACGAGATTACCGCGGCGAAATTGCGATAAGTGCCCCCGTGTTACCTCTGCGTCACCAATTAACCCCTTTGGCGCTGGAGTTTGCCGATCTGCATCCGAATGTCACACTGCGCATGCAAGTTGGCTCAGGGCTCGACTATTTCAGCCAACGGGATCTGGATATTGCGCTGCGTTTTGGCCCACAGCCGGAGTCCGACTGGGTAGCGCGTAAACTGGCGCGTAACCCTTCCGTACTCTGTGCCAGTGCTGAACTTGCTGCCAAACTAGGCACAGTAACGCCAGCCTTAGCGCATCCCGAGCAGTTAAAAGAGCATCCCCTACTCAGTCTCAACCATAAGCTGCCGTGGATTTTTCATCACCACAGCGTTGCGCAAAAAGTGCAATTTATTCCGACGGCGCGTTTGTGCTCCGACGAACTGGATACGATAGTGCAAGCCACCTTGCAAGGCATGGGCATCGCCCGCTTACCAAGAGGATTAATGGAGCCACTCCTGCGTAGCGGTCAGCTCATCGAGCTGCTCCCCGAGTGGGAAATTGAAGGCGCAGATGTGTATCTGCTCCATCCGCAGCGCCGTTTTTTACCTGAGCGCACTCAAGCCCTGATTGATTACATCATGACGCACTGGTCACGAGTGGCATTCAGTTATTGGCATCAGCCTTAAGCAGCGCCGAACGACTGCGATGAACGATGACGCCGACAGCGCTCCGAACAATATTTGACTTCATCCCAACACTGCTGCCATTTTTTACGCCAAGCAAAAGGGCGCTGACAGACAGGACAGATTTTCTGCGCCAAATAGGCTTTTTTATGCGAAACCACGTTATACCTTGTTATTTGTTAACCGATAAATCAGCAAGGTATACGTGGTTTGGTAGGGGTGGGTTTAAAGATTTTTCCGCCGCCCTAACTCTTAAGTGACTCTTAAGCTTCGCTCAATACGATTCATCCTGTAGACACCCCAAAAAGGACTGAATCATGAAAAAAATACTTCTACTGACGACAACAGCTCTTCTTTCACTTGGCAGCGCATTCAACGCTTTGGCGGATCCGCAATGTACAAAAGAGCCGGAATCTCAATGGATTAATTTTGAGCAAGCAAAGACCCAAGTTGAAGCAATGGGTTACAAAATCAAAGTCTTTAAGAAAACCAAGACCAGTTGCTACGAGCTTTATGGCTATAACAAAGACAACAAGCGCGTAGAGATCTACTTTAACCCAACCGACATGAGTAAAGTGAAGGAAGAAATGGATGACTAATACGTTCAAATGGGACTGGGTTGTGCGAGCAACCCATTGGATGGTCGCGCTGCTTTTCTTTGCCAATTTCTTTGCTTTAGAAGAGGGGAGCGATCTGCATAAGTGGGCGGGATACCTAATCCTGCTCAGTGTCGCTATCCGGCTGCTTTGGGGACTGGTGGTGCAATCGCCGGCACGATTGAGTCGTTTCCGCCCTTCCCCATCAGCGGCAGTGTCGCACCTGAAAGAGGTGCTGAGTGAACGGCAAGATAAACACCTTGGTCACAATCCTGCGGGCGCGGTGATGATATGGCTATTGTGGGGATTGATCATCGCAACGGGAGTGAGCGGCTGGTTAATGGTTAGTGATATGTTTTGGGGTGAAGAGTGGCTGGAAGAGACGCACGAAGTGCTCGCCAATCTCACTTTCATCGCCGTTGCCGTGCATCTCTCCGCAGTAATTCTAATGAGTAAATGGAACCGAAAAAATTATATTCAGTCCATGTTGCCCTAGGAGCAATAAGTCAGTGCACTGGCGTGAAACAAGATCAGCAAAGCCCAAACTCGACAGACTTTGCTGATCAACGGCGAGAGCGCTACATGCGGATCCCACCATCAACCTCCAGCACTCGGCCAGTGATGTAGTCGTTTTCTAAAATGAATTTGACTGTGTGCGCAATTTCGCTCGCTTCGCCCATGCGCCCGACGGGGATCATTTTTTCCAAACGGGCGATGGCTTCCGGCTTCATTTGATCCGCCATGGCGGTGTGAATCACTCCCGGCGCAATCGCCGCTGCGCGAATGCCATAGCGCGCCAACTCTTTTGCCCAAGTGGTGGCCAGCGTCGCAACGGCGGCTTTTGACGCCGAATAGTTGCTTTGGCCGATATTTCCCGCGCGGGAAACACTGGAAATATTAATAATCACCCCTTTGCGGCCTGTTTCGATCATCTTCACCGCCGCTTCTCGCCCGCAGAGAAAAGTGCCCGTCAAATTGACGTTAATCACCGAATTAAACTGCTCAAGCGACATTTTACTGACTTGCCCGTCACTCACTTTGACCAGCATGCCATCACGCAAAATGCCTGCGTTGTTCACTAAGCCATCTAGCTGACCAAAATCACGCACAATGTCGTCAAACGCTTGCTCAACTTCGGCTTCATCGGTCACATTCATTTTGTAGATCAAAGCCTTGGTACCCAGCATATGGCACTGCTCTTGGGTGTGGCGCAGCCCTTCTTCATTGAGATCAAGCAGCGCCAGTTCCGCCCCTGCATGCGCTAGCGTCACCGCCATCATCTGCCCAAGCCCCTGCCCTGCGCCCGTTATCGCAATCACACTCTCTTTTAAGTTCATCTTTCCTCTCCTGGTGTTGATTAAGGCGCATCAGCGCGTTTGTTTGGCGTAAAACTGAAACAGACTGGAGAAATCCAACTCGCCGTTACCAGCAGCATTATGAAAAGCGAACAGGTTGCGCGCCAAAGCGCCCATTGGTACGGAGGAGTGACTTTGAGAGGCGGCATCCAGTCCCAAACCGAGATCTTTCACCATCAAGCGACTGGTAAAGCCGGGTTGATACTGCTTGCTCGCGGGCGCGTTTTCCATCACGCCGGGGCATGGATTGTAGAGCTCTAACGCCCAGTTGCGACCGGAGCTTTGCAGCATGATGTTGGACAGCACTTTGGGATCGAGACCGTTATCTATTCCCAAACTCAGCGCTTCACAAGTTCCAGACATCAAAATACCCAGCATCAGGTTGTTACAGATTTTCGCCATTTGCCCGTCGCCTGCACCGCCAGCGTGAAAGATATTTTTGCCCATGTGCTGAAGAATGGTTTGCGCCTTGTCAAACGCCGCTTGCGTGCCACCAACGATGAAGGTGAGCGTCCCCGCCTGCGCGCCTGCCACACCACCGGAAACTGGCGCGTCGACAAATTCCAGCCCCTGCTTTTGCGCCTCGGCGGCCACCGTTTTTGCCGATTGGGGATCGATGGTGGAGGAGTCAATCAGCAGCGTTTTTGGCGCAAGCAAAGTGAGCAGCCCAGCATTGCCTTGATGATCACCCAGATAAACCGAGCGAACGTGCTCGCCAGCAGGCAACATGGTGATCACCGTGTCTACGCCCTGCACTGCTTGCTCGATAGACTCGCACGTGGTTGCGCCCAGTTCAGCCAGTGTTGCCATCGCCGCTTGATTGAGGTCGAACACGCGCAGCGTGCAACCCGCTTTGATTAAGTTCGCCGCCATCGGCGAGCCCATATTGCCAAGACCAATAAATGCCACTTGGTTCATGTGACTCCTCCTAACTCTTTATGGTTGATTTTTCACAGGCTCAAAGGCCATGTTTGCCTAAACTGACCAACGGGTGCGCTTGCTCTGGCCACAGTGAAGTAAACAAAGCATCAATCACGCTGCTATCGACATCGGCAACATTGTTGAACAGCCAGTTTGGCTGGCCGTCTTTATCGATTAGCCTCGCTCGTACTCCTTCACGAAACTCGCCAAGTAAGCCACATTGCACTGAGACGCCAAGCTCCAAACGGAAACAGTCGGCTAATGACAGCTCGCTGTAGTGCGTCATCTGTCGGTGACAAATGTGCGCGCTAATAGCGCTGCCCTCTGCCAAGTTCTGCTTGGCGCGATCAAGCCAAGGGCTGGAAGGTAACGTCATAACAGCTTGCACCGCGCTTTGCAGCTCGTCTTGCAAGCAGGCCTGTTGAATCGCATCAAAATGCGGCATCAACTGTTGCACTGGTCGCTGGTCATCAGCCTGCTGAGCGAGATTTTCCAGTAGCTCAGTGACCACTTCGTAATGATCTTCGGCGGTAGACCACGAGGCATGCTGCAACTGTTCCAGCAAGCCATCGCGCTCTTTGGCGAGCAGCAGATGATCGGCAAAGTGGACAGACAATGCGTCACTGGCATTAACCATCACTCCAGTCAAACCGAGAAACAGCCCGATGCCCGGCTCAAGACGGTTGAGAAACCATGTCGCACCGACATCCGGGTAAAGCCCAATGCTGATTTCCGGCATCGCCAAACGCGACTCTGGTGTCACCACTTTGTGGCTGGTGCCCATGAAAAGCCCCATGCCACCGCCCATGACAATGCCTCGTCCCCAACCGATGATCGGCTTAGTGTAGGTGTGAATCAGATAGTCGCAGCGATACTCCAAGGTGAAATAATCTGTGAGAAAGCGCGAAATGGACGCCTTCGGCTCACTTTCCATCACTTGGTACATGGCGCGCACATCGCCGCCTGCACAAAACGCTTTCTCGCCCGCGCCTTCGAGAAACACGCACACTATGCTGTCGTCTTCATGCCAGCGTTCTAGCTGTTGGTTCAGTTGCTCCAACATAGGGTAAGTCAGGGCATTGAGCGATGCGGTATTGTCGAGCGTTGCGATGGCGATTTTGCACTCGCCTTCACTGCAAGGTCGCTCGGTAAAAATAACTTGGCCTGTCATAGTGCCTCCTTGGGTTTACACACTCCCCGGCGCAGCTCAGCGGTTTTTCCATACGGGTGGACGCTTTTGTAAAAATGCCTGCACGCCTTCGGTCTGATCTTCAGTATCGAACAGATCAAGAAAGTATTCGCGCTCTTTAATCAGCCCCTGAGCCAGCGGTGCAAAACGCGTTTGCTGGATGAGCTTTTTACACGCGGCCACGGCAGAAGGCGACTGATTGGCGACCGATTCAGCCATGGCAATCGCACGATTGAGCGCGTCGCCTTTAGCAACCACCTCTTCGACTAAACCAATCTGGTGCGCTTTGGCGGCGCTGAGCTGTTCGCCGCACAAAATCACCCGCTTAGCCCACCCTTCGCCCACCAAAGCGGTCAGATTTTGCGTCCCGCCCGCACAGGGCAGCAAGCCCACTTTGGCTTCAGGCAGTGCCATCACCGCTTGCTCTTCAGCAATACGAATGTCACAGGCGAGCGCCGCCTCAAGGCCACCGCCCATGGCGTATCCGTTGATGGCCGCAATCGACACGCCACGAAATGCCGACAAGGTTTCAAACGCCTGACCAAACAGGCGCGCCATTTTCAGCGCGCGCGCTTTATCGCCATCGGCAAACAGCTTGAGATCCGCGCCAGCCGAGAAAAACTTCTCCCCTTTTCCCGTTATCACTAAGGCATATACTTCATTATTGAGGTTGAGTGACTGCACGAGGGTTTTGAGCTGCTGCAAACTTTGCTCGGTCCAAGTATTGGCGGGCGGATTGTTCATCGTCACCACCGCCACATGGTGATGGAGATGAAAGCCAATCGCCGCTTCTGCCGCAGCATCCGGTGCGGCCGATTGGGGTGAATATTTTTCTGAAGTCATCACAATTCCTTAGCAAAATGGGTTGAGGTTAATGGCTTACAGAAGCTCCGCACCTTCATGCAAAAGCCGACGGGCAACAATTAACCGCATGATTTCATTGGTCCCTTCGAGAATTTGGTGCACCCGAACATCGCGAAAATGGCGCTCCAGCGGATACTCTTTGATGTAACCGTAGCCACCATAAAGTTGCAGTGCTGCGTCGCACACCTGAAAACCGACATCCGTCGCAAAGCGTTTCGCCATCGCGCAGTAAGCCGTGGCCTCTGCATCGCTGCGATCAAGTTTGCTTGCCGCATAGCGCACCAGTTGGCGCGCAGCAACAAGCTCAGTTGCCATGTCCGCGAGCTTAAATTGCAGCCCCTGAAATTGCGCCAGATTTTTGCCAAACTGCTTGCGCTCTTGCAGGTATTGCGTCGCTTGATTGAGCGCTTGCTGCGCCGTACCCAGTGAGCAGGTGGCGATGTTGATGCGCCCACCATCTAGCCCTTTCATCGCAAAAGTAAAGCCTTGCCCTTCTTCGCCAAGCAGCGCGGTGAGCGGCACTTTGACCTTATCAAAAGTGACTGAGCGGGTCGGCTGGCTGTTCCAGCCCATTTTCGGCTCTTTGCGCCCGTAGCTGATCCCTTCTGCGTTGGCTGGAATGACAAACGCAGAGATGCCTTTCGCACCCGCTTCGCCTGTGCGCGCCATCACCACCAGTACATCGGTATCGCCTGCACCCGAGATAAACGCTTTGCTCCCGCTCAACAGATAGTGATCGCCGTGCTTTTGCGCGCTCGTGGTGAGCGATGCCGCATCCGATCCGGCATTCGGTTCGGTGAGACAGTAAGAGCCCAGCCATTCCCCCGTGACCAACTTGGGGCAAAACTGCGTTTTGGCTTCATCACTGGCAAAACTGGCCACCATCCAAGTGACCATGTTGTGGATGGTCATAAAGGCAGTGGTCGAGGTGCACCCCATCGCCAACTGCTCGAAAATGATCGAAGCATCAAGGCGACTCAAACCGAGCCCACCCTGTTCTTCAGGGGTATACAGTGACAAAAAGCCAAGATCACCCGCCTCGCGCAGCACCTCTTTAGGGAAGATGTGTTCTTCATCCCACTTAGCCGCCATCGGGGCTAAACGTGCTTTCGCAAATTCACTCGCCGTATCGGCAAACGCGCGTTGTTCTTCATTCAGTTCAAAATCCATAGCGAACTCCCAGTTTGACAGGCTAAGGGTTATCTCAAGTTGATGGTCAGATTCGGACCGCTTGGAATGTCGTCATCGAACCAACGCGCGGTGACGGTTTTGGTTTCGGTGAAAAAGCGCACCGCCTGTTTGCCGTAAGCGTGCAGATCGCCGTAGAAACTGCCGCGCCAACCAGTAAAGGAGAAGAAGGGTAAAGGCACCGGGATCGGTACGTTGATCCCCACTTGCCCCACCTGAATCTCATGCTGGAACTTGCGCGCCGCCGCACCATTGGCGGTGAAAATCGAAGTGCCGTTGCCATAAGGGTTGCGGTTGATAAGCTCGATCGCCTCTTCGAGCGAGTCGGCTTCAAGGCAGACCAATACGGGGCCGAAAATCTCTTCGCGATAAATGCTCATCTCGGTATTCACGCCGCTAAACAGCGTCGGGCCAACCCAGTTGCCATTTGGCAAACCGGTAACTTGGCAGTTCCGCCCATCCAGCTCACACACGGCACCTTGGTCGATGCCCTCTTGGATCAGGCGATGCACCCGATCTTTCGCTTGGGGGCTGATCAGCGGTCCATAAGCGGCATCACTGTCGTTCCACGCGCCGGGCTGAACGCGACTCATCGCCGCTTTTAGCTCAGGAAGCCACGCTTTCGCCCCGCCCACCAGCACCGCGACCGAAATCGCCATGCAGCGCTGACCGGCTGCGCCGACCGAGGCTCCGACTAAGTTATTGATCACTTGATCTTTGTTGGCATCTGGCATCACCACCATATGGTTTTTCGCCCCAGCAAACGCTTGTACCCGTTTAAAATGCTGCGTGCCTTGCTGATAAATGTACTGCGCCACCTTCACCGAACCGACAAAAGAGATGGTTTTGATCTCTGGATGTTGCAGCAGAAAATCGACCTGCGCTTTTCGCCCGTGTACGATTTGCAATACGCCTTTCGGTGCGCCAGCCTGCGCAAACAGCTCGGCCAAACGCATGGAAGTGAGCGGCACTTGCTCGGAGGGTTTAAGGACAAACGTGTTGCCAGCGGCAATCGCCAGCGGGAACATCCACAGCGGGATCATGGCCGGAAAGTTAAACGGGGTAATGCCGCAACACACACCGAGCGGTTGGATCACCGAGTAGGTGTCGATGTCGGTCGCAACGTTTTCTACCATTTCGCCCATCATATTGCTGGCAATATTGGCCGCCTGCTCCACTACTTCGATGCCGCGCCACACATCGCCTTTCGCGTCAGCCAGCGTTTTACCTGTCTCTTGAGACAGGGTCTGCGCTAGCGAATCATGATGTTCTTTGAGCAGATGTTGATAACGTAGCATCAGACGAGCGCGCTCAGGCAGTGCGACGTGTTTCCAAGTTTGAAAAGCCTCTGCTGCGCTGGCAACCGCTTGTTGCATCTCTGCGTCGCTGGCGCAAGGCAGCGAGGCGATCACCTCATTGGTCGCAGGATTAGTGACCTCTAACCATTCGGTGGTGGCCGACTGACGAAATTCGCCATCAATCAATAAAGGAACCGGGTTTAGCATAACGTTGTCCTTGTCAGTGTTAGGCGCTGCACGCGAGTAATGGCTTTATCGTCCAGCGCATTCAGTTTCACGATGTGGGTGATTGGTCTTCAGGGTAATGGGATCTCAATGCCGATAGCGGTCGCTTCACCGCCGCCGATGCACAGTGAGGCGACACCACGCATCACTTTGGGCTGGGTGCGGTCACCATCAACGCCGAGCGCTTGCAACTGGCGCAAACTGTGGATCAGCGTGACCAGAATGCGCGCCCCGCTGGCACCGATAGGATGGCCTAAGGCGCACGCTCCGCCTTTGACGTTGACTTTTTCCATCTCCAAGCCAAGTTGTTTGACGGCGATTTGCGTCACCACGGCAAATGCTTCGTTGATCTCCCACAAATCCACTTCGTCGCTCGACCAATCGAGTTTGGAGAGCAGTTGCTCGATGGCGTAAACCGGCGCTAAAGTAAATTCGGCCGGTTTTCTCGCATGGGTGCTGTGGCCGCGAAGAATGGCGAGTGGCTCTAAGCCTTGTGAACGGGCCGATCCTTCATCCATCAACAGCAGCGCAGCGGCACCATCAGCAATGGCGCTGGCGTTAGCGGCCGTGACACTGCCGTCTTCGGCAAAGGCGGGTTTGAGTAACGGGATCTTTTCAAGTGTGATCGAACGTGGATGCTCGTCGTAATCCAGCAGCTCGCCATTTTTACCAAAGGCGAGCGGCGCCATCTCCGCGACAAACAGCTGTTGCTCTTGCGCTTCCCAAGCACGCTTGGCCGAGAGCGCTGCCCATTCATCCATCTGCTGACGGGTAAATTGCAGCTTGTCAGCGATCTGCTGCGCATAAACACCCATCAGATGGCCTTCATAGGCATCTTGCAAACCATCATAAAACATGTGATCGAACGTGGTTTGATGGCCCATACGCATGCCGCTACGCGCATTGCTCAGTAGGTACGGGGCATTGGTCATACTCTCCATTCCGCCAGCAATAACCGATCGCGCACTGCCCGCTTTGATCAGATCATGTGCCAACATCACCGCTTTCATGCCAGAACCGCACACTTTGTTGAGCGTGGTCGCGCCCACCGAAAGCGGTAGCCCGGCATTGAGCGCCGCTTGACGGGCAGGCGCTTGTCCGCAGCCTGCGGGCAGCACACAACCCATCAACACTTCATCGACGTTTTCAATTGCTTTGCTGGTGGCGCTCAGTGCTGCTTTGATCGCAAAGCCGCCCAGCTGAGGAGCAGAATACTCTTTGAGTGCGCCTTGGAACCGCCCTTGCGGGGTTCGTTTGGCCGACACTATCCATATGGCTTTTTCCATGTCTCGTTCTCTTGTGACGAAAGTGGTGACCACAAATTGATAGCGATGCGGGTAAAACTGAATACGGCGACGGACGGGCAATGCCCTGTCTAGTCATTTCAACCCGGCGATTTTTCGCCCTGTGGTTTCTTGACGTTTACGTAAGCATAGCACTAACATTTACGTAAACGTAAAGAAACAAAATAACAACAACGATAAATTTTCACCTGAACTGTAACAGGTGATTGACAGTACCGTCGTTCCTCATCGCTGAAAGTCGGACAGCTACAACCAACCGTTGGAGGAGACCAGGTGGAAACTTTTAAAATCAGTGATCTCGCGAAAGAGTTCGAGATTACCACCAGAAGTATTCGCTTTTACGAAGATATGGGATTAATACAGCCAGAGCGCAGAGGCACAGCGCGCGTTTACTCACGCCGGGACAAGATTCGTTTGAAATTGATCCTGCGCGGCAAACGTTTGGGCTTCTCTCTGGCGGAGATTCGCGAATTGTTTGAGCTTTACGATGCTCAACAAGGTGAAACACAGTTGGTGAAAATGCTCAACATCATCGATGAAAAGAAGGCGCTATTGCAGCGCCAACTTGACGACATCGGCGTGGTGATGGGTGAACTGGATGCGGCAAAAGAGCGCTGTGAACTGGCGCTCAAAGGCGCTCGCTGACGCATTTTTACCTTTCGTTCCCCTCTCCTGCACCACTCAAAACAGGAGAACACGGAGGTGTTATGAACAGCCAGTATCAGATGCTCAACTTTGGGCTTGGTGAAACATTAGAACTACTGCGTGAGCAGGTCAGCGCATTTGCCAGCGAGCATATCGCACCGATCGCCGCGCAAATTGATAAGGAAAACCAATTTCCTAATCACCTATGGCCATTGTTTGGCGAGATGGGTTTGCTGGGCGTCACAGTGGATGAAAGCGATGGCGGCGCGCAAATGGGTTATCTCGCCCACGTAATCGCGATGGAAGAGATCAGCCGCGCCTCGGCCTCGGTTGCTTTGAGTTACGGCGCGCACTCCAATTTGTGCGTCAACCAACTGTTTAGTAATGGCACAACCGAGCAGCGCAAAAAGTATCTGCCCAAATTGCTTGATGGCTCTTGGGTGGGCGCGCTGGCAATGAGTGAACCCAATGCCGGCTCGGACGTGGTCAGCATGCAGCTGAAAGCGGAGCGCCATGACGACCATTTTGTGCTCAACGGCAGCAAAATGTGGATCACTAACGGCCCGGACGCCAACGTTGTTATCGTCTACGCAAAAACTGACCCGAGCGCCAAATCCCGCGGCATCACCGCGTTTATTGTCGAGCGTGATTTCCCCGGGTTTCACCATGCGCAAAAGCTCGACAAACTCGGCATGCGCGGCTCCAACACCTGCGAGCTGGTGTTTGAAAACTGCCGCGTTCCGGCTGAGAACGTGCTGGGCGAAATCAACCGCGGCGTTGAAGTGCTGATGAGCGGGCTTGACTATGAACGGGTGGTGCTCGCGGCTGGGCCGCTCGGCATTATGCAAGCCTGTCTCGATCTGGTTTTGCCCTATGTGCACGATCGCAAACAGTTTGGTCAGGCGATTGGCGAGTTTCAGTTGGTCCAAGCCAAAGTCGCCGACATGTACACCCGCTGCAACGCGGCGCGCGCTTATGTCTATACCGTCGCGGCGGCGTGCGATCGCGGTGAAGTGACACGCAAAGATTCCGCAGGCGCCATTTTATACGCCGCCGAACTCGCCACGCAGATGGCACTGGATGCGATTCAACTGCTCGGTGGCAACGGCTACATCAACGAATTCCCGGCAGGTCGTTTGCTGCGCGATGCCAAGCTCTACGAAATTGGCGCGGGAACTTCCGAGATCCGCCGTATTCTGATTGGCCGTGAGCTGTTTGCAGAATCGCGCTAAAGAGGCAAGAAACAATGGCAGTCATTACCAGCAAAACCAAACTCGAATCGGATTTGTACCAAGCGAACTTTGCCCGCATGAGCGAACTGGTGGACCAGCTACTCACTCACCGAGAAGCATTGAAACTCGGCGCGGGAGAAAAAGCCATCGAACGCCAGCGGCAAAAAGGCAAGCTTCCGGTCCGCGAACGCGTGCAGCGCCTACTCGATGCAGACTCAACTTTTCTCGAAATCGGCCAGTTTGCCGCGTGGCAAGTGTACGATGAGGCCATCCCCTGCGCAGGTGTTGTCGCCGGAATTGGCAAAATTCACGGCATAGATTGCATGGTGATCGCCAACGATCCGGCGGTCAAAGGCGGTACTTATTATCCTCTGACCGTGAAAAAGCACCTGCGCGCGCAGCAAATTGCCGAGCGCTGCCAACTGCCTTGCGTCTATCTGGTCGACTCTGGCGGGGCAAACCTGCCCCATCAGGCGGAAGTGTTTCCTGATCGCGACCATTTTGGCCGCATTTTTTATCATCAGGCGCGCATGTCGGCAAAAGGTATCCCGCAGATAGCCGTGGTGATGGGGCTGTGTACCGCAGGCGGCGCGTACATTCCGGCGATGGCGGATGTGGCGATCATCGTCAAACAGCAAGGGACCATTTTTCTCGCGGGCCCGCCGCTGGTGAAAGCCGCGACCGGGGAAATCGTCACTGATGAAGAGCTGGGCGGCGCGGATGTGCACTGTAAAAAGTCTGGCGTGGCCGATTACTATGCACAGGACGATGCGCACGCGCTGGCGCTGGCACGTCAGGCGATTGCCAGCGCCAATCAGTCCCCTTCTCCAGTGAATCACGATGTCTTGCCGCCACGTTACGATGCCAAAGAGATGTACGGCATCGTTAACGCCGACCTGCGATTGTCATTCGATGTGCGCGAAATCATCGCCCGTTTGGTCGACGATTCAGCGTTTGATGAGTTTAAAGCGCTGTATGGCAGCTCACTGGTGTGCGGCTTTGCCCAACTTCACGGCCATCGCATTGGCATTGTTGCCAACAACGGCATTCTGTTTTCCGAATCGGCGCAAAAGGGGGCGCACTTTATTGAGCTCTGTGCCAAACGCAAGATCCCGTTGCTGTTTTTGCAAAACGTCACTGGATTTATGGTGGGGAAAAAAGTCGAAGCGGAAGGCATTGCCAAGCACGGCGCCAAGCTAGTAATGGCGGTTGCCTGTGCCGATGTACCGAAATTCACCGTGATCATTGGCGGCTCCTACGGCGCGGGCAACTACGGCATGTGTGGGCGAGCGTACGATCCGACCATGATGTGGATGTGGCCGAATGCGCGTATTTCTGTGATGGGCGGCGAACAGGCGGCGGGGGTACTGACGCAGGTGCGGCGCGAAGTCAAAGCACGTCAGCAGGAAGCTTGGCCCGATGAGGAAGCCAAAGCGTTTCGCGATTCGATTGTCGAGCTGTACGACACCCAAGGCAGCCCCTACTACGCCAGCGCAAGATTATGGGACGACGGCATTTTGGATCCGGTCGAAACCCGCGATGTACTGGGCCATGCACTGAGCGCTGCGCTGCGCGCGCCCATCCCTGAAAGTGAGTTTGGTATCTTTCGCATGTAAGCGAGCCATAGAGCTCGACCAAGGAGGCAAAGATGAACGAGCGCCAACACGATGTGCTGTGTAACGTATCCGCTCTGGGCGTGGCAAGCCTCACGCTCAACCGAGTCGAGAAACACAACGCTTTCGATGGGGTGATGATCGCCCATTTGCTTGTCGAGCTTGAACGCTTAAGCGCTGATCCGTCGGTGCGTGTATTAGTCCTGCAAGCCAACGGTCAGCATTTTTCCGCAGGTGCCGATTTGTTGTGGATGCGTTCAATGGCTGGGCAGTCAAAAGAGCACAACTATCAAGACGCGTCCGAGCTCGCGCGGCTGATGCAAACGCTCGATTGCTTCCCTCATCCCACCATTGCGCTGGTGCATGGTAGCGCTTTTGGCGGGGCGCTCGGGCTGATTTGCTGCTGCGATATCGCCATCGCCACCCAAGATGCACGCTTTTGCCTCAGCGAAGTCAAGCTTGGCCTGATCCCTGCCACCATTGGACCTTATGTATGCCGTGCCATCGGCCAGCGTCAAGCAAGGCGCTATATGCTGAGTGCGGAAACCCTTGACGCGGCCAATGCACTGCGTTTGGGGCTGCTGCATCAGGTCGTGGGTTCGCAGCCACATGCGCTGCACGAGGTACTGGATGAGCTGTTGCATCGCTTGCTGCACAATGGACCAAACGCGTTGACTCAGGCCAAACGCTTGTGTCAGCAGTGCGATAACCAGCCCATCACTCCTGAACTGATTGAACACACCATCGCCTTGATAGCCCAGATCCGCGTATCGCCAGAAGGCCAAGAAGGACTTAACGCCTTTTTCAGCAAGCGCGCGCCTGCTTGGGTGCCAAAAGATTGGTCAGCGAAAGACACCCCGTGAGGTAGCCTATGAACAGTTTGTTAGCAAAATCGGTCAAGATTGTCGAAGTCGGCGCACGTGATGGCTTGCAAAATGAAGCTCGCATCAGTACCCAGAGTAAGATCGCGCTGATAGATCAACTGTCTCGCACCGGCCTTAGGCAGATCGAATCGGGTGCGTTTGTCTCGGCCAAATGGGTACCGCAAATGGCCGACTCGGCAGAAGTATTGGCCAAAATTGAACGCCGCGCAGGAGTGGTTTATTCGGCGCTGACCCCCAACCTGCAAGGTTTTGAGCAGGCACTCGCCAGCGGCGCTGATCAAGTGGCGATTTTCACTTCCGCATCACAAGGTTTCTGCCAGCGCAACATCAACTGTTCCATTACTGAAAGCCTCAAACGCTTCGAGCCTTTGATGCAGGCAGCAAAAGCGCATCATATTCCGGTGCGAGGCTATCTCTCTTGCGTCGCTGACTGCCCTTATGACGGCGCGACGAAACCCGAGCAAGTCGCCAGTGTGGCCAGCGATCTGCTGGCGTTGGGCTGCTATGAGATTTCCCTTGGCGATACCATTGGCACTGGCACGCCGCTGCGCATTGCGCGCATGTTAGACGCCGTTAAAAAGGAAGTCTCTGTGGCACAACTAGCGGTGCATTTTCACGATACGTGGGGACAGGCACTGGCTAACCTGTATCAGGCGCTCACCATGGGCGTTGCCACCATCGACAGCAGTGTGGCAGGCCTTGGCGGCTGCCCGTATGCCAAAGGGGCAGCAGGCAACGTGGCGACCGAAGATGTGCTTTACCTCTGTCAAGGGCTCGGCATCGAGACTGGCGTCGATTTACCCGCGGTTGCCGAAGCTGGTTGGCAAATCTGTCAAGCACTTGGACGCCTTCCGACCTCCAAAGTCGCGTTAGCGTTAGCCAGTCAACGCATGAATCGCGCAGCCAAGCCCCGGCAATAAGTGACGCCTATCAAACCATCTTCGGCAACTTAAGGTAGGCCAGCACGGCTTGGTCTCGAAACAGCAAGTCTTGAGAACGATCTTGATACTCGATGCACATTTGTTCGCTATCTCCCGCGTCCGTAAGGAAAGGGTCAAGCTCGGCATTGGCGTGGCTCAACCATTTTTGCGCAATCGTCTGAGGTAGCGTCGGCAGCTGTTGCAGTATCTGTTGGGAAGCCGAAAACTGGCTGTTCATCGCCACGGCAATCATGTCGTCGTTAGCGGCAGCGAGCCAACTGGCGCCACTCTCTTTACTCACACACACTAAAGGAAAGAAGGGAGCCAACGCTGGAAAGAGTGTGTTTTTATACACATCAACCTGCCAGTACCTCTCTGCTACTTCGATAAATTTCTCAAACGAGCGGATGGGATGAAAATCGGCCTCACTGAGGCGCACAATCTCGACGCGAGGCTTGTTGGGATTGACGGTATCGTTGGAAACATCAATGTACCACTCCCCGAGCACCATGGCATTTTGAAAGTACTCATCCCGCAGAGAACCCCAGACAGGCACTAACTTCTCGCCATTTTTCAGCGCCTCACGCAGCGGCTGCAATACCTCATCGTGCTTGGTCTCCAAATGCACTAAAAGCATCTGATAGACCAGATCGCGGATCTCTTTGCAACGCCCAAGCGGATAGGGTTTGCCCGCAAAGTGGGTATATTTCGGCAAGAGGGTTAAATCGGCTTCAATTCTGATCTTGGCTAAGGCACTGCAAATTAGGGGAATTTGTTCGGCTTGCAACTGCATGTTGATTTCCTTATCTCTCAAAAGCGTTTGGCTGCTTATCCTAAAACATCTCAGCCAACAAAGCGGCTAGTAATCTTGTTTCATCAGAAAATTGTGACATCAATGATTTTTACTTTTATAGATAGCATCTATCAATAGAATAGCCACAAGCGATTTTCCAAAACGGCGTTCGGATGGGAATATACATCCCGAAGACAAAACATTCCAAACCAATAACTTAAAGGAAACTCGCAACATGATTAATACTAAAATCAAACCATTTAGCGCAACGGCATTCAAACAAGGTGAGTTCGTTGAAATCACTGAACAACACGTTCTGGGCAAATGGGCAGTATTTTTCTTCTATCCAGCAGACTTCACTTTCGTATGTCCAACCGAACTTGGCGACCTAGCGGATCACTACGCAGAGCTTCAATCACGTGGCGTTGAAGTGTACTCAGTATCGACTGACACGCACTTCACTCACAAAGCATGGCACGACAGCTCTGAGACTATCGGCAAAATCAACTACTACATGGTAGGCGACCAAACTGGCAACATCACCAACAACTTCGGTGTGATGCGTGAAGGCCAAGGTCTGGCAGACCGTGCAACCTTCCTGATTGACCCACAAGGCGTGATTCAGGCAATGGAAATCACCGCAGAAGGCATCGGCCGTGACGCAGAGGACCTGATGCGCAAAGTGAAAGCCGCACAGTACGTTGCTTCTCACCCAGGCGAAGTATGTCCAGCAAAATGGAAAGAAGGCGAGCAGACTCTGGCTCCTTCATTAGACCTCGTTGGCAAAATCTAACCAAGCCTGACCAGTAATCTTCTGATTAAGACAATCTTTTGATTACTAATGAGTTCGAGAGCGAGCTGGGTATTTGACCTGACGACCTAAATGTCCGGTTCGCTCTCCCCCCTTTTATCCAGAGTGACCACTCTCATAATTAATAAAAAAGGTATTTCGTATGCTAGACCAAGCGATCAAGCAACAACTCTCACAGTATCTAACCAACTTAAAAGAACAAGTCCGTTTAGTGGTCAGCCTAGATGAAAGCAAAGGCTCACAAGACATTTTGGCACTGGCCAATGAAATCGCGGAACTTAGCTCACTTATCAGCGTAGAGCGTGACGATACCGCGAGCGATCGCAAGCCAGTAATGACGGTGACCAACCCAACCAAAGGCACACAACTGCGTTTTGCGGGCGTGCCGATGGGGCACGAATTTACCTCTCTGGTTCTGGCGCTGCTGCACTCTGGCGGTCACCCAATCAAACTGGAGCAAGAAACGATTGAGCAAATCGCCAAACTCGGCAAAAAGCTTGACGTCGAAGTGTTCATTTCTCTGTCTTGCCAAAACTGCCCTGACGTGGTGCAAGCGTTCAACATGATGGCGGCGATCAACCCGGACATTCGCGCAACCATGATTGACGGCGCGCTGTTCCAAGATGAAGTTAAAAATCGTGACATCATGGCCGTGCCAAGTGTGTTCATTAACGGTGAACTGTTTGGCCAAGGCCGTATGACGCTGACTGAAATCCTCAACAAGCTGGATGACGGCGCAGCAGAAAAAGCAGCCGCCAGCCTCAACGAAAAAGACCCATACGATGTACTGGTCGTCGGCGGTGGCCCTGCGGGTGCAGCGGCAGCGATTTACGCCGCGCGTAAAGGCATTCGCACCGGTATCGTGGCGCAGCGTTTAGGTGGTCAGGTGATGGACACCATGGCGATCGAAAACTTCATCTCGGTGAAACACACGGAAGGTCCAAAGCTGGCGGCGAACTTGGGTGAACACCTGAAAGAGTACGGCGTGGAGATCATCACAGAGCAGCAAGCTGAGAAGCTGATGGGCGCTGAGTTCACGGCAGATGGCAAAATCCACGTCAGTCTGCAAAGCGGCGCGACACTGAAAAGTAACAGCGTCATCTTAAGCCCGGGTGCTCGCTGGCGTGAAATGAACGTTCCTGGTGAACAAGAATACCGTAACAAAGGGGTGGCTTACTGCCCGCACTGTGACGGCCCACTGTTCAAAGGCAAGAAAACCGCGGTTATCGGTGGTGGTAACTCAGGTATCGAAGCGGCGATTGACCTGGCGGGTATCGTCGAACACGTGACCGTACTGGAATTTGCTGACGTGCTGCGCGCTGACCAAGTACTGATCAACAAAGCGAACTCAATGCCAAACATCGACATCATTACCATGGCTCAGACAACCGAAGTGGTCGGTGATGGTACTCGTGTGACTGGCTTGAAATACAAAGACCGCAACACGGATGAAATTAAGCAGCTTGAGCTGTCTGGTATCTTTGTGCAAATCGGTCTGGTGCCTAACACCGAATGGCTGAAAGATTCCGCGGTTGAACTCTCTGCTCGTGGCGAGATTGAAATCGGCAGCCGCGGTGAAACGAGCATGGATGGTGTGTTTGCGGCGGGGGATGCAACCACAGTCCCTTACAAACAGATCATCATTGCGATGGGTGAAGGTGCGAAAGCAAGCTTAGGCGCTTTTGACTACCTCATCCGTAAACAAAGCTAAATCGTTCTTTATTGAACACCGTCCTTTATGACCAAAAGGTGTCGATCGCTCGACACCTTTTTTATTTCTTTCAATAGCTTGTCTTCTGATGCTTATCCGTATTTCATCTGCCAACAACGTCAAGCATTGATGTGGCAATGTTAATATATTTATGTGCGAATAGTGCAAAGATTGTTTTTAATCATCAATCGCTCAATCTTTATTCTTTTCAACGTCAACCGATACTTTGTACCTTGGGCAGTTAATGCTCATAACTTGAACTCACTTCACACAAACCAGCCAAAGCAATCGATTACATATTAACCCCGTCAATATGGCGATGGTTTTATATACAGAAATTACTTTTTATAAAAACATCAAGCGAGAAAGTCATGCTGAAAAAAACCTTACTGGCGGCAACCGTCAGCGTACTGAGCGCCTGTGGTGGTGGCTCCGGAGGCTCTGCCGATAACCCCGCCACACCGCAAAACCGCCCACCGTCAGTTGAACTGGGCCAAGATATCACCACCGAACCTTTACAACCGATCGAATTACTGGCTCAACACAGTGATCCTGATGGCGATGTACTGACATTCCAATGGAAACAAATTGAAGGCCCTGCTCTCAACCTTCAAGGCATCGACAGTGAACAACTAACCTTTGAGACACCTCAAGTGGTGGTTGATACCCGTTATGCCTTCCAATTAACCGTCACCGACCCGAAAGGGCAGAAAGCGACCGACACCGTTGCCGTCATGGTCAAATATCAGCCAGACAACAGTCAAAACCAAGCGCCCGTTCTTTATCTTGAAAAACCTTTTGCGGTGCAAGAAGAAACCCAAGAAGTGCGCTTACATGCCCGTGCCACCGATAGCGACGGCAGCATCGCCAATATCTATTGGCAGCAAGTTGGCGGACCACCAGTCACACTTTCAGATCCAACCTCATTTAACCCCACCTTTACGGTTCCCGACGTCGATGAAGACGAACTCATTCAGTTTGATGTCAAAGTGACCGACAATCTTGGCGCCAGCGCCAATTCTGGTCAGGTGATTACGGTGCACGCCAACAACGGCAACCAAAGACCCGTCGTTTCACTTGGTGACAACCTCACGGTGCAAGAAGGCACCCTGTTGACAGTAACGGCCAACGCGAGTGACAGCGACGGCACAATCACAGAGTACAGTTGGGCGCAATTATCAGGGCCAGAGGCAAGCCTGAGCAATAAAGATAGCGCTGAGGCTCAACTGACTGTCCCCGCGTATCAAACCGGGGCCGCCAATAAAATCCGCATCTCAGTGCAAGTGGTCGACGATCAACGCGGGCGCAGTGTGAGTTCGGTTGATCTCACCATTGTGCCCAAAAATGGCAGTTTCTCTTCACTCCGCTATCGTGACCCAGAAATGCAACGCTGCGTCGAAGACCTGCGAGATTTTCATCACTGGAGCGCAATCACCGACGTGGTGACTCTTGAATGCCCTATCCGGTATGAAATCAGTACCACCATGGATCTCGCCGCTTTTCCGAATCTGCGTAATATGATCATCCGCTCACCTAAACTCAGCGATTTCAATGCCAACTACACCCCTGACATTGAGCAGCTTACCCTGTATCTCAGTGCGTTGAGTCATGTCGATCTGAAACCACTGGCCGACTTACAAAGCTTGAGAATACAAAAACTCGCACAGTTGCAAAGCGTTGACTTGTCTTACAACAGCGCACTGACTCATTTAGACATTCGTGAATCAAAACTACCTGCGCTCGACTTGACCAACACAACCGCATTGGAAGCAGTCGAGATTCGCTCCACGGAATTAGCCACGCTGCAATTGGCTGACATGCCTTCTTTGCAGCGTTTAGTCTTGACGCAGAACCAGTTGTCTGAGCTCAATTTGACTAAAATGCCGGCTCTGACTGCGTTGGCCGTCAATGGTAATCAGCTCACTGAACTTGATCTTTCAGAGCTCACCGCGCTGACAACCTTCTCCGCATCCGATAACCAACTCACTGCCCTTACTTTTGCCGAGGGGCTGCCACTGAAGTATCTCATGCTGGATAAAAACCCAATCAGCACGTTAAATCTGCGTCCTTTTGTAGAGCTGGAACAACTATTGGCCAGTGACACCAAGCTGAAAGCGCTCGATTTCAGCCACAACGAGAAACTGACAACCTTGCTAGTGGAAAAGATGCCAAGTTTGACTCAGCTTACTGGCGATGTAACGCAGTTGCACAGTTTGGATATCAGTTACAGCGGCGTGACCAGTGTGGATTTTGCCGCGCTAAACAATCTAGAGATACTGGGGGCGTCCGGAATGGGCCTTAAGCAGTTTGATGCCAGTAAGCACCCTAAGTTGAAACAACTGATGTTGGCAGACAATCAACTGTCGACGCTGGATATCTCCGCTAATCCTGATCTGGTCGTGCTTGATGTAAAAGGGAACCAGCTCAAAACGCTGGATCTGACTCACAATCCTGAAACCTTTGAGCTGACCGCAAACGATAACCAGCTAGAAAACGTGACATTGCCAGAAGGCAGCCGACTCAGTTACCTCTCTTTAGCTAATAACCATTTGAAGAATGTGGATGTCGTTAAGGCGATTAACGTGTATGAAGTGGAACTAAACAATAACCCATTGACCAGCCTAGATATTGGCGAGCTGCTTCAACTGCGAGCGCTGGATATCTCCAACACGCCGATCAGCGATTTTGAGTTGGCAGTATCAAGTAGCTTCTGGTGCTTGGTGGCCGAAAATCATCAGTTCAGCACCGCGATGCAAGATAAAGTGGCGGAGTTTGCTGCGCAATCTGGGCATCTGTTTTCCACTCTGCCCCGCGGCGATCTAAACGTGGCCAATTTTTGCCATCAGCAGTCACAGTAAACGTGTTTTAGGGCTGAAACGCATTGACCATGCGCGATCAAATAAGGGAGGCTTGCGATAGGCAAGCCTCCCTTTTTTTACTAGCACAATCTGGATGAACCTTGTGACTAGGCGGCTTATGCCACCTGTTCGGTTTTGATTGGCGCGGCCATTTGCGCTTCAAAAAACGTCTCATGCAGGGCACAGATCGCTTTGCGATACTCTTTGTCACTCACCACAAACTGCACATTGACGTTGCGCATAGACGAGTGCAGTGCCGCTGGCGTCACGCCGTTATTCATTAAGCAGCTCACCCCTTTGGCCAGCGTTTTATTGGTATCCATTTGCGAGCCGATGGCGGAAATCAACGCCACCATGCGCCCTTTTGTCGATGCTTTGGGATAGCGTTTTTCCGCTTTGTACAGCACTTGGTTAAGATTTTCAGCACTGCCCCCCAGATAATAGGTGATTGAGTTAGCGTTCATCTCTTTACCAATCAAACTCACTCGTGCCTCGGAGATGATTTCCATCAACTCATAGCTGACATTATCCACCTGACCGACCATGGTTTGATCAAAAAGATGCAGTGCAAATACCTTCTCTTTGCCTGCAATGATCTCCACTTTCTCCGTTTGTGGTACGTAGTCTGCCGAGATCAGCGTGCCCGGATGTTCAGGTTCAAAAGTGTTTTTGATTTGCAGCTCAATACCACTTTCACGCAGACCCGCCGCCGCATTGGGGTGGATCGCTTCCATACCCAAATTCGCCAACTGATCGGCGACATCATAGTTGGTGTGGCCAATGGGTAACACTTTGCCCGGGCCAACCATACGCGGATCGGCGGAGCTCAAATGGTACTCTTTGTGAATCACCGCCAGATCAGCATTGGTGAGTGAGGCAATACGGCTAAAAGTCATCTCGCTGTAACCGCGATCATAGGTGCTCATCAACCCCTCTTTACAATACGCGTAGCCGGTGACGATCGGCAGCTCTTGTGTCAGGTCGATGCTGGCAAACGCCGCGTTGATCGTCTCATCCAAAGATTTGGGTTCTTCGGTATTCCAGCCAGAGAGATCGACAAAACGCGCGTTGATGCCGACGCTTTTTAACTTGAGCGCGGTATTAAACGCACTGTGCGCTTCACCAATTGAGGCGAGAAACTCGCGAATTTGTGGTAAATAGTGGCGCAAAGAAAACTGCCCGTACTGACAGGTTTGCAAAATATTGGTAATGCAGTTACGCGCTTCGGCGATGCGCGAGCGGATGAACTTGTCAGCACGCAGTCGATTCATCGGATCGGCAAAGATGTTTTCATTCGTCAGCAGCATGCGCTGCTCCACTTCACACAGCGACTCCTGCCACTCGTCGTTGCGTTTGGCAATGTGTTGGTAAACGCCCGGTTTGGCGGTTTTCTTGCCTTCGAGGAGCGCGTCAGTCATGCCGCTGTAAGCCGAAACGACAAACACGCGATGATAAGGATTGGCGGGGCGCAGGATGATGTTGTCTAACACAGCGTCAAACGCTGTCATTGAAGTACCGCCGATTTTTTCTACGGTATAAATCATGAAGATTCCTTGGTTAGTTACTAACGTGGGGAGAGAGAGAAGAAGTGGAACAGCAAGACGCTCCACTTCAAGGTTGAATCAGTCAACCAGCGGGTAGACGCCGTGCTCGTCGTGCACCTCTGCGCCAGTGATTGGCGGATTAAACACACACGCCATCACCATCTCTTTGTTTTTATAGGCGCGCAGGAAATGTTCGTCATGCTTATCGAGGATGTACAAAGTGCCGGGTTTGATTGGGTAGGTCTCGCCACCCACCACTTCGATCTCACCTTCGCCGCTGATGCAGTACACCGATTCAAGGTGGTTTTTGTAGTGGATATGGGTTTCGCTATCTTGATAAATCGTGGTGATATGGAACGAAAAACCCATATTGTCGTCTTTAAGTAGCATGCGCACACTTTCCCAGTTTTGCGCAACCACACGACGTTCACTGTTTTGGCACTCTTCTAGCGTTCTTACAATCATTGTTCTTCCTTAGTTAACCGACGTTTTTAAAATGGCTGGCTGCGACGGATTCGACCGCCTGTTCGAAAATCTCTAGCCCTTGTTTGAGCTCGCTTTCGGTGATGGTCAGGGGCGAGAAAAACTTCACCACTTCATCATTTGGCCCAGCGGTTTCAATCACCATTTTTTTCTCAAAGCAGCTGGCGGCAATGGCTCTAGCGACTTCACCGTTTTGGCACTCAATACCACTCATCATGCCTCGCCCTTTTTGACGTACGAACAGTTCTGGAAAGCGCTGCACCGCTCTAGTGACAACGTCACTCACTTGCTGCGCACATTGCTGAATGTGACGGCTAAAGTCATCATTCGACCAGTAGATTTCCAGTGCGCTGGTCGCAGTGACAAAAGCGTGGTTATTGCCGCGAAACGTGCCGTTGTGTTCACCGGGTTTCCAAACATCAAGCTCAGGTTTGAGCAGCACCACCGCCATCGGTAAACCATAACCGCTGAGTGATTTCGACAGCGTCACCATATCTGGCACGATGCCCGCAGGTTCAAAGCTGAAAAACGTTCCTGTGCGACCACAACCCGCTTGAATGTCATCGACAATCAGTAAAATATCGTGGCGCTTACAGAGCGCACTGAGGCGTTTAAGCCAAGAGCTCGACGCGGCGTTTAAGCCCCCTTCCCCCTGCACGGTTTCTAACAGAACCGCCGCTGGTTTATCCATACCCGCAGAGTTGTCACCGAGCATGGTTTCAAACAGCGCCAGACCGTCGACGCCCGCATAGCCTTCAAACGGAATACGAGTGATGTTAGGCAAAGTTATGCCCGCGCCTTGACGATGGTGCTGGTTACCTGTCGCCGCCAGCGCTCCTGCGCTACAGCCGTGAAAACCGTTGGTGAAAGCCACCACATTGCTTCTGCCTTTCACTTTACGCGCCAGTTTCAGCACCGCTTCCACCGCGTTGGTCCCTGTTGGACCTGTAAACTGCATTTTGTAGTCAAGCGATCTAGGTTGCAGAATTAAGCGTTGGAAGGTGTCCAAAAAGGTGGCTTTGGCACTGGAGTGCATGTCCAACCCGTGGGTTAAACCGTCCATTTCAATGTATTGAAGTAGCGCTTGTTTTAGGACAGGGTTGTTGTGGCCGTAGTTGAGAGATCCTGCACCGGCAAGGAAATCTAAGTAGCGCTCTCCATTTTCCGTTTCCAGCCAACACCCTTTAGCTTTGTGAAAGACCACCGGAAAGTGGTTTGAATATGAACGAACGTTGGATTCTTGCTGAGTAAAAATATCCATGTTGAGACCGTTTTTGATTCCTATTTATTGAGGAGTGTCTAGCGGAATACGATAGAGATATTCCGTATCGTGTTTGCCTTTGAAATGGGCGTCTTCATCGAGAAAAGTAGTCACTTTGCCTCGTTTGCCGTGCTGCTCATCCAGCTTTTCAAACAGCGCCCAAGAGGCTTGATTTTGTTCGGTAATGGTGGTTTCGACCGCTCGAACCTGTTTAAGCTGCTGACGATTGAGTAGCTTGTCGAGCATGCGAAATGCCAAGCCCTTACCGCGATAGCGAGGCGCCACCGCAACTTGCCAAACGAACAGTACGTCAGGCTCTTCCGGTTTCTGATAGCCGGAGATAAAACCCGCGACATCGCCTTTGTGTTCGGCAACGATGCAGGTTTGGCGAAAGTGGGTCGATTGCAGAAAATTGCAGTAGGATGAGTTCATATCCAGTGGCGGACAATCGGCGATCAAACTGTAGATCGCATCGCCATCGGTCACTTTCGGTTGTCTAAAGGTCCATTTATTGGCTGAGTGTTGTGCAATTTCAGGGTACATCACCCAGGGAGCAGAAGTAATCATATGCAGATACATTTCCATCGAGCTCTAATTAAAATTCCTATTTATTATGGCCATTATCGGCGGTTAAAAAGCAAATAAATGGCCTTTTCATTGCCAAAATCGTGATAACTATCACACAAAATAACCCATAAACGCAAATTAAATAATTAGAACACAAAACTTTAATCTAACAACAAAACGCTTATTAAAAGATGAGGGAGGATTCTCTAAGTGACTTGATTACTCAGAAAAATCCTTTACACCTTAACGTTAAACACCTCATTTCGTGACTTAGATCACACTTAACGGGATGATTGTCCGTTTTTAAAATGATTCGTACTCTAAATTTATTATCCTAATCAGAAGGGGTCACTCTCAGAAAACAATCAAGACAAAACAATGGGATATCGATATGCGAATTTTACTCACTCTGATCGCGCTGATGAGCTTGCTCGTGCCAGCCATCGCAGAAGAGCAAAGCTATTCACAAAGCGAACTGCTCGACCGACCACTGATGGAAAGGTACATACTGGATGAACTCAAAGCGCTGCGCCAAGACCAACAGGATTTGGAAAGACGCCTAACGGTACAGATCACCGATCGCGAGCTGACCGTGGCGGATAAATCACTCAACTATGCCAACGTCACGGTCACCTACTTTTTCTACATTATCGCTGGGGTTGCGTCGCTGATCGCTTTTGTCGGTTGGCAATCACTGCGTGAGTTTAAGCACAACACCATAGAGATGGCGGACAAGCGTTTGGAAACCATTGCAGAAAAATACGAGAAGAAGTTCATCGCGCTTGAACGAGATTTGAAGCGTAAAACTCGCATCATCAGCGAAAACAACCGAGAAATTGAGATCATCAACGAGATCCACAACTTGTGGCTGCGCGCACAAAGCATGCCTACCGCAGAGCAAAGAATCGATGTGTACGATGAAATTCTTGCCATTCGGCCGGGCGATTTGGAAGCGTTAACTTATAAAGCCGACGCTGCGATGGAGATCAGAGAATACAACTGGGCACTGAGCCTGTGTAATCGTGTGTTGGAGATGGACAACACCAACGGCCCGGCGCTCTATCAACGTGCTTGTGCCTATTCGCGATTGGGGGTGGAGGAGCAAGCGATTGAAGATCTGCAACGTGCGATTGACGCCAGTCCTTCCATCCGCGATTTGATCAACAATGAGCCCGATTTAGAAAGCCTGCAGGGCAATCCGCATTTTGACCGTCTGTTTAGTCGTAGCAGTGAGCGAATGACGCAAGAAGGCAGTTTGGAATGAAGCGATGGGCGCAGCGAAACACGCTGCGCCCATGTAAAAGCGGAAAGTTTAGATCGAGAGCGGCAACAGTTCCATGCCTAACACACCGCTGATGCTCATCACCACCAGCAGCGAAATTTTAAACACCGAGCGCGCCCAGCTTTCGTAATTCTGCTGCGTTACAGGTTTAAATGTAACAAGCAGCCAATAGCCACTCACCAACGACGCCACGGCCAGATACTCATACCCCGCACTGCCAAGTGCAAACAAGGCGAACGCCACAACGGCAAACGCCACCACATACGCCTTCATATGGCGCTGCACTTTTTCAATCCCGTCAATCACAGGCAATACCGGAATGCCCGCTTGGCGATAGTCATTTAAACGGAACATGGCGATGGCGTAGGAGTGCGGCATTTGCCACAGGCAGAACAAGACGAACAGCAGTACGGCTTCAATATCGATGTAGTTGGTGACGGCTAAATAGCCGACCAGCGGCGGTACGGCACCAGAGATGCTGCCCACTAGCGTGCCGTACACTGAGGTGCGTTTGTATATCATGGTGTAGAAAAAGACATAAAACACGTAGCCAAGCAGCACGATCACCGTCGAGAGCGGATTGACCAAGGTATACAAGGTGGCGGTCCCGGCCAGCAGCATCACCAAAGCATAGACAAACGCGTGGTCGCTGTTGACTTTACCCAGCACTAAGTCGCGCTTCGCAGTACGCGCCATTTTGACATCGATATCGCGATCAAAAATATTGTTGATCACGCAACCAGAGGCAATCACCAGCGCCACGCCAAGTAAGGTTGGCCACATCAGATCCCAGTTCGCCCCTTCCGTTTTTGCAGCGAGGAAAAACCCCGCTGCAACGGAAATCAGATTACCGAAAATGATGCCTGGCTTAGTAATAGACAGGTAACTTTTCAGCATCTCACACCTTTAACATCATGTTTTGATGCAAGTGCCACATGATCCACAGAGAGCCCGCGACCAGAATAAGCACCACAATGGCACTGAACACTAAGGAGACCATGTTCCAACGGCCATCTTCACTTTTCACTTCCATGTGTAGGAAGTAGGCAAAGTGAACGACGATCTGCACCACAGCGCAGCCAAGCAGCACAGCGTAGGTTACCGCTTGTGGCAGGCTTTGTGACCACGCAAAATAGAAAGGGATCACGGTTAGAACCAGTGCAAACACAAACCCTTTCACGTAGTCACGCGCACCTGTATCTGCATGTTGATTGCTCATTACATTACTCCTAACAGGTAAACGATGGTGAAGACACAGATCCAGACGATGTCAAGGAAGTGCCAGAACAAGCTCAAGCATTGGAAACGCGTTTCCATCATGGCGTTGAGACCTTTAGTACTCAGTTGGTGGTAACACACCGCCAGCCAGATCAAACCAAAGCTCACGTGCAGACCATGCGTGCCCACCAGCGTGAAGAAAGCAGAGAGGAACGCGCTGCGCTGCGGGCCAAACCCTTCTTCAATCAGGTGATGGAACTCGTAGATCTCCATAGCAATAAAGCCCAAGCCGAGCAAGAAAGTGATGGCGAGCCAACGCTTCATCATCGTCACATCGCGACGTTTCATCGCGATCATGCCAAAACCAAAGGTGATACTGCTCAGCAGCAGTAACATGGTTTCGGTGAAGACGAACGGCAATTCAAAAATATCTTTGCCGATCGGCCCGCCCGCGTTGGCAGAAACCAACACGGCGTAAGTGGCAAACAGAGTGGCAAACAGAATGCAGTCACTCATCAGGTAGATCCAGAAACCGAATAGCTTGTTGCCACCGGTGTCGTGGTGATCGTGAGCGTGAGCATCAGCGTGCATAGGTCACCTCCATCTCATCTTTCTTCTCTGGCGCGTTGTAAGCCTGCTTCGCTTGTGCCCATTTTGCACGTCGCTCAGCTTCAATCGCTTTGATTTCATCAACTTGCACGTAGTAATCCACGTCGTCGTTGTAGCTATGTCTGATACAAGTGATCACAATACCGACCAAGCTTGCCGCCGCCAGCCACCAGATGTACCAGATCATCGCAAAGCCAAAGGCCATCGCCCATGCGGAAACATACATCCCCGTTGGGGTATTTTTCGGCATGTGGATTGGCTCATACTCGACCTCGTTCATTGGATCAAACTCACCACGCTGCTTCTGATACCAGAAAGCATCAATCTCGTCGCCTTTCGGCAAAATGGCGAAATTATAGAATGGCGGTGGAGAAAAGGTTGACCACTCCAGCGTACGTGCATCCCACGGGTCGCCAGTCAGGTCAAGGTTCTGCTTGCGATCGCGAACGCTGACAAAAATCTGCACGAACTGGCACAAAACGCCCAGCGCGATCACCGCCGTACCTGCTGCGGCAATCGCCAGCAGAGGGAAGAACTCAGGGTTAAGATCTTGGCTGATACGACGCGTCATGCCCATAAAACCGAGCGCATACAGCGGCAAGAAGGCCATACAGAAGCCGATAATCCAGCAGTAGAATGCACGCTTGCCCCACGCTTCGTTGAGCGTGAAACCGGTCGCTTTCGGGAACCAGTACGTTATCGCAGCGAAACAGCCAAAAACCACCCCGCCGATGATCACGTTATGGAAATGCGCAATCAAAAATACCGAGTTGTGCAGCACGAAATCAGCGCCCGGTACAGACATCAATACGCCAGTCATGCCACCAATGGTAAAGGTGATCAAAAAGCCCACGGTCCAAAGCATTGGCGTGGTGAACTTGATGCGGCCTTTGTACATGGTGAACAGCCAGTTAAAGATTTTCACCCCAGTCGGGATGGAAATGATCATGGTCGCGATACCAAAGAAGGCGTTTACGTTTGCGCCAGAACCCATGGTAAAGAAGTGATGCAACCAAACCACGAAAGCCAGCACAGTAATCACAATCGTTGCCCACACCAAAGAGGTGTAACCAAACAGTTTCTTACGCGCAAATGTCGCGGTCACTTCCGAGAACACACCGAACACTGGCAGCACAAGGATGTACACTTCTGGGTGGCCCCAAGCCCAAATCAGGTTGACATACATCATCATGTTGCCGCCCATGTCATTGGTGAAGAAGTGCATGCCGAGGTAGCGATCCAGCGTCAGCAGCGCAATCGTCACGGTCAGGATCGGGAACGAAATGATGATCAAAATGTTGGCGCAGAGAGAAGCCCAAGTGAACACGGGCATCTTCATCATCGGCATGGATGGCACACGCATACGCAAAATGGTGACAAAGAAGTTCACCCCAGAGAGCGTCGTTCCCACACCGGAAATTTGCAGCGCCCAAATCCAGTAGTCGACCCCGACGCCTGGGCTGGCATCAATACCAGACAGCGGCGGATACGCCAGCCAACCCGTACGGCCAAATTCACCGAGACCAAGCGACAAGTTCGTCAGCACCACACCGACCATGAACAACCAGAAGCTCAAGTTGTTCAGGTATGGGAAGGCAACGTCACGGGCACCGATCTGCAGCGGAACAATGATGTTCATCAGACCAATAACCAGCGGCATGGCAACAAAGAAAATCATAATCACACCGTGTGCGGTGAAGATCTGATCGTAGTGGTGCTGCGGTAAGTAGCCCGCCTCGCCTGCCGAGGAAAGCAGTTGTTGGCTACGCATCATTACCGCATCGGCAAAACCGCGTAGTAGCATCACCATCGCAACGGCAATGTACATAAAGCCCAGTTTTTTGTGGTCTACCGAGGTAAACCATTCATTCCATAAATATTGCCATTTGCCTGCTTTGGTGACTAAAGCCACCACTGCAAGACCCGCAAGGGCAACTACGGCCAACGTAATCATGATGATAGGTTCATGATACGGAATCGATTCAAGCGTTAATCTACCAAACATGGGTTATCCTTCATCTTCGACCAGACAAGCCGCATCAAAGCTCGCGTTCATTGAGCCCGGATACTGAGTCACCACGTTGGCGAACAGTTCTGGGACGACGGTGGAGAAGTACTTCACTGGTGCATCAATGGTTGGCTGCGCCAACGCCTTGTATGCAGGCAGATCCGGCAATTGATCGGGGCTCGATTTCACTTGGTTAACCCAAGCATCAAAGCTCGCCTGATCGGCCGTTGCGGTCGCGGTAAACTTCATGTGCGAGAACCCTTCACCGCTATAGCTCGCGGCAACACCATCAAAATCACCATCATGATTGGCAATCAAGTGCAGGCGCGTCACCATGCCTGGCATCGCGTAAATCTGGCTGCCCAAACTTGGAATGAAGAAGGAGTTCATGATGTTGTCTGAGGTGAGTTTAAACTCGATAGGCACATCTTTAGGAAAAACAACATGATTGGTGGTCGCGATATGCTGCTCTGGGTAGATAAACAGCCACTGCCAATCCAAGGAAACCACTTCGATGGTCATCGGTTTGACATCGCTGACCAGCGGTTTTGAGGGCTCCAATTCATGGGTAGAACGCCAAGTGATGGTGGCAAGCACCGCGATGATGATGATAGGAATCGTCCATACCACCACCTCAATTTTGGTCGAATGAGACCATTCAGGTGCGTACTCTTCTTTCGTATTCGCTGAGCGGTATTTGAAGGAGAAGTAGATAGTCATCAGGATCACGGGGATCACCACAATGAGCATCAACAACAGAGCTGTAATGATCAACTCTTTTTCCTGAACACCAATAGCGCCTTTCGGATTGAGCAAAGCATAATCGCATCCACAGAGCATGAGCGCGGCAATAGCAAGCCCAGCCCTCGACAAGATGCGTATATATCTTGAGGCTTTCATTTACTTTCTCGATGTCTTGATGACCTTTATTGGTTGCGCTTGTACGTTGCAAGCTCAGTGCAATAAGGTCGTTATAGTCATTAGAATTATATTTTGTTGAGCATATGCAACATCGACAATGAATCGTTCACAATTGGCAACATGAAATAAAAACCTATATTTCATGTGGTTAAATTGTTACACGATGCAATACTTTGTTACATTCGCGCAATTATGCTTGTATCAAAAATGAAGCTCACCACCTGATTGCGAAAACTTACATTCCACAAATAGTGTTTTAAACGTTAAAAACATTACTTTTTAGAAGGAAATTCTTCATCACCGAACAGATTTGCTTGCAAACAAACAATTCACCCTATGTATTGATTGCAAGTGCAATATTGAAAATAAAAATCCCCTGTCGAAAATAAAATCTTTCTCTCTTTTAGAAAAGCAGGTAAACACTCATCTTTCATTGCTAATAAAATAGAAATCGCCTAAAAGAAATAGGTAAAAACATCATCAATACTATCTGATAAATTAATTTTATTTTAAGAGAATAACGTTTTTAACTGTTCATATAGGAGCAAGTAATTCGATTCGTTATCTTCTTTGCATGGCAGATCTACCCAATATTTACTTTTAGTGATCATTTCCACTGACTTGGGTTATCAAATAGCCTTCACCTGAGATACCTGACTGAAATATTTACGCATTTTAGCAAACTAGACTATACTCAACACATTTCAATCATCGCGAAGAGAGAAAGGACAAACAAGCATGATAAGACTGGTTGATCGCAGCTTTGTTTCCACAAGATCTGTGTTATCCGTTATCTCTTGGCTATTTTTCATGCTCGCTGTCGCTATCATTGGCAGCCTCTATTACCTCCTTATTTCTTTGGACGATATGTCTGCATCTGAGTTCAAACAACGCGTTTCGCTGGCATTAGACGTAGAAAAAAAGCATCATCAAGATATATTGAGTGAATATACTTATTGGGATGAAGCCTATTTTAAAATATTTCACGAAAACGACGAAGAATGGGTAAGAATCAATACTGGTAGCTTTTTAATTAATAGCTATAATTTATCTTTTAGCTTGGCGTTTGAAAAAAGGCTCAATAAGTCACTGTTAGTCAATAATGAAAATAGTCAAGCATTAACCGTTGATGAGATTATGAACGATGATTTTCATCAACTCAGTGACACGCACTATCAAAATGAAGAAGAGAAAAAACTGTCCAGCGGCTACATCACGATCAATAACAACCTCTATCTAATCGTTGTTGGTCCTTTTATTGACGAATCCACCTACCAGCCACGGGAAAACGGTTTTCTGGTGATTGGAATAAAGATGGACAGCGATTACATTTTATACTTAGCCAAAAAGTATAATTTGGGTCATCTTAGTGTTGCGTCAAGCACTCACGTTGCCAGCAAAGATGAAGAGAGCATGATACTGCTTTCACCAACAGGCACACCAGCGGCGAAGATCATTTGGATGCCGAATTTGCCCAGCACCGCCGTGCTGCCAAATATTACGCTGATCATTATTCTCTTTTCACTAGTGGCGATTGTTGTTACTCGCTATATTCTCTTGGCTGAACAGAAAAATCGCACCGCCTACGAGAATAAAATTTATCTCGAAGCCACACGAGATAGCCTGACCAATATTAGTAATCGGCGTCATTTTATGGAGCAAGCCAACAAAGAGTTCACCTCCGCACGTAAGAATAATGAACGTTTCTTTGTGCTTGTTTTAGACCTCGACCACTTTAAAGCCATTAACGACACCTATGGACATAGAAGTGGTGATAAAGCGCTGATTCATTTTGTCCGCTTGTGCGAACAACATTTATCTGAAAGAGACATTTTTGGTCGCATTGGCGGTGAAGAGTTTGCACTAGTACTCTCTCGTTACAATCGCAGCCACGCGATGTACAAAGCTTATGCCATTCGCAAAGCGGTGATGGAAAACCCTCTTCAGGAAAAACGTCAAACCATCAGCATGACCGTCAGTATCGGTGTGGCTGAATGTACCAACCAAGCTACGCTGGATGAACTGTTGGAAGAGGCAGATAAGGCCATGTATCAGGCCAAACACGCTGGTAGAAACCAAGTCATCCAACTTTGACAATAAGCTTTTAAGAAATCGAAAAGTGACCAGCAAGCGTTTGATTCTCGTCTAGCTTTAACTATGCTCAAAGAAACCCTGACTGAGGAAAATCGTATGACACTATTAAAACAGACATTGATTTCACTGGCCTTGCTCTTTTCTCCCTTGCTCAAAGCCGATGTACTGACTCTCACCTCGCTTGACTGGCCGCCTTACTCTTCTCAACAGCTAAAACAGAAAGGTGCTTCGATCGCGGTCGTTAGCGCTGCGCTTAAAGAGATGGGGCATGAACTGAAAGTCGAGTTCTATCCGTGGGAACGGGCTGTTCATTTGGCAAAAAACGACGCTCGCTACGCAGGCTACTTTCCTGAATATTTGTTTGAATCCAGTGACCTACTTTTTTCAGATTCCATTGGCCTTGGTCCTCTAGGCTTTGCCGAAAACAAAGCTATGCCTGTGCAATGGTCCACACTAGCGGATCTTAAGCCGTATACTATCGGCGTGGTACGCGGTTACGTGAATACTGATGAGCTCGACCAAATGATCGCCAACGGCACGTTGAAATCCGAAGCGGTAAACAGCGATAGCCAAAACCTAACTAAGTTAGGGCACAAACGTATTCCGCTGGCCGTCATCGACAGTAACGTTTTCCAATATTTGATCGACAACACGCCCTCTTTGCAAGCTTTCAAAGCCGATTTACAGATGAACCCGAAACTGCTGGTCGAGAAATCTCTCCACGTTGCTTTTACTAATAACCAAGATGGCCAACGTTGGCAGGAGATTCTAAATCAAGGCCTAAAACGCATCGACGTCGACAAAATCATGGCGGATTATTTGGCAAAATAGCGAGTGTCGTTTGCAATGGTTTCACTAAATCAGGGAGAACATATTCATGCATTTTGCTCGAGAGGCTTTGAAGCGGATAGTCGTCTCTAGCCTTTTTATCAGCGTGTTAGCCGGTTATGTCGCATGGACGATTGCCGTCGAGAGCGCAGAAAAGGAGACGGTCAATTTAGCCATAGAAGCCTCTTATGGAGCCGTCGCGCATTTTCAACTTCCCGTTTCGAACGATGCCGAATTTAAACAAAAGGGGTTACAGACTACCAACAGCTTAATCTTAGATTGGTTTGACATAACCGAAATGTATGACCGCTCAGGCAAAAAAATCGCAGAATCTTTAACACCAACAGGGCACGCGATCGAGAGTGCCCTTCCTCATCATGTGACTCCCACCAACAACACCGCATCCTATGAAAGCCTTCATCTAAAGAGCGGAGAGTGGATTTTGCGCACATTCGTTCCGCTTGAAACAAACAACCAGCGCTGGGGTTACCTTGAAGGGGTACGGGTGGTTCCTGATTGGCAACGCAATGACATACGCAACTTTTCACTTTGGGTGTCCGTGATTGCAGCCAGTTCAGCTTGGCTTTGTGCCATCATCATCTATCCCCTTATCCTCTTCCTCAACAAACAGAATGTCCGCTACACTGCTGCGATGAAAACAGCCAATATCGATATGATGTTCACGATGGGGAAAGCGATTACCCTCAGAGATTGCGATACGGGCGCTCATAACTACCGCGTTGCATGGTTAGCCAGTGAGCTGGCGGAAGAAAGTGGCCACGATCTCAAAGCGATGAAAGCGCTCATTTTAGGTAGCTATCTTCACGATGTCGGGAAGATTGCTATTTCAGACCGTATTTTGCTTAAGCCCGGAAAGTTGTCTGACAGTGAAATGGACATCATGAAATCCCATGTTAATGAAGGTGTTAGAATGATAGAAGGCATTCCTTGGCTCGAAGACGCCAAACCCATCATTGAATCACATCACGAAAAATGGGACGGCAGTGGCTACCCGAACCGACTTTCTGGCGAAACCATCCCACTGAACGCACGTATATTTGCTATTGCCGACGTCTTTGATGCCTTATGTGCTAAACGGCCCTATAAAGAACCCTTTAGCTTTGAGAAAGCACTCTCGATCATTGTTGAAGGGAAAGGTTTCCATTTTGATCCCACCCTAGTTGAACACTTTCATCGCATCGCTAAACGCCTGTACGACACTATCTGCATGGCAGACGAAGAAACCTGTCGGAGCCTAATGAGCGCGAAAATAGAGCAATATTTCTTTATTGATAACCACGGCGACACTCTTCGTTAATCGCTATTTTTAACAGCCAAGACTTCCTTGTTGGTGACTTTGCGAGAAAACAGCGATTGCCCGAACACGTTAATCACCAGACCAAGCGCAATCACCACAACGCCGAGTATTTGGAACACGCTGAGGTTTTCGTCCAACAATACCCATGCACTAAGCAAACCAAATACCGGAACCAAGAGTGAAAGCGGAGCAACCATGGCGGTTGGATAGCGGCTTAACAAGTTGCTCCAGCCGCCATAACCAACGATGGTCGCGAGCAACGAAAGGTAAACAATTGACAGCACATTATGCCACTCAATATGCACCAATGAATCGACGATCTGCGACTGCCCTTCGACCACAAAAGAAGCGATAAAAAATGCAACGGTTGGCACCAAAGCACTCCAAACGATCAGAGACATCGTCGGTACTGCGTAACGTTGCATGATCACCTTGTTGGTAATGTTGCCCAGCGCCCAGCACGTCGCAGCCCCCAAAATCAGCACCAAGGTAAAGAGCGTGACAGAAGCACTGCCTTGCTCTTGAGCAGCCGCCAGTAAATAAATACCAATACCAGCAATGCTCACCGCAATAACATTGTGCATGCGAACGCGCTCTTTAAGCAGCACTACACCCAAAAGCAAGGTGATAAAAGCTTGTGCTTGCAATAGTAGCGATGCTAACCCAGCCGCAAGTCCCACATTCAACGCCCAGAAAAGCAGCGCAAATTGCCCAAAGCTGATGGTCAGCCCATAAGCGCACAGCCATTTAAGGGGTAGCTTGGGACGTGGAATAAACAAGATCGCCGGGAAAACCACCACAGCGAATCGTAAGCCCGCCAAGAGTAGCGGCGGCATGCCCTGCAAACCCACTTTGATCACCACAAAATTCACGCCCCACACCATCACAATAGTTAAGGCCAATAATCGGTCACGAAAAGACATGTTTATCCTTATGTAAAGTGCGGTATCTGAAAGTAGAACGCGAATCTCACCGGCCTTTAACAAACCTTGCGCTCAAACAACTGATAGGACAGACTGCCCTATTTACAATTGGATAACAAGCCATCAGGCCGTTGTACAGAGATAGAAAACAAAACACATATCGATTACAATAGCACGGCTTGTTTGTGTTACTCATATGAAGTGACAAAATTACCTGTATTTCCTATGCCGCCCTAATTTTATTGGGGCGGCATTTCATTTAGGAGCAAATCAATGACAAACAAACCTTCGATCATCGTATCGACACTCGATATGGACCGTATTAGCACATTACTGGAAAAGGCAACCCAATGGTCTGTAGAGCTAGAGAAATTGGAAGATGAGCTCGACCGAGCAACCGTAATGGCTTCCAGTGAGATGCCAAGCGACGTGGTTACCATGAATTCCACGGTCCGCTTTAAATTTGTTGGCAGCGATAACAGTATGGAAAAAACGCTGGTTTACCCTGATCAAGTTCGCAGTAGTGAAGACATCTCGATCTTTGCCCCAGTAGGAAGTGCCCTGCTTGGCTTGTCTGTCGGCCAACAGCTAACCTGGCCAATGCCAGGCGGACAAGAAAAAACCATCGAAATCATTGATGTCGTTTATCAGCCAGAGCGTGCTGGTGATTTTCACCTCTAAACGTTAGGCTGTCTGGTGCAAAGAACAACCGCTTTGCACCAGGAGAGCTCAATTACAATCAACATTAAACCTCTGGTTCAATGTACTGCATAGCATTCATGCAGACTCCGCCCTGATACTCACCGAACATTCTCACGTTAACTCTTTGACGCTGTGATAGATTTATCAAAAACACAACCGCCTAAGCTCGCTAACGTGAAACATCAGCAGTAGACTACACTTAGTAAAAATGAGATACGGGCGTAATTGATGAAATACATATCGAATACAAGTGTCGTTCTGGCCATTTTTTTAGGTGCCGTTACCAGCGCGGCAGCTTCTGCCCGTCAACCCGTTGCGCTGGAGCTCTACACTCAAGAATTCCCGCCACTGCAATTTATGCTGGATGGTAAACCGCAAGGTTATGTGATCGAGTTTGTCACTGCACTCGTGCAAGACGCGTCTAAAACGATACCACTTGAGATCAAACAGATTCATTTCGCGCCTTGGAATCGCGCGATAAAAACCACCATAGAGACAGAGAACACGCTGTTTTTCTCCGTGTCACGTACTCCCGAGCGTGAAGATAAATTTCAATGGATTGGCCAAGTTTCGCCTTACAAAGTCGGCTTATATCGGCTGGCAAGCGGCCCTCAAGTCAGCGCCAAAAATTTAGAGGAATTGAAGGGCTATCGTTTCGGTTCGCAGGTCGGCAGCTCGTTTAGTGAACTGCTGGCAAAAAACGGCTTAGGTCAGGTCATTCCGGTAGAAAAGGGCAAAGAAGCCATCAGGCTGCTGCACACTCACCGCGTCGATTTTGCTCCCATGGTTGAGGCCAGTTTCCACTATCGAATGCAAGAATATGGCTACGACCCACATGAGTTTGTCAAAGTCATGAACGTTACCCCTTTGTGTCAGGATCTATGGCTGGTCACGGGCAATCACACTTCCGCTTCCGTGGTTGAGGCTTTGAGAAGCAGCTATAACAACTTGCAGCAACAAGCCTATCTCGAGCAACTCGTGGCAGAATTTACCCCGACCAGCGCTATCATGCTGCGCTACAGCGAGAGTAAGGCGACTCCGCGATAATGCCTTCACTGCTTCATTTTGACTCTACCCTGAAGTGAATTCATCACTGGCACTCCTACCCCGTTAGAGCGATAATCCCGCCCTTTGCGAGCAACCAGCTCAACGATAGCAATACATAAGCAATACAGAAGTAGAAAGAGAGCAATGACAACTGAGCCAACGGTCATAATTGGACTGCATAATCCCAAAAGCCCCACCAATGTCGGCGCGGTAATGCGCGCGGCGGGTTGCTACAACGCCACTCAGGTGCGATACAACGGCAGCCGTTATAGCCGCGCGGCAAGATTTCAGACCGATACACAAAATAGTCATGAGCGGATTGCTTTGCTGGAGATGGACGACCTCACCGCCAGCCTCGAAAGCAATGTGGAAATCGTCTGTGTCGAACTGGTGGTCGGTGCCACTGCCCTGCCGCATTTCGCTCATCCTGAAAAAGCCATTTATCTGTTTGGCCCGGAAGATGGCTCATTGCCGCAAGAGGTGGTCGACAGAGCACATCATGTTGTTTATGTACCCACTCACGGCTGCATGAATCTCGCCGCGACCGTCAATGTGGTTATGTACGATCGCTTAGCAAAAACACTCGGCGCGATTGACGATAACGCGCAAGTCATCGCCAACCGCGATAACAAAAACCGTTTACGAGTCAAAGAAAGCGGTTATAAAGAAAGCGGTTATTAGGGTAGCTCTAATAAATCAAAGCCACGACATCTCTCTGATCCATTTTTGCATATAAGGGTAGCCTTTTTCTGAGTCCGTCATTTCCCAGGCGACCAGTAAAGGAAAACCGAACCCTTTCCCTTGTGAGAATGCATCAATTAAACTGTTGCTTCCACCTCGATAACCTTCTTCATGGAAGACGAGATTCAGCGGTAGCTCTAAATGCGTTACGGCCGCGACCGCCCATGCTGTTGCGGCCATCTCTTCCCCATGCATACGTTGCGATTCACGCCCGTTAAGCAAACCATTTTTATAGATGTCGCCATGTAGGAACTGGCGCTCTTGTGGCTCACAAACGGCAATGTGCCCGGCTTCATGCAAAATATCCCCCGCAAACGCCAATTTATCGAGATCAATCTGCAAAACGCCATGGTGTAAATGTAAACCGGGCAAAAACGTTTTTTGCTCTATCGAAGCGCGCTCAAAAGGCACACCAATTTGAGTCAAAAAGCCCATGATTTTTTCTGCTATCGCCCTATCCATCTGCCGTTCCTTTGCCTTCACGCTGTTGTATTTCTGACCATTACCTTCGCGTATGCGTGGCGATTTTTCAATTCGACAGCGGTGTTGTCGTCAGATTTAGCCGGACATATCTCGTTTTTAGTTGCCTTTTGGGCCAATTAATCTAGTTAGGCTAACGAGCCTTGCCAAGTTTGCAAGACTCTAAATAGTTGCATTTTTATCACCCATAATCACCGTTGGGGAATCGATGCAATATTACTTAATGTTGATGCCTCTATGTAGACCTTATTAGATAGTGCGTGCTATCGATAGAAATGCTATTTTTTGCATCTATTATGTAAAAACAGACATCAAAACATAGCGAAAATCATGGACAGAATTTGGCGTCAATATTTGGAAGTGGCTTCTTGTAAAAATGTTAGCCACGCTGCAAAAAAACTCTGCATCAGCCAGCCTACACTGACCCACAATATGAAGAAATTGGAAGCCGAGCTTGATATTGTCCTGTTTAACCGTTCATCAAAAGGTATCACATTGACAGAGAGTGGCGAGTTACTGCTTGAGCAGACTCGGATCATGCAGCGCCTTTATGACAACACTCTGAGTAAACTGGCTCATGTTAACAAACGTCAGGAACGAGAACTGAAAGTTGGTACCGGCCATGCCTGGTGGCATCTTTTCCTTAGAGAGGCCGTAAAAGATTACCGTCAAAAACACCCTGGAGCTAATATTACGATTGATGTGGGAAACCATTTACCACAAATGGACTTGCTACTAAGTGGTGATATCGACTTGTTCATTGGTCACGAAATTACCGGATTAAGCAGAAAGGCAGAAGTGAAGTTTCTCCCGTTGCGTATAACCGAAAACAGCGTATTTGTTCGCAAAGAGCATCCACTGACGTACAAAAAAAATTGCACTCTTCAAGATCTCGTCGAATTCCCTACACTGGAAGTAAAACCAAGCGAAGATCGGTATCAACATCTGATAGAAGATCCTCAAGAGATCAAACTGTACCGCTCCATACATCAACTGACCGAAAAAATAATCTATGCCAGTAATTCACTCAGTGTCAGTATGGACCTAGTCAAAGACAGCAATGCCTTGCTGCCTTTTCCTGAAGTCATGGCGGACTATTTTTCTGATTTTGGATTAGTTCCATTACCATTGAACGAAACGTACTCAAAGGCATCCTTCGGTATCTACTTACTTAGAGAATCCAGTGAAGATAACCATATATGTGAGCTCGTGGCACTGATAAATCATTATATAGATGGAAAATTTGGTTATCTTAAAGCGGCAAACTAATTCTACGTTACTCGCTGAAAGCGACTTTCCGCCACTGAAACCAAGCCTTTAGTACAAGCCAATCTTGGTGATAACGGCTCCGGGCAGAACACGAGGTTAGTGAAAGAATACAACCCATCTAACAACTGCATTTCACTGGAACAGGCATCAGATACATGGAGTAAATCCACAAGTTCACGAGCCGGCAGTTTTAGTTCACTCTCATAAGCGAAATGAATCTCGTACTTATTGCTTCCGTTCTGATCAAGAACATTTCGTTTGGTCGTCACGGTTAAACCGGACTCACTGCGGGAAAATGTATAGCAGATTGCGTCATTGCCGAGAGGGTAATATTCAATATCACTACCGACACTAAGTGACAACGAGAACCTTGTGATACCTACTTGAAAATCACTTGATAGCTGTAAAGTATTACCTTCACTTAATAAGACATTACTCTCAAGATCCGAAGGTTGTGCATCTAGCCACTGATGAGGGAGCTTACTAACCAAGCGTAGTCTACCCTCTATGTTCGTTAACTCTAGTTCTCTCGGGACACTCATCGCTCCTCGCCAATGGGAGGTAGGGATGCTATCTGCATATAAATTATTGCTCATCCAAGCGATAGCGATACGTCGACCATCCGCAACATCAGACCAACTTTGTGCTGCATAGAAATCACGGCCATGATCCAACCACAGCACACTTTCATCTGAGTTTTCATTCACAAATTGATACCCATCGAAGGCACCTACAAAATACTGAGTACCAGTTCCGCCCGTCGGTCCGCAATGCTGCACACCGGCAACCAATACCCAATATGTTTTATTCTCAAATGTAAGCGGAAAAAGATCAGGACATTCCAGTGCACTCTCGTCATGAGCTCCAGCAGTAGCACCAAATACGCTGGATTTCTTCCAATTTTGCATGTCTAGTGAGCGGTAAATTCCAATATCCTGTCCTTCTGAAACAACCATAATCCATGCCTCTGACTCATCATGGCGGAACACCTTGGGATCACGAAAATCAAGTAACCCAGGATTCTCTAATACAAGGCTGCTTTCCTCCTTGATCCAACTTTTGCCACCGTCACGGCTGACGGCAACATGTTGGCTCTGAATCCAAGCTGAGCCGTCTTTGGGCTGAAAATTTGCCGTATAAAATGCAACTACACCTGGGTGAGTATTCTGCTTATCAAAAAAGCCACTTGAATTTTTCCAGTCAATAACAGCGCTACCGGAAAAACAAGCACCAAACCTATCCGGTTTAAGCGCGACTGGCATATGAATCCAGTTTAAAAGATCTTTAGATACTGCATGTCCCCAGTGCATGGGCCCCCATACAGTGTCAAAAGGGTGATACTGATAAAAGAGATGATATTCGTCATTAATACAAACTAGGCCATTGGGGTCATTCAACCAGCCAAAAGGCGGTGTAAAGTGAAACTTAGGGCGATAACTATCGCTGGTTAGAGGTCTCATCGAGGTATCCTTAAACCAATAAGAATTGGCCCGCAAAGAAAATTGCGGGCTAAAGCGAGTGGATAAGTGAAATAACGTTGATTATTTGGTCATTTGTTTTTTGGCATCTTCAAGAGCCGCGTCTACAGTTTGACGGCCATCAACAATATTAACAATGGCACTCTTAACCGCACCCCAGAACCCATTCATTTCTGGTATATTGGGCATAATTTCACCATTGATAGCATTATCCATTGTCGCAGCTATACGTGGATCTTGTTCAAGTTCTTGCTGAAAAGACTTTAGTGCTACTGCCCCCAAAGCGGAATCGTTATTAACCGTTCGTAAACCTTCTTTGGTTAGCAGGTAGTTCTCCAAAAATTCGATCGCCAGATCTCGATTGGGAGAGGCAGTGCTAATACCTGCAGCCAACACACCTACAAAAGGTTTTGAATCTTGACCATTGAACTTCAGCAACGTGGTTACACCGTAGTTTACGCCTGATTTGTCCATATTGGTCCAAGACCAAGGACCGTTGATCGTCATAGCAACACGCCCCTGATTAAATTCAGCTTCTGATACGGAGTAATCCATATCGGCGGAGATGACTCCTTTGCTTACCAAACTTTTCACCAGTGACATTGCGTTTTTTGCCCCCGAATTCGCTACACCAGCATCCTTGACGTCATAACCAAAAGCAGTTTTCTTAAAGGCATAACCACCATTTGCAGCCATCAAAGGCCAAGTGAAATACGGCTCTTTCAAATTCCACATAATGGCTTTCTTGCCATCCTTTTGCAGTTCTTTATCTAGAGCTTCAATTTCTTCCCAGTTCTTTGGAGGATTAGGAAGTAGGTCCTTGTTATAGATAAGAGATAACGATTCAATTGCGATTGGATAGCCGACAATCTTACCTTTGTAGTCCACTGCATCCCACGCAAAATCTACGATACCCTCTTTAGTGGCTTTTGAAGGCTTTATTTCGACTAGAAGGCCAGCTTCAGCATATCCACCAAACCGATCGTGGGCAAACAGCATGATATCTGGACCATCTCCTAATGCTGCGGTTTGAGGAAATATATCTTGCAGAGAACCAGGATGAGCAACTGTCACCGGAATACCCGTATCTGCCTCAAAGCGTTTACCGACCTCAGCCATTCCCTTATAGCCTTTATCACCACTCATCCAGATTGTTAACTGCCCCTCTTGAATCGCTGCAAAAGAGTTCATTGGACTGATTGCTACAAAAGTACTTAGTGCAATCATGCTTAGGTTCATCTTCTTCATCATTGGATTCCATTTCACGTATATTATCGGTTTGCAAAAATTCGGTTAAGACCACTGTTTATTGTATGTTAAATAGCCAACCTTGATTTCCCACCCATAATATGAAATCTACTCAAGGGGATGAAATGCATATTTCCTAGCACTTCCATAGAAAAATTCTATATCAAACCTAAATTAGGTGATCGTTGGCAAGGTATTCTTATTTAAATGGCAGGAGTTCAATCTAAAAAGCGTGAATTGTTTATCAAAATGTAGGCCTGCTAGCAGCGCATGGGCAGGAAGGGAAGTGATTGCCAGCAGTTCCTTGAAGGAAAGTTAAAGCTCACTCGCACCGTCGAAAAGCCATCTCAAACATAGGCACTGGGGCTCCTTATCTTTGAGGTAGAAGTTATCTACCAGCTTCGGTGATAAGTTCCGAAAAATAGTAAAAGCTTGTCTCTGTCGCCACTTACCCTTTTTGACGTAAAAAAGAGCCGCAAAAAGCGGCCCTTAATTGTGCATTATTTTTTCGATGTGTTGGCTTACTTCTCTTTACCAAACACATTGTTCTCTTGCTCAAGAACTCGGATGAAAGTGGTGCGTTTGGTAAGCTCGCGAAGCTCTGCTGCGCCTACGTAGGTACAGGTTGAACGCACGCCACCAAGGATGTCTTGAATGGTGCCGTGGACACTGCCGCGGTATGGCAATAGTACGGTTTTTCCTTCCGCAGCGCGGTAGCCCGCAACGCCGCCGGAGTGCTTGTCCATCGCGCTCTTTGAAGACATGCCGTAGAACTTCATGTAGCTTTCGCCATCTTTCACCACTAACTCACCGCCTGATTCCTCATGGCCAGCGAGCATGCCGCCTAACATCACGAAATCTGCGCCGCCGCCGAAGGCTTTCGCGACATCGCCAGCACATGCGCAGCCACCGTCACCGACAATGCGGCCACCAAGGCCGTGCGCGGCATCGGCACACTCAATGATGGCAGAAAGCTGTGGATAGCCAACGCCCGTTTTCACGCGAGTGGTACATACTGAACCTGGGCCGATACCCACTTTAACGATGTCTGCGCCAGCAAGGATCAGCTCTTCGCACATATCGCCAGTGACAACGTTACCTGCTGAGATCACTTTGTCTGGGAATGCGGCACGCACTTGCTGAACGTACTCCACCAAATGCTCAGAGTAGCCGTTAGCGATATCGATGCAGATGAAAATCAGCTCGTCAGAAAGCGCCATCACATCTTTGGTTTTTTGAAAATCCGCTTCTGATGTGCCGGTTGAAACCATCACTTTGTTGAGCGTTTCACGGTTCGCCCCTTTGACGAAATCGGCCCAATCTTGCACGGTATAGTGTTTATGAACGGCGGTCATGACACCATGTTCAGCCAAGGCTTTCGCCATTTCGAAGCTACCCACCGAGTCCATATTGGCGGCAATCACAGGTACACCAGACCATTGACGACCACTATGTTTGAATGTAAACTCGCGGGTTAAATTTACTTGAGAACGGCTTTTCAGGGTAGAACGTTTCGGGCGAAACAGGACATCTTTAAAACCTAACTTAAGTTCTTGTTCGATACGCATTGTGTAATTCCTTGATTCATAACTGTATGTGTCATCGCAGAGTGCGTAGTAACCAAGTTGGCAGACGAGGTTACTGTTTTTCGGACACAAAAAAACCGGAGCGTTGGCAGACGCTCCGGTTTTCAGCATTATAGGTTGTGATTTTTTTTCGACAAGTCTGATTTTTCACTTTTTTTTGTGCTACCATTGCCGAGTTTTCATACCTTAAACACCCTCAGTTTTCTTTCTTCCATTTTTCCTTTTTTATTTCAGTACGTTATCATCAAACACCTGAGCAATCGCTTGCGCAATCCTTTCCCCGCTATTTCTAATCACTTGATGGTTTTTGTCAAAGTGCGCAGTAAGTCGACGCGGCTTCGATGTGCGTAACAAACTTCTCTCCGAGAAAAAATAGGCAATTTATAGGAAAAAAGGACTGATTCTTGCTAAGTATTATTTAACGTACCTATTTTTTGCCACTCGGCAAACGGACAACGAAGGCTGTGTTGAATATGAAAAAGATGACTCTTGTAACGCTGGCATTGCTGGCTACCCTACCGACAGCGATGGCGCACGCCAAAGGACAACGAGGTGCTCTGTATACCAATGTCGGAGCGACCATGGTCACCAACAACTCAAATGATGAACTCGCTTACTTTATTCAAGCCGGTTACAACCACCAACTAACCGACTTTCTCTCGGCCGATCTGAGCTACAAAAAAGTTGAAACCTTGAACAAAAGTGTCTCGGCGACTTCTAACGATTTCGCGCAAACATACAACTCTTACGGCCTTGGCCTGCGCGTTGACCAACACCTCGGCATTTTGAGCGTGTATGGAAAAGCAGGGGCGAGCTACATTGAGTCAGAGCTGACGACGTGGGATGCAACCAATTCGGTGGAGAAAGTGGATAAGGACAGCAGTGTCAAGCCTTATGCCAGCGCCGGGGTCAGTTTGGCGTCGCCGTTTGACCAGCGCTTGACGCTGGATGCGGCGGTCACATACCAAATGCTACCAAACGATGAGCATGCGACCTCGATCAGCGCGGGCGTTAACTTCTCGTTCTAATGTTATACCTTGTTGCCTGATCGCCGATTGATCAGGCTTTTCCATTCAGTAAGCGGCGAATTTCATCCGGCAAATCGGAAGCGAGCAGCCCTATTTCACCGTGGCGCTGCGCGCAAAGATCGGCAGCGCAGCTATGCAGCAACACCCCAAGCCTAGCCGCCGACAGCAGTGGTAACTTCTGCGCCAGCAATGCGCCAATCACTCCAGCTAGCACATCCCCCATGCCGCCACTGGCCATGCCGGGATTGCCTGCATCACACACGTAGGTTTTATTGCCATCACAAATCAGAGTCCCTGCCCCTTTCAACACCGCTACGCCGCCATATTGCGCTTGCAGCACTTGAACAGCAGCAAAACGATCCGCCTCGATTTCCGCGACACTGCAACCAAGTAAACGCGCCGCTTCGCCGGGATGGGGCGTAATGACGCGCAGATCATTGTGATCCGGGTGCCTTGCCAGCCAGTTGAGCCCGTCTGCATCCAGTACACACGGTCCATGGAACGCTTTTATCGACAACCAAAGACTCTTCGCCCACTCATCCAACCCCAATCCAGGCCCTGCGACCAACACATCAGCCCAACCGATGCGCTTTTCCAACTCCGCCGAGTTTTGCATCCAAGCGGCGGTCATGACTTCAGGGCAACTCACTTGCAGCGGCAAAGCGGATTCAGGGTGCGTCAACGCCACCAACAAGCCAGCGCCACTTCTTGCCGCCGCACCGGCAGCAAGGCGAATGGCCCCCGCCATACTGCGATTTCCGCCCATCAAAAGCAGTTTGCCATGATCGCCTTTGTGCGCAACGGGCGAGCGTTTTGGCAGCCAATCCGCCAAGCTGTTTTTGTCCATCGCCTCAATGTACGTCTTCACCTGCCGAGCAAAGTGATCAGCGACCTCTAATCCAGCAAAATGGAGCTTGCCGCGGCATGCTCTCGCTTGCCCGGTCATGAGGCCTTGCTTGATACCAATAAATGTGATGGTGTGTGCTGCGTGCACCGCTGCGCCAAGTATTTGCCCGCTATCGGCACACAAGCCCGACGGAATATCAATGGACAACACAGGTTTACCACTGTGATTGAGCATGTCGATCAGTGTCACCAGCTCACCGCGAACCAAGCCGCTTAACCCCGTACCAAGCAGCGCATCCACCACCACATCACATTGATTCAACAAAAGTGGTAACGCTTTTTCACTCATGATGGTTCCGCCGCCGCGCTGACATGCCAGCATCGCCTCACGCGCATCGCCTTGCAATCGTTCCGGCTCGCCAACTTGGACTAAATGCACCACCATTCCGTGCTCTTTCGCCAAACGAGCCACTACATAGCCGTCACCACCGTTGTTGCCTTTGCCGCACACCACGCACAGCTCACGCAATGATGGGTACTGTTCCATCATCAGGGCAAAGGCCGCCGCTCCCGCGCGCTCCCGCGCGTTCCATCAACTGATATAAGCTGACGCCCTGCGCTTTGGCGACCACAACTTCTCCCTCTCTCACTTGACGAGCTTGATAAAGGCATTGAGTGTTTTGTGATGGCATACCATCGCTCTCCCGAATCCGTGACTGGTGATGAAGTAAAAAGCCAAGGAGTTCCTTGGCTTTTGCTGGCATTTGACGATTTTTTACTACGAGTTCTGCTGCTGGGCCATGATCGCCTCGGCAGTCGCATCCTGAATCGATAGAAAGAGCGATTTCACTTGGCCCGTAGGGGTGCGCATTGGATTGAGCGTCACGTTCTGATACATGAAGTCGGCCTGCTGGGTAACAGGGCGCACGTTGCGACAACGGAACAAATAGGGGCGCTGACGCCAAGTGATAAAACTGCGACAGCCTAAGTTATACACTGGCTTCGTTTTCAGCCTAAACCACTCTTGTGGGATCTCAGGAAACAGCTCAAAAATCGATTTGCCAATCGCATCATGCGCTTGCTTGCCACTGTGGTGGGTCATAAAACCGTTCCATACCTGCACATTGTACTCGGTATCCAGCACAATCAAGCCCATGTCGACATTTTGTACCATATCCACCATCCAGTGGAATTGTTCAAACTCTGCAGGAAGATTAAGCATTAAAAGTCCTCCATCAGGTACGCGAGTTTATTGTCTAAAAGCGGTAAAGACTCATCAACGAACATAAACAGCAGATCGCAACGTATGCTTGTGCCTTCGATGGTGTAGCTCACTTCAAAAGTCATGGTTTTGGTAAAAGAACCTGTGGTATTTTCGATAACGGAATCAATCGAAATATGTTGCCCTAACAACACCGGTGAGCTTTGGAAAAAACGCACTTCCGCCTGCTGGCCAAGGCCGTTGAGAAAGGAACCAACCAGAATGTTAGAGACATCCATCAGCAGTTCCAACTCCTCTAGCTCTTCACTGTCGGCGGGCACCTTCATCAGTTTTTTCAGGTCGGCCACACTGGAATCACTGAGCAGAACCAGCGCTTCACCAGCAATCCCTTCACCGCTAAACCCTTGGCACACTCCAGAAACGTTGGCGCTTTCTGCTAAATCTCTTAGTGCCATGTGCAGTTCACTGAGCTCAAAAATATTCACATTGGGCAGCGGCAAATGGACAAACACGTCAAAATGTCGCGCCAGTGCATCGGCTGCACGACCAATCGAAACGTTCGCCACTTCCATGTAGATATCTCTTCGACGCAGAATGGGCAGTTCCAGCGTTTTCGGCGTGATCACTTGCGGCACTGAGTCTGGCTCAACCAACTCTCTCAGCGTCGCTTTAAGTTCGTCTGGCGCAATCGGCTTTTGAATAAACGCTTTCGCCCCGAGGGCAAACACCCTCTCTTTCGCTTTGGGCTGGATATCACCGGAAACAACAATCACCGGGGTGTCATCACCTCGGCTGCGCATGGCTTCAAGCGTTTCAAATCCATCGAGCTCTGGCATGGTGAGATCGAGGAACATAAACTTAAATTTTTGCTTGCCCAACTCCTCTAGCGCATTGAGTCCATGCACTGCAAAGGTTATGTCGGCATTAAGTGAAGCAGGCAGTGAGCGTGCCATCTGCTTTCTTGCAAGCGCTGAATCATCACAGATGAGAACAGGAAAAGACATTCAACCACCCTTTTTAATAATTATTGCCTGTCTTTAAGTGTAACAGACAACTCAAGAATTACGTGTGGAACTGACGTGATTGTAGTTATTGTTCGGTTTTAAGTATGAACCGAATTGGCAAGAATACGAAATTAGATCCGGCGTGAAAATGAATTTATATGAAGGCGATAACAAAAATGTTTTAAATAAGAATTAGTTACATACCGAGATGTATCAAAACAGGCAAAACCCGCTCAAAAGCGGGTGAAGTTAAAGCGTGTAAACGGGAAAGATGACCATTAAACCAATGCGCATCACTACCGCAAACAGACACAATCCAATGCCAAGACGGTACCATTTATATTCACTCACCGACATCGGAATGCGTTTGTAAAACATGGTCACTACGCCTCGCCAATCTTGGCTGCGCTTGCCATATTGGATGATGCCAGTCAGCACAAACAGTATCCCCACCAACAAAAAGCCTTTTTCGGCCCAGAATAAACCGACTTCCATGTTATCCCTCTTCTACCATTGCGCTGTTTTATTTATAGTAGCGGCAAGCAAGCGACAGATCTGTTGGACTTAAGTCTTATCTCACCTCACCGTAGCGCTCTAGATAGAGAATAGTCGCGGCAGTGCGAGAAGGCACATTGAGTTTTTTCAGCAAACTTTTCATGTGCACTTTGACGGTCGATTCAGAAATAAAGAGACGATCGGCGATCTGCTTATTACGAAATCCTTGCGCCACCTCTTGCAAAATTTGCGTCTCTCGGTCGGTGAGATCGTCAAACGCATCGTGGTTATCGTGACGAGCCTGTAAGTAGCGAGCCACCGCTTGACTATACGCTTTATCGCCTAGTCGAGCCTGTTTAAGCAGTTCGACTAACTCATCCGGTTCGGTGTCTTTCAACAGATAACCGTCAGCGCCCGCTTTCACAATCGCTTCAATATCGGCCGGGCTGTCGGAAACGGTGAGAATAACGATCCTCGCTTCACAGCCGTCAGCGCGCAGAGCTTTTAGGGTATCTAAGCCCGACATGCCTTTCATATTGAGATCAAGCAGAATCAAGTCCAGCTCGGTTTCGTGCGCTTTGGCAACGGCGTCGGCTCCAGTTCCAACTTCGGCAATCACCGCAAATTCATCTTCGAAACTCAGTAACTGGCTGATGCCACGACGCATCAATGGGTGGTCATCGACCAACATTACTTTGCACACTGTCACGCTTTTTCTTCCTTCATTCTCTGATACTTCAATACTACCTTACAACCTTGCCCCACTGCTGCGCTCACAGTCAAATCCCCATTAAGTCGTGCAGCACGCTCTTGCATAATCGACATGCCGTAATGGTTGAGCTTGCTGTTGTTGGGATCAAATCCCGCTCCATCATCGGTAACCGACACCGTGACCCAATTGTTCGCTTCTTTACACTCAATATGAATCGTGCTCGCGTGGGCATGCTTGATGGCATTAAGCGTCGCCTCCCGAATGAGTTGCAACAAATGCACTTGCTGATGCGCATCCAGCTCAACCGAGAGCAGTTCATTGTCTAACGTAAGTTCAGCCTCCGTCTGTTCGCCCAACTGTTCGACCATTTGCTGCAGCGCCTGACCAAAGGTTCCCTCTTTAATCGCAAGACGAAAGGTGGTGAGCAACTCACGCAGTTGGGTATAAGCGGCATTTAACCCCGTATCCAGTTCGGCGATGACTAAGTTGGTTTTCTCGACCTGTGCATCCACGCTGATCTTACTGATACAGCGTTTCAGTAAGGAAACCTGAATTTTCAGATAAGAGAGCGATTGTGCCAATGAATCATGCAGTTCCCGAGCGATAGTGGCCCGTTCTTCCATCAACAACAGTTGCTCTGCCTGTCGCTGGGCATGATTGTAATAAACCGCCCGCGAGAGGATCTGCACAAAGTTGTCGATCAGCGCTTGGTCCGGGCAAGGAAGCCCCGCACACCAGTGCAAATAGCCAAGATGCTGACCATCCAAGGTGAGCGCTTTTTTGTTACAGCGGTTGGAACACACTTTGCCTTCCTGTAACACAAGGCTACGTTCGCCCACCTCAACAATTTCGAGTTTAGCGGCGACAATGCCTTCGATGCTGACAAAATGTCGCAAAATGGCGTGAAAATTTTCCTGACTGATACGGGATGCCGTCAGTTCTTGCGAGGATTGGTACAACACCTGCAACGATTGATTGGCATGTTGCAAACGGTGTGTTTTCTCATTCACCGCCTTTTCCAAACCGTGATAGAGCTTACCGAGCTCCGCCGCCATAGTGTTAAAAGTGCGGGTTAAAATGCCCATTTCGTTATCACTGGAGACGTTCAAGGCCACATCGAAGGAACGAGATTGAATTTGCTTGCTCGCCACCACCAGTGCATTGAGCGGATGAACCACTTCACGGCGCACAAAATGGACCACAAATACGCTTACCAGCAAGATTCCACCAAGCCCCATACCACCGATCCAAGCCAGTTTGATCAGCTTTTGTTCAGAAAAGTGCTGCAATTTAAAAACAAACGCGTCGATTTGCCCGACAAACCCAGCCACCAATAGCAAATAGCGTTCGCGCTCCTCGCTTTGCAGCACAGATTTCAATTCATGCCAGCGCATGATCAAACGGTAATAATCGTCGGTGATGTCTTGAGGGACAGTCCAGTTCTGCAAAGCTTTCATCGACGGGGAATAGATGGAACGCTCAAACAGAAAGATGTGCGAGGCGTAGTCAGCCGCATTCGTTTGGATGTCATGTGCCAATCGGTAACTTTGCATGCGCATCGAGCCCGCAACGTTAACCGCTTCGGCGTCATTGAGGCTCGATGCCAAAGTCACGATAGCAAAGCCCGTGGTGACAACAGACAGCAGCAAAATCAACCCCATCGCCTTGGCAATCGTTCTAGTGACTGACTTCTTCACTTGTTTTTTCAACACAACCTCTGATCTGATTTTGCCATTTGTGCCCTCAGCGGGAGCACAATATGAGCCGGAAGAGTGAGGAATTTATTGATCCAAAACAAGCCTCACCCGCAATTACCCCCTAAGAGGTATTTATACAAATATGTCAAAAACTACAATTTGTGTACGGTTAAATGACAATTTATGAACAAAACCGTGACGTTGACTAACGATATGCATCATTGACGATTGTTGAACAGCCATAAGGTGAACCGTGACCGATCTTTCCCGCCGTCGTTTTTTTACCCGACACACCGCCAATCAAGAGGCGGTTGCTCTGCCTTGGTTGGCAAATCGGCAGCGCTTTAGCGATGAGTGTACTCGTTGCGGGAAATGTGTTTCGGCCTGTGAAACAGACATCATAGTGATAGGCGATGGCGGTTTTCCGCGTGTCGATTTCACCCAAGGCGAATGCACGTTTTGCTATCAATGTGCGGCTGTGTGCCCTGAAGCCTTGTTTGTCAGCCAAGAAAATCCACCTTGGTCAGCCAAAGCCAGCATTGATGAGGCTTGTCTGACCAAGCGCAATATTGAATGTCGTAGCTGCGCGGAGGCGTGCGAACCTCAGGCGATCCGTTTTTCTCTACAGATCGGCAAAGTCGCACAAGCGCAATTGAATCTGGATGAATGTAACGGCTGCGGCGCTTGCGTCTCCATCTGCCCGGCATCATCCATCCATGTGAGCACAACGAATTAGAACGAGAGCAAATTATGGCGCTAAACGAAGTGCACATCTCAAGCTTAGTGGTCCATGTCGTCGCCGACTCTCTTGCTGTCGTCAAAGCGCAGATTGAGGCGATGGACAACACCGAGATTTATGGAGACAGCCCAGAAGGAAAAATTGTCGTGGTACTTGAAACCGTCAATCAAGGTTTCATTACCGATACGATCGAAGCCATCAGCCACTTACCAAACGTTCTCAGCACCGTTCTGGTTTATCACCAGATTGAATCCTTGACGGATGACAAGGACGAAGACACTGGAACTCAACAATCCCAACTCGAGGGTGAAGTATGAAAATGACAAGACGCGCGTTTGTAAAAGCAAACGCAGCAGCCTCAGCCGCGGCAGTCGCCGGAATTACCCTGCCCGCATCGGCAGCCAATCTGATCGCCAGCTCTGATCAAACCGCTATCACTTGGGACAAAGCGCCATGTCGTTTCTGTGGCACGGGTTGTTCTGTTTTGATCGGCACACAAAACGGCAAAGTCGTCGCGACACAGGGCGATCCTGAAGCGCCGGTGAACAAAGGCTTGAACTGCATCAAGGGCTACTTCCTCTCGAAAATCATGTACGGGCAAGATCGTCTCACACAACCTTTACTGCGCATGAAAGATGGCAAATTTGCCAAAGATGGCGATTTCACGCCCGTTTCTTGGGATATGGCGTTTGATGTCATGGCGGAGAAGTGGAAAGCGTCGCTGGCGAAAAAGGGCCCCACCAGCGTTGGGATGTTTGGATCGGGCCAGTGGACCGTGATGGAAGGCTACGCCGCCGTGAAAATGATGAAAGCGGGTTTTCGCTCCAATAACATCGACCCGAACGCGCGCCACTGTATGGCTTCGGCAGTGGTCGGCTTTATGCGCACGTTTGGCATGGATGAGCCGATGGGCTGCTATGATGACTTTGAGCACGCTGACGCCTTTGTGCTTTGGGGCTCGAACATGGCCGAGATGCACCCTGTGCTTTGGACTCGCATCACCGACCGTCGTCTCAGCCATCCGCACGTCAAAGTGAACGTGCTGTCAACTTATTACCACCGTTCTTTTGAGCTGGCGGATACCGGTTGTATCTTTAAACCGCAGACCGATTTAGTTATTGCCAACTACATTGCCAACTACATCATTCAAAACGACGCCATTAACTGGGATTTCGTTAACAAACACACTCACTTTAAACAAGCCACTACCGATATTGGTTATGGCCTGCGTGATGACCATCCGCTACAGAAAAAAGCCAAACACGCCAATTCAGGCGATATGCAGTCGATCAATTTTGAGCAGTACAAAGCGTCCGTTGCACCGTATACACTGGAAAAATCCGCCGAGATGTCTGGGGTTCCCGCAGAGAAGCTGCTTCTTTTAGCTAAGCAGTACGCAGACCCAAATACCAAAGTGATGTCGCTTTGGACTATGGGTATGAACCAACATACGCGTGGCGTGTGGATGCAAAGCTTAGTGTATAACCTGCACTTACTGACCGGCAAAATCGCCACTCCGGGCAACAGCCCATTCTCACTGACCGGTCAACCGTCGGCGTGTGGCACCGCGCGCGAAGTCGGCACCTTCGCTCACCGCTTGCCTGCCGATATGGTGGTCGCCAATCCAAAACACCGCGCCATCGCGGAGAAAATCTGGAAACTGCCTGAAGGCACTATTCCACCTAAACCGGGCTTCCATGCGGTATTGCAAGATCGCATGCTGAACGACGGCGTACTCAATTGCTACTGGGTGCAATGTAACAACAACATGCAAGCTGGCCCAAATATCAATGGTGAACGTTTACCGGGCTATCGTAATCCTGAAAACTTCATCGTGGTGTCCGATCCCTACCCAACCGCAACAGCGCAAGCGGCGGATCTGATCCTGCCAACCGCTATGTGGATCGAAAAAGAGGGCGCTTACGGTAACGCTGAGCGTCGTACCCAAGTTTGGTATCAACAAGTCAAAAGCGTTGGTCAGGCTAAATCGGACTCTTGGCAGGTGATGGAGTTCTCCAAACGCTTCAAGATGGAAGAAGTATGGCCAGAAGAGCTTTTGGCTAAGATGCCTCAATACCGTGGCAAAACCATGTATGAGGTGCTGTTTACCAACGGTCAGGTTGACCAATATCCGCTTTCTGAAGCGCGCGAACTCAATGACGATGCGCACCACTTTGGTTTCTACGTACAAAAAGGGCTGTTTGAGGAGTACGCCAGCTTTGGTCGCGGCCATGGCCACGATTTAGCGCCGTACGATGTGTATCACCAAGTGCGTGGCCTGCGTTGGCCAGTAGTCGACGGTAAAGAGACCAAGTGGCGTTACAAAGAAGGCAGCGATCCTTACGCGAAGAAAGGCTCAGGTTGGGATTTCTACGGAAAACCGGATGGTAAGGCGCTGATCATTTCTGCCCCTTACGAAGCGCCACCTGAATCACCGGATGCGGAATTCGACATGTGGCTATGTACTGGCCGTGTGCTGGAACACTGGCATACCGGAACCATGACTCGCCGTGTACCTGAACTGTATAAAGCGGTGCCTGATGCGCTCTGTTACATCCATCCCGATGATGCCAAAGCGCGTGGATTACGCCGTGGTGATGAAGTGCTGATCGCCAATAAGCGCGGGGAAGTACGCGCTCGCGTTGAGACACGTGGACGCAACCGCCCGCCACAAGGCTTGGTGTTCGTACCGTTCTTTGATGCTCGCATTCTGATCAACAAGTTGATCTTAGATGCCACTGACCCACTGTCGAAACAAACCGACTTTAAGAAGTGTCCGGTCAAGATCACTAAGGTCGCGTAGCAGGAACCGAATGCACAGGCTGCCTACAAGGGCAGCCTGACAAAGAATTTAGCCATTAGGCGGAGATGAAACGATGAAAAAATTAGTCATGACGCTGTTTTCCATCAGCGCACTTTCTTTAGTTGCCCTGCTCAGCAGTGTTGCGCAAGCCGAGTTAGAAAACCCGGGGGGCACGGGCGGTCTTGAGTCCCTTCGTGGCAACACACCTTTAGAGGATACTCGCCCTGCTGATGTGATGAAAAAATACCCGCGTGAGCAAGTGTTAGAGAGTGATTACGTTTATCAGCCACCCTTGATCCCTCATAACATTCGCAGCTATGAAGTGTCACTCAATGCCAACAAGTGCCTTGCATGCCACAGCTGGAAAAATGCCAAAGAGATGGGCGCAACCAAGATCAGCGTGACCCACTATATGAACCGTGAAGATGCGGTGCTGGCCGATGTGTCGCCGCGTCGCTACTTCTGCCTTCAGTGCCACGTGCCTCAGGCGAGCGCTAAACCGCTGGTCGAGAATGAATTTGAACGCGTTGACTCACTGCGTAAGTAGTAGCCAATTATTGAAACGAAGAGGCTATCTATGAAAATATTGAAAGCGTTTTGGAAGCGACTAAGCACGCCGAGCAAAGCGGCCGCTGGTGTGCTGCTGTTTATGGGATTTGCTGGCGGTCTGCTGTTTTGGGGCGCATTTAACACTGGGATGGAAGCGACCAACAGCGAAGCGTTCTGCTCGGGTTGCCACGCCCCGATTGTGGCGGAAATCCAAGAAACCATTCACTACTCGAACCGCTCTGGGGTGCGTGCGATCTGCTCTGATTGCCACGTACCGCACGAGTGGACAGACAAAATCGTGCGCAAAGTACAGGCGTCCAAAGAGCTGTTCGCCCACTTCATGGGCAATATTGATACACCGGAGAAATTCCAAGCACGTCGCGCGCATCTGGCTGAGCGTGAATGGGCGCGGCTGAAAGGGAATGATTCGTTAGAGTGTCGCAACTGCCACCAGTTTGAGTTCATGGACTTCTCCGAACAGAGCGAACGCAGTGCCAGCCAACACTCCACCGCGCTGGCTTCGGGTGAAAAAACCTGTGTCGATTGTCACAAAGGCATTGCCCACAAACTGCCTGATATGCACGGCGTTGACGGCTGGCAATAAGGAGAACAAGCATGAGTACATTAGAATCGGTTATTTGGCATGTTCTCGGCTACAGTGCCATGCCCGTAATTATTTTAGCTGGCTTTGCTGGCGTGGCCGCCATTTCACTATGGCTGCTGTCACTTAGCAAAGACAAAGAGCTCTGAGCTCGTCTCGACCTAGCTCTGTTTCGAAAACAAAACACCAAACGATCGCTCGTTTGGTGTTTTTGTGCAGAGAGCTCAAAGTGGCTCCGTGAGTATGATTTAACCTTGCTGCTGGTCACCAATCCATAACTGATAAAAATCGCTGTAGCCCGTTTTCTTCACCTGAATACCTTGCACCTGTTGCGCTTTGGTCACCGCTTCTTTGCCAGCAAACAGAGGTAAAATACGTTTGTGCTGGTAAATTTGCGCAGTTTTTGCATGATTTAGATAAATTTGATGGGCGTTGAGAAAATGCGCTACGAAGAGCCGTAGCGCATTGAGCTGGTTATTCTAAAATAGGTAGGACTTGCTTAACGTACTCACCCGGTGCCTCTTTGAGGATGGGGTTGAGTTCAGAACCTTGTCGATAAGGTGCGACTTTTTCTTGCGGATTGTACTGCAGTAGCCATTGATCCCAATGCGTCCACCAAGAGCCGTCTTTGCGCTGTGCATTACTCAGCCACTCTTCTGCCGACTCATCAAGATTGTCATTCAGCCAATAACCATACTTGTTTTTCGCCGGATGATTAACAATACCTGCAATGTGCCCAGACTCGCCCAGAACGAAGGTTTTATTCCCGCCCATATTCAAAGCACCGCGATAGGTTCCTTGCCATAAGGCGATATGATCTTCCTTAGTCGAGATAAAGTAGCTTGGGATGCGGATCTTATTCAGATCGATCCACACTCCGCCAACCTTGACACCACGTTCCTCAACCAACTTGTTGTTGAGATACAGTTCACGCAACATGAAATTGTGCGTTGTTGCGGCAACGTTGGTGCTGTCGCTATTCCAGTACAGAAGATCGAAATCCACCGGACTACTGCCTTTGAGGTAGTTATCCACGTAGTAGTTCCAGTACAAGCTATTTTCCCGCAGCAAACTGAATGTCACACTGAGCGAACGACCATCCATATAACCCTTAGCGGTATTTTGCGCTTCAATTGCACTGATGATGGTGTCGTTAATGTAAGCACCTACTTCGCCTGGCTGAGAGAAATCCAAAAGCGTGGTGAAAAAGGTCGCCGACTTGATGCGTTTTTTCATCCGCTTCGCCGCGTAGTAACCCACCGTACACGCCAGCACCGTACCACCAATGCAATAACCTGCTGCGTTGATCTCTTCTTGACCCGTGATCTCTTCAATTGCGGTCACCGCTTTGACCACACCCTCGGTCACGTAATCGCCAAACTCAACGTTCGCCTGCGCTAGACCAGGGTTACGCCAAGAGATCATAAATACACTGTGGCCTTGCTCTAAAAGCCAGCGAACCATCGAGTTCTTAGCGGTTAAATCAAGGATGTAGTATTTATTGATAAACGGCGGGACGATCAGCAGCGGGGTGGCATTGACTTGCTCTGTCATGGGGCGATATTGAATCAACTCAAAGAGTTCATTCTGATAAACCACATCACCTGGCGTGGTCGCAATATCGGCGCCGAGACGGAACGCATTATTGTTGGTCATGCGAATTTTAAGGATGTCCGCACTCGCAGCCACATCCTCTTTGAGTAGCTCTAATCCGGTGAGCAGATTTTCGCCATTCTTCTCAATCGTTAGCTTAAGCAACTCAGGGTTGGTTGCGATAAAATTCGATGGTGAAAGCGCGTTAATCGCTTGGCGAGAGAAAAAAGTGATACGTTCTTTGGTTTTCTCATCGAGCCCTTCAATGGCGTCGATGGTATCCATGTACGTTTTGCTAAACAGAAGGTAGGACTGTTTGATGAAGCTGTACATCGCTTCTGCTTGCCAAGCTTCATTAGAGAAACGTTTGTCTCCCTGCTCAGCTTCAATAACACTTTGAGTGTTGCCGGAAAGCGCCACATTTTGCCAAATTTGCAGTTGTTGTTCCCACCACTGCGTCTGCAACTTCAGCAATGCTGCAGGCTGATTTGCCGCTTTTTCAACAAATCTTGCCGCATCCTCAAAGTTCACTTCTTGCATTGCCTTGTTCAAAGGAGAATTGACGGCTGCCTTGCTTGCTTCAAAGTCTTGCCACCATTTTTGATTGGTCTCTTGGAGCTTTACAAGATAGTCCGAAAAGAAGTGTTGCAACATAATGATACTCCCTTACTCGGAAAAAACGCCGCCTAGATAGGCGGCGTGAACACAGAACAAATTACGCAGGTGTAACTGTTTTGATATTTTCCGAAGTCATCTTTTCAACATCGTCTTTGAACTCTTTGGCGATCGCTTGCAGCTTGTTGCTGTCGTCCAGCATTTGCTGAGATAGCTTAGTCAATACACCCAGTTGCTGACTGTTAAATGTGGCCAGTGAAGTAACATCTTTAATTTCAGATGCCGCTTTCATTTGCGCCAAACCCATTTCGCTGTAGGTGCGAATCGCGTTTAGTTGCAGTTCAGTCAGAACTTCAACGTTTTTCGTTACCAGCTTGTTGAACTTGAAGTAAGGTTGTAGGTTTTTCTCTGTTTGATCAGTAAAAGTTTTGAAAAAATCCGTGTACATGGTTTATCTCCTAACGAAATGTAGAGGTTATTAATCGAATTACTTAACTGTTTTCACTATCACGGCAGTACCCATACCACCGCCGACGCACAACGAAGCCACACCAAACTGACCATCTTGTTTGTGCAGCTCGTGAATCAATGTAACCAAAATACGGTTACCAGACGCTCCTAGTGGATGCCCCAATGCAATCGCGCCACCGTTAAGGTTTGCTTTATCTTGAATGGAAGCAACCGATACCTGATGTTGCTCTGCCAACTTGTGAATAACGCCAAGTGCCTGAGCTGCAAAGGCTTCATTGAGTTCATACACATCAATGTCATCGGTTGACAGTTGCGCTTTCGCCAACGCTTTGCTTACCGCTTCAACGGGGCCAAGACCCATAATTTCAGGCGCTAATCCAGACTGCGCGTAGCTCACAACTTCCGCTAAAGGCTGCAAGCCATAGGTTTTCACTGCGTGTTCTGAAGCCAAAATAATCGCGCTCGCGCCATCGTTAATGCCAGAAGCATTTCCCGCTGTCACACTACCTTCTTTGTCAAATGCGGGACGAAGACCTTTCAGTCCTTCCAACGTCGCATTGGCTTTGGGATATTCGTCGGTATCAAACAAAACTGTCTCGCGACGTTGCTTGACTTCAACCGGAACAATTTCTTGCTTAAATTTGCCAGCTTCGATCGCGGCAACGGCTTTTTGCTGACTCGCAAGCGCGTATTGATCTTGCATTTCGCGGCTAATACCTACCTGTTTGGCGACATTTTCCGCCGTCACACCCATGTGATATTGATTGAACACATCGGTCAAGCCATCTGCGATGAGCAAATCTTGCATCGATAGATGACCCATCTTGTTGCCGTCACGCACACTACCCGGCATTGCAAATGGGATCTGCGACATCACTTCAACCCCAGCCGCAACGACAATCTCGGCATCACCGCTTCGGATATGCGAAGCGGCATCCATCACGGTTTTCATCCCGCTGCCACACACCATATTTAATGTATAGGCAGGGACACTGGCGGGAATACCTGCATAAACAGAGGCTTGGCGTCCAACACCCATTCCTTGACCTGCACTCACCACGTTGCCCACAATGACTTCGTCGATATGTTCGACATCGACCTTAGCTTGCGCCAACGCACCTTTGATCGCAACCGCCGCTAACTCGCCCGCTGAGGTATTTTTTAACGCACCACCAAATGAACCGATTGGGGTACGTTTAGCGGCGACAATGTATACTTTTTCCATTAGGTTGATCCTTTAATGCATGTATAAGCCGCCGTTGACCGACAGTGTCTCACCCGTGATATACGCACCTGCGTCACTCATTAGAAAAGAGACCGCTTTAGCAATCTCATCTGGCGTAGCTAGGCGACGCATTGGAATCTGAGCCTTGATGTTTTCAAGTACTTCCGGATTCATCTGCTCAACCATTGGCGTCAATGTGTATCCAGGCGCAATCACGTTGACCGTGACACCATTTCTAGCCCCTTCCAGCGCCAATGCTTTGGAGAATCCGATCATGCCGGCTTTTGCTGCAGAGTAGTTAGTCTGGCCAAATTGACCTTTTAACCCATTTACGGAGGAGATGTTGATAACGCGGCCATTACCTTTTTCACACATGGCGGAGAAAAGCGGTTGCGTCACATTAAACACACTGTTGAGATTAGTATTAATGACATCATGCCACGCCTCTGCTCTCATCTTTTTGAACACACCATCACGAGTGATACCCGCGTTATTGATGACGGCGTCAATGGTGCCTTCCTCTTCAAGGAGTTGGCTCAAACGCTCAGCACACTCTTGGGTGTTCGTTACATCAAGCTCAAACAAGCGCACTTGCTCTTCGGTAAAGCCTTTTTCGTTAAACCAATCTAGCGCACATTGATAGTTACCTGTGAAATAAGTAGCCACTACGCGATAGCCATCTTGTACAAGTTGAGAAGAGATTGCAGAACCAATTCCGCCTTTTGATCCGGTGATCAAAGCGACCTTTTTCATCTAAGAACTCCATTCTTAACAGCAAAAAATCTAGCACATAGACCGATTGGCAAATATTTGCCAACTGACAATTTAAATATTATTTGTGACGTCTTCATCTAACGTTCACCTATTTAAATAAGCTAACTTATAAATATTACATTTCAAATAAAATTTTAAAAATTACACCTAATGTTGAGCTAGATCTCATAAGGGATGAAATGTTATAAAATGGTTAATGAAAATATAATTCATTGAATTAAAATGAATTTATAATCTTAATGTTGATGAGAAGATTCGTAAGTGATTGTATTAAATAGGACTTGATGTTTTTTCTTGTTTCATCGCTGAAGTGTATAACTTACAGACACTCTCAACGAATTACCGATATATTTCCTTCATCTATCTAAATTCTTATTTATCAATAAATATCCAACTAAAATCCACACTAATTGATATATATTTTTTAAGATTAAATTTTTAAATAAAATAAAGCCACATTATTCTGTGGCTTTGTTTTATGTATTCACTATTTTATCGCGTAACGCTATTTACCGTTCGACGAATGCTCTGTGAGCTAAGGAGCTGTGTCGATTTCTGCCGGCAAGTAATGGACTGGTTTAAGCTGCCACCATTCTGGTAAGACCGTACCAATAGAAATTGACGACCAAGTACCAGAGAGCACGCCAATAAACATCGCCGTTGAGAAACCCAGCAAGGCGCTACCGCCCATTAACCAGAGTGCAGCGATGGTGATGAGCGTGGTCCCCGACGTGACCATGGTACGCGAAAACGTGCCTATCACGGCTTGATCGTTGATCTGCTCCGTGGTGTCGTCTTGTTTAGCGATCAACAGTTCACGAATACGATCAGCAATAATGATCGAATCGTTCAGAGAGTAACCCAATATCGCTAAAATGGCAGCGAAAACCGTCAAATTAAATTCCATCTGCGTGATAGCAAAGAAACCCAGCACCAGTACTACATCGTGAAGCAAAGCCACTAAAGAGCCGCCGGCTAGACGCCATTCAAAGCGCAGACAGAGGTAACCCAAAATCGCCAAGAGACAAACCAGCATGGCCATGCCGCCTTGTTCAAGTAAATCCTGCCCAACTTGTGCCCCAACCACACTATTGCTAATCACCGATACCTGCGAGGAGACAGATGCCAACCCACTGGATAGATCTGGAAGGCTGGTTTGCTCCTCAGGTAATGAGTAGCGAATCACCCATCGCCCCTCTTCTCCCGCCTTAGTCACCGTAGCCGATTCACCCAAAATCGGTTGTACTGCATCGAGTAACTGATGATTGGTCACCGTGGGCGCTAACGCCACTTCAGTGACCATACCTCCGGTAAAATCTAACCCTAGATTTAAACCGCGTACCGCCAATGCTCCCAAAGCAACGAGCATCAGTGCGAGTGAAATGACGCTGGTCAAGTAACGGATCGAACGGATGTGCTTTTTCATAGAATTGATCATAGTTAAACCCTCACACTGCGGCGGCTATCTCGTCCCCAGATCAGATTGATCATGGCTCGAGAAGCAAAAACACCCGTGAACATACTGGTCAGCAGGCCCAATCCCAACGTTAATGCGAAGCCTTGAATTGGCCCATTGCCGATGGCATAGAGCACGACGGCGGTAATCATAGTGGTGATATTGGCATCGAGAATGGTTGAGAAAGCGCTGTCAAACCCAGCATCAATCGCTTGCGCGAAGCTGCGTCCTTCACGCATCTTGTCTTTAATTCTCTCAAAAATGATCACGTTGGTGTCGACTGCCATCCCGACCGTCAATACTAAGCCAGCGATGCCCGGTAATGTCAGTACAGCGCCCGGAAGCAAAGCGATGAGACCAAGTAAACAAAGCATGTTGGCGACAAGTGCAACATTAGCCACCCAGCCCAGACGACGATACCAGAGCGCCATGAAAGTTAGCGTCAGCCCCATGCCTAATGCCAGAGCGGCAAAGCCGTTTTCGATGTTTTCCGCTCCGAGTGACGCGCCAATGGTGCGCTCTTCAACAATCGAGACGGGAGCGGTCAACGATCCCGCTCGCAGCAACAGAGCCAGTTGCTGCGCCTCATCCATGCTGCCAGCACCGGTGATGCGAAATTGGCTGCCCAGTTGAGACTGAATCGTGGCCACACTGATCACACGCTCACTGCGCGAGATCTCACCATTTTCTTGTGTAATGTATTCGCGGTAAACCGTCGCCATCGGTTTACCCAAATGTTTGGCGGAGAAATCGCTCATCTTCTTGCCGCCACTATGGTCGAGTGAGATGTTCACTTCCGACATGCCCATCTTATCCACGCCAGCGCGGGCGTTGACAATATGCTCTCCGGTTAGCACTGGGCGTTTATCCAGAATCACTTGACGGCCATCATTGTCACTGAGGATAAGATCTTCTGACGAAGACACTGCGCCCGGAGCTTTCACTGCATAGAAAGCCAGACTGGCCGTTGCGCCAATCACATTTTTCGCTTGAGCAGGGTCTTGCACTCCGGGTAGCTCAATGCGAATACTGTGCGCACCTTGACGCTGCACCAAGGCTTCCGTAATGCCAAGCTCTTCAATGCGATCGCGCATGATCTTAAGATTTTGCTTGAGCGTTGTGCTTTGGAACTCGCTCACGTAGGCCTCTGATGGCTTAATGACTAAGGCTCCAGCTTCTGTGCGCGTTTGCCAATTGGCATAATTGGTTTTGATAAACGACACCACTTTATCCTTGGCCTGCACACTCTCGCTGAGCACTCGTAGCTCGGAAGTTTTGCTCGCCTGGATTTGCACGGAGCGCAGTTTCTCGCTACGTAGCATCGCACGAACTTCATCAGCTAAGGCGTCCCGTTGCTCTTCAAACGCTTTGTCTACATCCACATTGAGCAGAAACTGTACCCCGCCACGTAGATCTAACCCGAGTTTGATCGGATTGAACCCTAAGTCGCTCAGCCATTGCGGCGCGATCGAGAGGTAAGAAAACGTGAGGGTTGCATCAGCATGTAAGACGCCATCTAGACGTTTTCTAGCGAGGCTTTGCGCGTTTTCGTCGGCAAATACCAAGGTCGTTACGCCGTTTTGCTGGGTGATCTTATCCACCGTGATCTCTTGTGAAGCCAACCATTTTTTCAATTGCAGCAGATCATACTGAGGCGTCGTATCTTTCGCGTAGGCAATCTGGATTGAGGGTTGCTCGCCATACCACGTTGGAATCGCGCTTAAAGTGAGAATCACTAGGGTAGTAATCAACACCAAGTACTTCCAAACGGAATAGTGATTGAGCACCTTGGCCGATTTGTGTTTTTTTGTCATAGTTTTCCCCTCCGTCTAGAGAGACAGAGTCAATTCAGTTCAAATAAATGTTTTTTGATTAGAAAATTGAGTCAGGAAAATTGACTGTTGAGCGCGACGTACATGGCATTGGTTTCTTTCCAACCCGCCAAACGATGGTTGGGAGAAAAATGGTAGGCTCGTAATAGCTCAAGCTGTCTTAAACAATCGTAAAGACGAAATAAGTTGCCATGAATGTTAGGTTGATCAAGGCCACTAAAGAAGAGCGGGTCGCTGTTCCGCGGTGAGTCTTCACGCTGCGCAACACTCCAACGATTCGCATGCAAGATAGCGGCAGCATCATGTCGTTGATACGATTGTGAAACGGGAAAAGAAGCACTGTCCTGCTCGCTACGGCTTTCACCAGCAAAGTGATTGGTCAGCTTGAGGTGTGCGCTAGCAAGACGTCCGCTTAATGAGTTGGAACGTTCTATGTTCTCGGCAATCGATGCAAAGGCTTCTACTGGTGTCATCACCAGTGTTAACAGCAAAGCCAATAGTCGTAAAAAGTTTGAATGCATCGCGGTACTCAAGATCAAAAAGCAAGCCACAGTGGCTTGCTTGGTCATACTATGCCTAAGGTGGATCTAGCTCAACTAAAAAAATCTAAAATCTGCGCCGATGGGTAGCGTTCAATCTATCGATAGAAAATATCTCCGCTATTGATATCGAGATAAATTTTATTTTCTTGATCCAAGCCGCCACAGTATATGAAATACACTTCTCTAGGCTGAAAAGTGACGGAGCGCACCCAACCACCGAGTTCCTCAAAATCTTGCGGCTTGCAAGTGCCATCATTCAGCAGTTGTTGAGTGTGTTTGCGGAAAACCTCCTGATGCTGTAGGAGATCATCTGAACGCGCGATGTATCCATCGAGAATCTCCAAGCGTTCCATCTCTTCTATCACGGGTTTCTCGTTAGATAACTGCGTCATATTGACCCACTCCGCCGTCTCTTCCCCCCCTTCCTCATAGACGAGATAATCGGTAATTCGCCCCCAGCCGAGTTGTTTTTCCAAAATGGTGAGCTTCTCTCCTTTATAAAGATGATCGACCACCAACGCATCTTCTTGAGGTTTATTGTGCACGCTAATACGTCGCTCAACGACGTAATATTCCGTAATTTCTGGGGCCGGCGCTTCAAGATCAAGTATAGGTTTCATCTCGGTAGCAACCGCTGGTGGCGCTTGTTCGCTTTGCGGCTCTTTTACTTCCTCCGGCTGCATAAAGAAGACGTAATAGCCCGCTGCGGCTCCAACCAGCAACAACAGGATAATTAACACCACCAAAATTTTTTTCATCCACACATCCGTCTTCTGTTTTTCGGCTCTGTTTTGCTCATGAGCATAACGAAAACATCGCTTTACGCCAACTAGCCAAAACAATCTCTCCTAGGTATAGCATACCGTTCGTGCCCACTGCTTAAATAGTCACCCTAACGTGAAGAGCGCGTATGTACTCGAAGAGCCGTAAAACCCTTTTCCTTACAGGACTTTTAGTACCAGCACAGGGGGAAAATAGCGACACGCGTCACAATAATGCTTTACTTTTGCTGCTTTTTTGGTTAACTTCGTATTCATAAGTTTTCATAAAACAAAATAGTTGGCTGGTGAACATGCAAAATGACATGCTTTTCAATCGCTTGAATCACATGGAAAGTCAAACCGTTGCTAGAGCGAAATTCTTATCCGTCGTCAGACACGTGAAAGAATTTGGATCGATCAACGACCTTGATTTGTGCAAGATCTTCGGAGAAACCATTTGGTGTGATGGCTCAGAATATCACTCTGCGGCATTCTCTTTTCGAATCGACCGAGATACGGGCAATTGTGAAATTTCTCAAATGCGCCATCAGTAGTCATTGTTAGCAAACGAATTTTATCAGCGGAGCAATTTGAGCTCCGCTTTTTATTAGCGGTAGATCGGCAGTGCCGCTGAGTTTTTTACGTTACGAATCGCTAAGTGCGTATGAATATCCTTGACGTTTTGTAAACGCTGCAACTTTCGAGTAAACGCTTCATATCCGGTTAAGTCTTTTGCCACTACCTCAAGCAAGTAGTCGTAGGCTCCGGAGACGACGTGACAACTGACGACTTCTTCCATTTCTACAATGGCTTGTTCAAAGTGATCAATTGACGTCACTTGATGATTGTTGAGACTCACCTCGACAAACACCGTCATGGCAATACCCACTTTATCCCGAACTAGATACGCATGATATCCAGCGATGATGCCATCTTGCTCTAAACGTTTAATCCGTCTTGCGCAGGGCGAGGCAGATAAACCAACCTTATCAGCGATCTCTGCAGTGGTTAGGCGACCATCTTCTTGAATCAATCCGAGTATTTTCTTATCTATCCTATCCATCACACTGGCTTTTCTCTTCATCAAAAACGATTTAATTAGTGGAAATCATCAATATTTATCTCATCTATGATGATTTTTGCCAAAATTCACCCCGAACAACAAACGATAATTAACACTATGTTAACTTATTCATGCACATTATGACGCTCGGCTACCTCGCGATATTCATCACCTTATTCATTTGGTCTGGCTTTTTTCTCTCGTTGAAAGGCGGCGCGATTTCAGCGCTTCAGCCTGCCGATATAGCCCTAACACGTTTTCTCATACCAGCGCTTGTACTTTCACCACTGGTCCTCAGAGCAAAAACTCAGATTGTTCAGGTACCCAAACGCTATCTAGCAGGCATGTTTATTGGCAGCGGCTTGCCTTATCTGCTCATGGCGGGCACAGCGATGCACTATGTCCCGGTGGCCCACGGCAGCACACTGGTTCCGGGAACCCTGCCTTTGTTTGTCACAGGTATTGCGGTGCTGTTCTATCAACAGCCACTGAGTCGACATAGAATATTTGGCTTGTCGCTGGTTGTCATAGGCATTGGGTTATTTTTGGCTCCTCATTTGAATGGCTTACACTTAGGGCAAGAAACCAAAGGACATCTGCTGTTTCTTCTTTGTAGTCTGATGTGGGCGAGTTTTACCATCAGCGCTCGGGTCGCCAATCTCAATGCCTTAGTCAGTTCAGGTTTTGTTGCCTTGTTCTCTTTGATCGCTCTCGTGCTGGCTATGTACAGCGGCCTATTGCCAAGTTATCTGGTTCAGGCTCCGCTCGCTGAATGGCCTTGGCGTGAGTTACTGGGCCATACTTTAATTCAAGGCCTCGGCGCGGGCTTAATCGCGTCTGTCACCTATCTATACGCTGTACGCACGCTCGGTGCTGAAAGGAGTGCCGCCTTTGGCAGCGCAACGCCTGTACTTGCGACTGTGCTCGCGATACCTGCCTTTGGCGAATATCCTGATAACATCACTTGGTTAGCACTGATTGTCGTCAGCAGCGGTAGCCTTATCGCCAGCAACATCTTCATGCGTCACGATACGTCGCTGGATTACCAGCCACCAGCGCACGGTGTCGAAAAACGTTAGGCATTTTCAACACCCGATTGCAGAGACGGACAACGTCACAAAATACGCATTAACCTCTTGTCTGCGCGGCATCCTTACTTTGATGCCGCTCTCTTCCAGTTTATAGTTCAGATACCTAAACGATAAAACAGAACGCTCCATGGCTCCCAGCAATAGCAAGGAAGAAATTCGCCGTTTCCTAACCCCCGGCATGAAACTGAATGTCAGCTTTGAGTTTGGTCCAGATGATAAAATGGCTCGCCCAGCCACTTTCATTGGTTTGAAAGATAAGCACTTTGTCATTATTGAAATCGCCGAAAAGGACAAGGAAGAGTTTGTCTTGCGCAAATTGGAGAACACGGATGTGGTGGTACGCGGTATTGCCGATACTGAGCTGGGTCATATCGTTGCGTTCAAAAGCAGTATTTTGACGACCATTGCCAAGCCCGCGTTTCTCCTTTTTCTCCGTATACCGAGCAATTTTGCCACTAAGCCTGTGCGCGAACACGTGCGTTACAAGGTGGCGCTCAACGGTATGCTGACGCACAATGGCAATCAGTATCAAGGCAACTTGATCGATTTTTCTGTCTCTGGCTGCGGATTCACCACACTCGTCGAGCCCGAATTTGCCAAAGGCGCTTTTGTTAAAGTCGAGTCCACACTGAACCGCTTTATCTCCGCAGATAACGGCTGTCATATCGCAAGTGTGCGTAAAATGCCCAATGGCTGGTTTGTCGGCATCAGTTTCGAACAAGAAGTGAGAATGACTAGCGAATTAAAAAGAGAGCTGCTTGAGCTCTCTTTTAAAGCGGGTCAGGCTTAGCCCCGTTGAGTTAACAAAAGAGTTGCCAGATTCATTAGCAAAAATGCTGCTTAAAGTGCACAAAAGCACGGTATAAGGCCTCTTCTTTAATCGGCTTCACCAATACGTAGTTCGCGCCCGCAGATAAGAAAGCGCGCTTGGTCTCTTCTTGGGTATCCGCCGTACACGCGTAAACTGGGGTCGCCAACTTCAGGTCCTCACGGATCAATTTGGTGGCCGTGATGCCTCCCATCTTCGGCAACTGATTATCCATGATAACCAGATCAAATGTCTCGCTTGTTAGTTTTTCCAACGCCAACGTACCGTCTTGAACCCATTCCACTTGCATGCGATATTTTTGGCAGAACGCTTTTAATATGAAGGCATTGGTGTGGTTATCTTCGACTAACAGCACTTTTAGCGGCTGAGCGAATAAGTTTTCTGGTGTAACGGCAACGCCGCTGTTTGCTTCGGGAGGAACACTTTCGCTAGCAGGTAAGAGGACGCAAAACTCAGAACCTCGTCCAAGTTCGCTCTTCACCTTGATCTCCCCACCAAGCATCTCCACCAGATTCTTAACTATGGTTAAGCCAAGGCCACTCCCATCGTATTCTCGCGTAGTAATGGATTCTGCCTGCACAAAGGGCTCAAAAATACTCTCCAATTTGTCTTGAGCAATGCCAATGCCCGTGTCTGCAACACGGATCTCCAGTTTCTGCGGTGTTTGCTCGCTCGACGTCAAAGAGAAAGTCACATCAATGTGCCCGTGCATGGTGAATTTCACCGCGTTATTGAGCAGATTGAACAAGATCTGATTGAGACGAACTTGATCAGTGCAAAGCTGATAAGTCTGTGGCAAATCGCTTTGAATTGAGAGAACTACTCCTTTGTCACGGCAAATTGGTCGATAGATGTTCTCCACGGTATACAAGGTATCGGCGAAACTGAAATGACGTTTCTTGATGTTGAATTTGCCTTGTTCAATCTTTGAGAAATCAAGAATGTCATTAAGTACCGCCAGCAGATGTTCGCCACTGTGACACAGAACATCCACCTGTTTAAGATTCTCTTCTCCTTGCACCGAACGTTTGAGCAGTTGCGCAATACCAAGAACACCGTTGAGCGGAGTACGTATTTCATGGCTCATTTTCGCTAAGAAATCCGCGCGAGTCTTTGCAGACTGCTCAGCTTCGCGTCGAGCAAGCTGGCTTTGCCTTTCGGCTTCAATCAAGGTGGTGATGTCCTGCCCCTGCACGATGATGCCGCTGATGCCGTGGTCCACCACAATAGGAGACAGGTTCCAACGGAATATTTTGTCACCAATCGGCACGTTGACGCCCGTTAAAGTGGCCCCTTGACCTGCCATGGAGACATGCGGCAACAACAGTTGTTTAAACGAATGAAACACCGGATGCATCATTTCAGGCTGATCAAGGCTATCAACCACCAGCTCTTTACGCGCGGCGGGATTCATCTTAATCAGCAGACCATTTTCTGACCACACCATCATAGGAGAGAGCGCAAAATTGAATAAATCCTGAAAAGAGCGGCGCTGAGATTCAAGCTGCTCGAAGGTATCTTCTAATGTGTGACCAATGTGATCGAACTCAACAATGTCAGAACCCAAAAATCGCTGAAAGCGCTCACCAGCGGCGCCAAAGCGACTGTAGTTCATCAAGGTACTCAAGGCGTTTGCAACGCGGTTTTGGATCCACACCCGGATCATCATTGAAAGCATGAGCATCAGTAAAATTGAGAAAATAATACCGAGATAATGTTGTCGCTGCAGAGAAACCACATGGCTGTTGTCTTGTACCGCCAAGATGGATAAAGGTGTATCGGACGAATTGATGCGAATTGCGGTTTGGCTGACAAGGTTATTGTGCATCACTGCATTATCCGCAGCCTCTTTAAGTTCCATAACGGCATCTACGTCGTAAGTCTCGTTACCATTCATTGAATGCGCGATGGTATTCTGCTCAGCCAATAAAAGAATGCTGTCGCTGTTACTGCCGCTCTCTAACATCTCGACCAGCGGGAAGTTGTTATCCAGCACCATAGTGACATAAAACTGCCCGTGCACTTCACCACTGTTTGGATCAATCACTGGTGAGCGCCTTACCAATAGGTGTCTTGGGCCCATCAGGGTGAGCATGGAAAGATAGTGCCAGTTGTTATTGAATGCGACGCGGCGAGCAATCTTCGCTAAGATCACTTCATTGACGCCATAGAAATGGCCATTACCGTCATCCCAAATCACACCGGAGGCATCGGTGAGAAAGCGAAATTCTGGCGTATGAGACGGATCCGCTTGATCGACACTGAGGAAAAAGAAATCGAGATTTTCGCTATTTTTTTGCGCAAAAAAGTCAAATATCGCGCTACTTTTCGCGCTGTTATCATGGTGGATCTGCAGCGCGACCAAGTGGTTTTCAAACAGGTTTCTCACCAGTGCTGACGTCTGTTGCTTGGTACGCAGCACTTCCTGATTGATGATTTTATTGCTGAAATAATAACTCTGGATAAAAATCCCGATAGTGATCACACCGAGTACCAGTAAAAATATGCGGGTGATTAAGGTGGCCAGAGATTGGCGTTTGATTGAAGTTGCGTCGTCTATCATTCACTATTGGCCAGAATATCTGAAGGCTCTCTCTTTAAGCGCTTCGATGTGCTGCGGGCTGTCTTGTTTGGTCACCACTTCAAAATCTCCTGAAAATACCGTCGGGACGTTCTTCCCTTCCAAATCCCACTTAATCGCTTCTGCCATCGCTATGCCCGTATCATCATTCATCCGCATGACGGTGAGATCGAGATCACCCGCGCTGATGGCGTCCAATTCAGCGGATCCACCGCCCCAGCCGTTGAGCACAATATCGTCTCGTTTAAGCTCTTTTAACGCATCTAGTGCGCCTAAGGCGACATCGGTCGAGCAGGCATAGATGAAGTTGACATCTGGGTATTTTTCTAAGCTCATCATCGCGGTTTCATAACCAGAGTCTTTGGTCGCTTTAGTGTAGAACGACGAGCGCAATTGAAAACGGTTGTCCCTGTTTAGCTCACGAATAAAGGTATCGCCTCTGGCGTCACTAACATAGCCTTCTGAGAAATAGAGCACAGAGTACTTGCCGCCCTGTGGGTACATTTTTTCCAATTGCTTAGCCAGCGCAATACTACCTTGCGCATGGTCGAAACCGACATACAAAAATGGTTGGCGTTTTTCCCATGCCTGTACTGGCGTGGTGATGTTTTGCAAGATCAGCTTAGTGTCCGAGGAGTCAAGAACATGCTCAATGAATTTGCGGTGACGGGTGGTATCCAAGGTAAAAATCAGATAATCCGACTTACTCTTCAGCGCCTCCATCAAAGAGACGCTTTGCTGCTTAACATCGGCATTTGGGCGGGTGAACACTTGGTTGATCTGATAGCTTATCTGCAGCTTATCCATGCGTTTCTCAAACGCACTCAGATTCCTAACCCAGTAATCAGACACTTGTTGCCCGGGAAACACCACAGAAATACGCACTGGTTTGGCTTGATACGCTTTCAGCGGCACAGGATGGTTACGCACTGTTTGCGCAAGCGCATTGGTTAAATCGGCTTGTTCTGGGAAACGCTCTAAATATTCTTGATACGCCCAATATCCGTTCAATACTTCTGCAGTTTGTGCATTGGCACTAAAATTTGCTATACAAAGCAAAGACATCATTAATGCTTTTTTCATGTGACACTCGATTTATTCTTGGAATTTATTATTGGCATGACCTAACCAGGTTGTACTGAAAGAGTAACGTGAAATCTGTTAAGACTCCAGTTCAGTGTCACAATTTGTCTATCCATTTTAGCATTGACTAAAAAGCCCCCAAGCGAGTAGAACTCTACGCTTGAGGGCTTTATTATTCCATACACGACATGGCGAGAGGAAAGAATCAGTGCTTTTCAGTTTTTAGAACGTAAAGGCCAAATTTCCCGAAACGCCAAACTGGTTTTCACCCGCATAGCTGGCTGCCAGATCCAAGCTAACCACATCAAATGGACTGATACCAATACCGAATGTAAACGCATTTTCTACCGTGTCTTCGAGATCCATTTCATAGCCCGCACGTAGCTGCGCCCATCCCCAAGCATTGCCTTCCACCCCCAAACGAACAAACTGCGTTTCATCGTTAAGTGACTTAAACCGCTCTTGCTTGGTAAGGTCAAAATCAATCGCTGCCGTCAGAAGCTCACCTGAATAAGCCGCACCGAGGGTGATCTGAGTGTTTAGCTCATAGGTGTCCTTCTTCAGTCCGGTTTTGTCCTTCAAATCGATGGTTTGGCTCAATAGATCTTTTATCGCAAAGGCAACACGGAACTCATCCTTATACCAAACCGCACCTAAATCGAGGTTGAAGGCCGATTCTTCATGTTCACTGTCATCATAATCTTCGACATCAAAATCTTTGACCGAGGGCTGAACAAAATAGGTGGTCATCTTTTGCAGTTTTGGCGTAACGCCCAGCGAAACGCGCTGTTCGGAGAAGGTAAGCTCTTTGGCCAGCGCCAAACCAAACTCGGTATAACCAAATGCCGCCATTTTCACACTTGAGTCGGTATAGCGATCTTCTACGTCCGCCGCCGTATTACCGTTTGAATCGACGATGACTGGCAACGCGACGATCTCAACGTAACCTCTGGCAAACAAGTTCGTAGAAAGCGCTTTGGTCGGAATGGCTAGCGCCAACCCTAAACTGCTGCTAACGGTAAGAGGAGTGTTCCCTTGTAAGTCATCCATATAACGGTTGAGTTGATCAATCTGATCCTGCCCTTTGGCCGAATTCTCATATCGGTCGATGGCATCTTGTAGATCGTCAATGGTCGTCAAACTGTCATCACTGTCTCGGACATTCACGCCAAACGAGGGTAAGAGAAGTCCAAAATCATCCTGCTGCTTGAAATCGGCGACGAGGGCCGGATTGTAAAATGGTGCGGTCAGGTAGTCTGCCGATGCAACTCCGGTATTGCCCATGCCGTTGCCGCGTCCGTCCGCAACGTGGTTAGCCGCGAAGGAAGAAAGTGAAGCCAGTGCTAAGCCGATACCCACTGCGATTTTATTGTGCTGCTGCATATGCGCTCAATCCTTGTTGTTATTCATCAAGTCCAATAAAAGCGTATCAGTTTTATATTGAGAATAGTGATATCAATAAGGGAAATTATCGATAGGCAAACATAGATCACCTTTTATTAGGCGCTCTTTGTCTCTTTTGGGTAGCGATTTGATGTGACGTTCGATTTTCAACGCCGTGCTTTTATCACCAACAGGATAGGACCATTCGAGCACCAATGGCCCTTTACCACGTAACGCTTTGGCGCCTTTCCCTAGTTGATGCTGGCTAAAGCGTCGCTCGACATTATTGCTGATGCCGCAATAAAGGGCATTGAGACGAGTTCGGATCAGATAGACTGACCAATCCGAACCCACAGAACATTGATTCATTACAGGAGCGATTGAACTAAGGCTTTAAGCTCATCCAGTTCCTCCCTGAGGGCGCTCACTTGCTCTTCTAATTCAGCGATTCGCTGATCGCCTGCGGGGTGACTGGCAGCATGAACCGGCATCGACAGGGCCACTTGGCTCGCATCTACTTCACCACAAAACTGATGCATATAACGCGATTCGCGTTTACCGGGCTCAATCGGCAGTTTTACCACCAACTGGCCACGTTCTTCACTCGCCAATCTGTCCAACACCGTCTCTACTTCTTTAACATCGGCAAAGTTTGCGAGACGATTGGTCCGGGTACGCAGTTCACCCGGTGTTTGTGCACCGCGCAGGAGCATGCAACAGACAATGCCTTTCTCCTGAGCCGATAGTTTTAAATCACCGAACTCGGTATTGCAGAAACGGTGCTGGTATTTGCTCACACGGCTGTTAAAGCCACTTTCGTCACTGACCAAACGGCGAGCAATCAGTTGATCGACGGCATCCAACACGTCAGACTCTGACAAATTCATCACTGGCTCACGGTTGCTTTTTTGGTTGCAAGCGTTAGTCAGGGCATTTAAGCTCAGCGGATATTGGTCTGGCGTGGTCACTTCTTTTTCAATCAAACATCCAATGGCACGTGCTTCAACGGCGGTCAATTCAATCTTCATTTGGCTTATCCTTATTGTTATTTTGCGCATACAACCATCTGGCTTATAGGGCTATTTTACGTGACACCATAACACGTTTTTCTTTTTTAACTCAAAATGTTAGTGCTCTGGTATCAGTGAAATCTTACGCATTCTTCCCTTTTCATCCACCATCACGATCTTGGTGCGATTTAGCTCAACTTCGACGATTTCTAATCGGACTCTTTCATCAATATAGGCGTACTTTAACTTCTGACACACATCTTTTGCGTTTTGATCGCTGGATTTCTCGGCATTTTCCAGCGTGGAATTTACGTAGGTCATACGACTTTGTTTGGCTATCGATTGATTTGTTGCGCAGATAATATAGCGAACCATTGGTTAAACACAATTCGCAGGGCAAAATCTGTATTTTTCTTATCCAGACAGGCATTGGCTTGATCTAAAAGCTGTTATGGCTGTGTATGATGTGCTTTAATCTGTGACGGGACGAATCGCCGAGAAGAGTGACCTCAAGATAGCGCTCAAAGCGAGAATAAGAAGGGTATCTTGAAGTTATTTTGCTTTTTCACATTCACATTTGAGGTAAGGGACCTATGAATACGGTATTTGAAATTGTCGCGCAGGCACGCCGCAAGAACAAACTGAAACGTGAACTGTTGGACAATGAGAAAAAAGTTCGCGACAACAGCAAACGGGTTGAACTGCTCGAAAACCTATTGGATTACATTAAACCCAACATGACTTATGATGAAATTCTAACCATCATCAAGAACATGAAAGCCGACTACGAAGACCGCGTCGACGATCACATCATCAAGAGCGCAGAGATTTCGAAAGCGCGTCGCGACATCAGCCGTCGCATTCGCGAGCTGACAGAAGTAGATAAACAAGCAACTGGTGCTAAGAAATAAGCCCGCTGCATTTACAGTTTGCCAGTTAGCTAAGCCTCACTTCGGTGAGGTTTTTTATTGCCTGAACCATCGGCTCTTAACCACACAGAAAAACGGGATGAATCTTTTTCCCACAAGTTGTCTGAGTCATGTAGACTTTGTGCCATGACCGCTCACACATCGAATTTATGACACAAAATACTCCTTCGTTATCACGTCAGCTTTTCGCCATGACGTGGCCGATGCTTTTCGGCGTGCTCTCACTCATGAGTTTCCAATTAGTTGATAGCGCCTTTATCGGGCAGTTGGGCATTTTGCCGTTGGCCGCACAAGGGTTTACCCTGCCGCTACAAATGGTGATCATCGGCATTCAAGTCGGTTTGGGTATTGCGACCACGGCCGTGATTTCCAAAGCATTAGGCGCGAATCAAACGCAATATGCTCGCCAACTGGCAGGGCTTATTGTACTCATGGGCGCAGTGGGCATTGCTTTGGTGTGTGCATTACTTTGGTTTACTCGCCACTGGATTTTACAACTTCTCGGCGCACCAGAAAGTGTGTACGCCATCATCGACAGCTACTGGCCCTACTGGCTTATCAGTGCCTGGACTGGAGCGATGCTCTATTTTCTCTACAGCATTTGTCGTTCGAACGGCAATACGATACTGCCAGGCACCATGATGATGGTGACCAGTGGTCTGAACTTGGCATTGGATCCGCTGTTTATCTTCACCTTGGATATGGGGATCGAAGGTGCTGCGATTGCAACCATCATCGCTTTTGGTTTTGGCATTTTAGTCATCGCACCGCGACTACAGCGCAACTCATGGATCAGTTTTGCCAAAGACGATCTTAACGTCTCTGCAAGCGTTGCCGCTATAGGCCATATTATGGGCCCGGCGATGATTAGCCAGTTGTTACCGCCTGTCTCTTCGATGCTGGCAACCAAACTCATCGCAGGCTTCGGTACTGCGGCTGTCGCTTCTTGGGCTCTTGGTTCACGTTTCGAGTTTTTTACCTTGGTCGGCGTGCTTGCCCTGACCATGTCGATGCCGCCGATGGTTGGGCGTCTTTTGGGAGCAAAAAAGTTCGCCGATATTCAATCACTGGTGAACATTGCCACTCGCTTTGTACTTCTGTTCCAATCCGCTCTGGCGATAGTCAGCATGCTTTTGGCGGGCCAGCTGTCCACACTAATGACCAGCGATCACGACGTAGAGTCGGTGCTCAACATGCACTTGCTGATTGTGCCGCTGAGCCTTGGCCCACTAGGCATCTGTATGCTAATGGTTTCAGTCTGTAATGCGCTGGGTAAGTCCTATACCGCTTTGACCATTTCCGCGCTACGCCTGTTCGCATTCTTCTTACCCTGCTTGTGGATCGGCGCCCAGTTAGCGGGGTTGCAAGGGCTATTTATTGGCGCAGCACTGGGCAACCTGCTGGCGGGCTTTGTCGCTTGGCTTAGCTATCGTTCTGCGCTGAACAAATTGCTCAATCAAGTGGATTCAGCGCAATCACCAACTCGCTAACTTCAAGACGCAGTCGCCCTAGCAATTGGCGACTGCGTAGTCTTGACTAGGAGGCCATGAGTTCATCAAACAGTTCATATAGCTGATTGGATTTATAAGGTTTAGGTAGATACGCATCCATTCCCGCATCGAAACAGCTTTGGATATCTTCCTCAAGCACACTCGCCGTCAGTGCAATAATCAACGTCTTATCACTCCCCTGCTCGTTCTCCCAGCGACGAATTTCACGTGTCGCAGTAATGCCATCCATGACCGGCATCATGCAGTCCATAAGAATTGCGTCGAATCGACCACTGTACATAATCGCTTCCAAAGCCTCTTGCCCATTGCTGGCCACCATGTATTCATATCCCGCTTTGTCTAAAAAGAAACTGGCGATCTTCTGGTTCATCAGGTTGTCTTCGGCGATCAAAATGCGGCGATGATTCTTACTGTAATAATGTGCGACGGCTGAGTTAATGATGTGTACATTCGGCGATAGCACAGTGACGTTGTTTTGCCGCAGTTTCTGTCCGAGCGACTCAAGACACGTTTTAAAGCGCTTACCCAAGAATGGCAGCGTCAGCATACCGTGAATTTTGTCTGAATTAAGCATGACGGTCGCAAAATGCGGCTGGCAAAGCACCACTTTATCCAACGACACACACTCCTCCAATGCCATCAACTCGCCTTGCAGATCCTTGCCCGCAGCGTGGAAATAAAACACCACATCGAAATCGGTATTCAAGCGCCTAGCTTGGCTGATCTCCTTAACCTTAATCAGCTCAATACCGGCAACATGGCATTCACCCACGAGTTGATTGACATACGGGCCGGAGTCGGCTACCAACAAACCTCTTTTTATCTCGTCAGGGCTCCAGTGGCTTCCATCCAGTACCTTGATAGGAATCGTAAATGAGAAACAGCTTCCTAGCCCTTTGGTGGACGTGGCGGTCAGTTCACCGCCCATCATCGCCAGCAGTTGGCGACAAATGGTGAGACCAAGACCAGTCCCCCCAAACTGACGGGTAATGCTGTCATCTTCCTGGGTAAAAGGTTCAAAAATGGTGGCCAGCTTCGGTTTATCAATGCCTATCCCGGTGTCCGCCACTTTGATCGTCAAGATACCCTGGCTCGCAGTTTCAGCGTTATATTCAACCGCAACCGACACACGCCCTTTATCGGTGAATTTGACTGCATTACCAATCAAATTGGTCAAAATTTGCTGGATACGATGTTCATCCGCCAATACTTTCGCAGGCAGGTTTTCGTCCATAGAGAGATACAGTTCTAAATTTTTACTGCTCACTTTGGGCTGAAAGAGAGAAATCGACTGGTAAAGCGTTTCGCGCAGAGCGGTCTCTTCTAAGCATAAGTTGAGATTACCGGACTCAATTTTCGACAAGTCCAAAATATCATTGAGCAGTATCAGCAGCGACTGTGAAGAGGCGTCGATGTCGTTAAGCACTTCCTGCTGCGCTTGGTTCATATCACTTTGAGTGAGAATTTCCGTCATACCGATAATGCCATTGAGCGGGGTACGCAGCTCGTGGGACATATTGGCCAGGAAGGTGGATTTGGCACGATTGGCCGACACCGCCGCCTCCCTCGCTTCAATCAATTCCTTCGTTTGTTGCTGCTTAGCGTCTATGATCTGGTTAATGCGTCGAGCGAATTCACTCAGCTCATCGTTACCTTCCACGCCGACATGACAGTCAGAGCGGCCTTGCTCGTCTTCGATTAGGCATTGCAGTGCGCGAAGAATCGCATTGAGTTTGCCTTCCACTCTCTGACAGATGGATTTAACCAAGAAAAAGATCAATGTCAGAAGTGCTGCGAGTAAACCTAGCATAGCGGCAAACTGCTGATGTTTATGCTCTATTTGCCATTGTAAATTGCGTTCAACGCTAACGAAAAAGTGGCTGACTAACTCAGACAAGGTATGCACTCGATAAATCAGTTCGGAGTGGTAGAGGTTTCTTTCTGCTGGGCCCAGCATTGGGTTGTCTGCCGAACTCGCACTGAATCCATCGCGAAACTGCACAGCGCTGAGATAACGATCAGAGCTGAGAAAACTCACCAGCGCATCCACATTTGGCTGTCCATTGCCCATCCCCAACAGGTTTTGTCGACTCACTCGCTGATGTTCCAGCACACGATACCAGGCCGCCAAGTTCTGTCCTGTCTGCGTAGGAGGCACCAACCTCGCTTCTTCAATAGTCCAAATTTGCAGCAAACTGAGCTCAAGCAAGATTTTCGTTTGACGTTCCAATGTGTCGTCATCAAGGTGAAAATGCGCGCTGCTGAGCGTAGACAAAACATGATGAAGCGACGCATACAGCGGTTCTGCAATCTCTTTGGTCAAGGCTTTTTGCCCGCTAACATACGCTAACACGTCGTTTAGCCTCTGCTCAAACTCGGTGATTTGCAAAGTCGACTCAGCCAAAGCTCCCCAAGAAGGGGGAACGCTGAACTCCAACTCGTCCAAGGTTTGACTTTGACCATGTTGATAGTCGAATAGCGCCAAACTCGTTTTCGTCACCCCCTGCATGATATCCATTCGCACCATCGCCTGTTCCAGCGACGCCGACTGTTGCTGATTGTTCAGCAATTGTTGCACTACTAATCCTAAAATCACCAAAGCGGGCAGTAATGAAAGCAGCACAAGACGAGTTTTAATTAACATGGTCGCCATCATCGTGAGTGTCCCCGAATAGTTGCAGCCTAGCCTAGTTTAAATACTAGACTAATTTCATAATCAGACGACAGGGATTAGCGAATGTTCCGTTTTTAGACAGCTCAGGTACGGCGCCTTATTTTTCATACGACTTTTCCCTGAAAATGGTCCGTAGCGAAAATGTGAGGATCATCGATGCAAACGCAGCGATGACGTTAGGTAAGGAGAATCCTGTAAATAACCGCAATGAAATCAGGATTTTTTGTTTACTTTTTCCGTAGTTATATCGAGTGAAATCAACAATTAATGCAAAAATTTAGATTGAGTTGCATTCACTGAGCCAAAGTGATCGTTATATGCACAAAATAAGTTTGCGCTTTTGCGAATGTCAATAGTGATTTAGCCCTGTATATCTGCGGCAAATCGGCTAAATCATCGACATATCCAGTCGTTTTCACTGGCTTTATTTTTTCTAGCAGAATAACCCATCGGGCTGTAGAATTCCGCCACATAAATATTACAACACTATTACAAACCTTATACCTACTTTCTGCCCCCTACACTCAGAGAGTAAGGTCAGCCCTTAAAAAACGTGAAAGGTCCAATAGAAACATGAGTCCAGAGAAATATCTCCAAGACTGGCAAACCAGCCAAACGATTGCGGAATCGATTACACCTCTTATCGGCAAACTTTATCGACAAAAAGGCGTCGAAGTGATCCTGTTTGGTAAGACACTGATCAACGCAACTACCATCGACATTCTCAAAACTCATCGCGTCGCCAGGCGTTACACTGGCACTCCGCTCTCTTTAGAGCAAACTCTGCCAATGATTCAAGCCATCAGCGAGATGAGCATCGCCTCTTGCCGCGTAGATGTTGGCCAATTGGCGCACCAATACTGGGAAAGTCATGAAGATACATCGGCCCTTGAAGATTACCTTCAGACTGCACTGATTGGCGCGTTGGATGCAGAATCCTCACTCAAAAGCCGTGATGTGGTGTTGTACGGCTTTGGACGTATCGGTCGTCTGCTCACTCGTCTTCTGATCGAAAAAAGCGGCCCGGGTTACCCGCTCAAGTTGCGTGGCATCGTCGTTCGTGGTGGCAAAGCCGGTGATTTGCAAAAGCGCGCGAGCCTGCTGCGACGCGATTCCGTTCATGGACAATTCAACGGCAGCATCATCATCGATGAAGAACGTAATGCGCTCATCATCAACGGTAACTACGTTCAGTTCATCTACGCAAACAAGCCCGAAGAAGTGGATTACACCACTTATGGCATTAACAACGCGTTAGTCGTGGATAACACGGGTGTCTGGCGCGATGCAGAAGGCTTAGGCCAGCACCTAGACTGCAAAGGCGCAGAGAAAGTGCTGCTGACCGCACCGGGTAAAGGTGACATCAAAAACATCGTGTTTGGGGTGAACGAGGATGTGATCAAAGCGGACGACAAAATTATCTCTGCCGCAAGTTGCACCACCAACGCCATCACACCAGTTCTAAAAGTGATCAATGACAAGTATGGGGTGATTTCTGGTCATATCGAAACCGTGCACTCTTACACCAATGATCAAAACCTGATCGACAACTTCCACAACGGCGATCGCCGTGGTCGTGGCGCAGCGCTCAACATGGTATTGACATCAACTGGCGCAGCCAAAGCTGTCGCTAAAGCGTTGCCAGAGTTGGCAGGCCGCCTCACTGGCAATGCCATCCGTGTACCAACGCCGAACGTTTCCATGGCGGTAGCTAACCTCAATCTGGAAAAAGCCACCAGCAAAGAAGAACTTAACGAGTATCTGCGCGAAATGGCACTGGCTTCACCTCTCTCTGCACAGATCGATTTCACGGACTCAACTGAGATTGTTTCCAGCGACATCATCGGCTCTCGCCATGCGGGTGTGGTTGATGGTCAGGCGACCATCGCTCAAGACAACCGCTGTGTGCTGTACATTTGGTATGACAACGAGTTTGGCTACAGTTGCCAAGTCGTTCACTGTATGGAACAAATGATGGGCGTTCGCTATCAAACTTTCCCTCGTGTGTAATAGCTTGCTCCACAACTAGTACCGCATCGAAAGCGAACTGACTCTCTTTGCTCCACCTACGGCAACGAGAGTCGGTGACATGATTTGTCCATTTGGGCTTAAAAGCGGTTGTAAACCGCAGTTGAGCCAACATTATTACAACAACAAACCGAAATCATTTGGCGTGCTAGCCAACAGCATGAACGCGCTAAGTGGCAAAGGTAGAATCTCTCCCCCGTTTGTGCCTGTGCCCCTGATGCAGGCACCTTTTCTGCTCGTTCATCCTTGATTCATCTCCCGCTGGTTATTGTGTTGTCTATCGCATTTTGTAGTGCAACCTGAGGAAACAACGATGCAACGAATCATCCTAGTGACTTTGACCGCAATCGCCGCGCTCTTTACCCTGATGTTTAGTTTGCTGCTGGCCATTCCATTGACCATAGCCGCTTTGATCACCGGTAAAAAGTTAGAAAAGCAGCTTCGCCGTCAATCGCCGCAGACCCAACAGGACCCACACGTGATTGAAGGAGAATGGGAAGAAGTCCCACGCCGTCACTAATCACCATCAATGCCAGTCTGTCGATTGCGCATACTCTTCCACCCAGCCAAGCAACTGCTTGGCCGCTTTCGATAGCACTTGGTTTTGCCTCACAATATAGCCAAAATCGGTGGCTGGGAACGCCTCCAAGTGGGTCACCGTTCGCGTCAATGCCGCTTTGGTGTGCAGTGAAAAATCCGGCACAATCGCGGTGCCAAAGCCTGCTTGCGCCCAGTCGATCTGCGCCTCAACACTGCCCACTTCCATCACGCGATATTTGGGCAAGGCTAACTTGGGCAAAGAAGCATCAATCAGCTCCCGCGTTCGCGTGTCATGGCCAAGCAGTATCAGAGTCGGCTTATCTTGCTCTCCCCAATCACTCGCAAACAGATCATCACCAAACGCACACCACTGAATCTGGGTCAGCGCGGTAAAATGCAGTGGCTGGCTCTCTTTCTGCTCAATCACAAAGCCGATGTCGGCGCGGGCACTTTTCACCAGCTCAACCGCTTGCGCTGAGGTGGTATTAAATAGCGCTAAGTCAATGCCGGGGTAATCGTTTTTAAAGCGCTGAAAAGGATGGATAAGCAACAGGCGCGACACAATGTCACTTGCCGCGATCGACAGCGTCCCTTGCGTGAGTTCGTTGATGGCATTGAGATCCGCTTGGCAAATTTGCAACTCCCCTAGCATCATCTTGGCCGATTTCAGTAGCCGCTTACCTGCTGGGGTTAGCTGTACCGGATTTCGCTCAATCAACTTCGCTTTGGTATTTTGCTCTAACTGCTTGATATGCAAGCTGACATTGGGCTGCGTCATATGCAGCTCTGCGGCGGTTTTACCAAAATGCTTCACCTCAGCCAAAGTAACAAAGGTTCTTAACCAATTGAGATCCAGCATCACTTCCTCATATGAGTTTATTATTAGCTTGATGAGTATAATTAATTTCTCTTATTAAGACTATCCACCTAAGATGCTTCGGTCTTATTTCGGAGGAATTCTCATGTCGTCTATCGTTGTTGTTGGTGCCAACTGGGGTGATGAAGGCAAAGGTCGTATCGTTGACTTTTTGGCCGAACACGCCGCTGCAAGTATTCGTTTCCAAGGTGGTAATAATGCTGGCCATACCGTGGTAAACCACCTCGGTACGTTTAAGTTGCACCAGCTACCGAGTGGCGTATTTAACCCAGGTTGTTTGGCCGTGCTTGGCCCAGGCATGGTGATTAGCCCTGAAGCACTGAGCAAGGAGCTGGCAGAAGTGGAACAAGCAGGCGTAACCGTGAACCTGTGCATCTCTGATCGCGCGACGTTCTGTCTGCCGCTGCACGCTCTGGAAGACACGCTAGAAGAACAGCGTTTAGGCGACAAAGCGTATGGCTCGACTCGTCAGGGAATCGCTCCGGCGTACGGCGATCGCGTGATGAAGAAAGGCATTCTGGTCGGCTGGTTGAAGCAACCTGAAGTGCTCGTTGAGCGCATTCAGTTCCTGCTCGATTGGAAATTGCCGCAACTGCGCGCGCTATATCCAGATTTCAACTTTACTCAAAGCGCGCAAGAGATGGCGGATTGGCTGCTTGAGGTTTCTGCTCCTTGGCGTGATGCGATTTGTAACGTTTCGACCCCACTAAAAGCACTGCAAGCTGAGCAATCCAACCTGCTGTTTGAAGCACAGTTGGGCGCGGGTCGTGACTTGGTTTATGGCGAATACCCTTGGACGACCTCTTCTAACGTCGTCTCCGCTTACGCGGGCATTGGCAGTGGCTTGCCTGCTCTTCGCCCAGAGCGCGTGATTGCGGTCGCCAAAGCATTCAGTTCCTCCGTAGGGACAGGCACCTTGATCACCGCGATGGAAGAGCAAGACGCGTTCCGTGAACTCGCCAACGAATTCGGCGCAACCACGGGTCGCCCACGTGATATGGGTTACTTTGACGCGGTGGCGACCAAAAATGGCGTTGAACTGCAAGCCGCAACTGAGATTGCCCTGACCAAGCTTGACTGCCTAACTGGCCTTGCTGATCTAAAAATTTGCGTTGCCTACCAAGGCGAGCATAGCGAAAACCCAATTTGGCCACAAACAGCGGCGCTTGCACCTGTTTATGAAAAGATGGCCAGTTGGAGTGAAGACATCACGGGCTGCCGTCAATTCGACGAGCTACCTATCGCTGCGCAGCAATATGTACTGCGTATTGAAGAGCTGATGGGTGTGCCCGTGAGCATGGTTTCTGTTGGCCCAGGCCGCGAACAGATGATCATTCGCTAATCCTCTGCACCATCGAAAAAATCCGGGTTCGCCCGGATTTTTTCTTTTTGCCGTGCGCTGGTGGTTTTTGTTCAGTATCCCCTGTTTTTGTCTGTGTTTAATCGGCAAAATCCGTACTACACTGCTCAGGTATTCTTAATCATTGAAAAAGGAAAGAACCATGATCGAACAAGGGCAAACCCTGCCAAATGCGACACTGAGTCAATTGACCAAAGATGGTATGGTCAACCATTCGGTTCAAGAACTGTTTGCTGGTAAGAAAGTCGTCCTGTTTGCTGTTCCGGGCGCATTTACGCCAACGTGCTCTGAAGCGCATCTACCGGGTTACGTGGTACTTGCGGATCAACTCAAAGCCAAAGGCGTAGACATCATCGCTTGTGTTTCGGTTAACGACGCATTTGTGATGAAAGCGTGGGGCGAAGCGCAAAATGCTTCTGAGCTAATGATGTTGGCCGACGGTGATGCAAGCTTTACCAAAGCACTGGGTCTTGAGATGGATACCGCTGGCTTTGGCGGCGTACGTTCACAGCGCTACGCGATGGTGATCGACAATGGTGTGGTGACCACACTGAATGTGGAAGCACCGAAGTCATTCGAAGTGAGTAACGCCGAAACGATTCTTGCCGCACTGTAATTCACGCCAAAAACGGCAACAGCAAGAACCGCAATAGCGCGATTGCAAAATAGATAGAAGAAAAAACGGAAGCCGCGCTTCCGTTTTTTATTGCAGTGAGCATTCGCTAAATCGTGACCACCACACGCAGCGCCAACAAAATCAGCACCACGCCTGACAGCCGATCAATCAACTGCGCTTTGGCGCGGATCTTATCCACCACTTTGGAACTCGATAGCACGATGGTGATAAAGGTGTACCACAAACCATCGACAATAAACGGCGTCGCAACGATGATGACTTGATTGCTCAACTCATTACCCAGCGCAACAAACTGGCTAAACAAAGCAATAAAGAACAGCGTAATTTTCGGGCTGAGAATCGAGATCAAAAAGCCCTCTTTTGCTGATTGCCATACGGAGGTCTGCTCGCCCGATTCCAATTTGGCAGCCACGCCACCTTTCGAGCGCAGCGCGTTCACGCCCAAATACGCCAGATAGGCCGCGCCAGCGTAACTGATGGTTTTAAACAGCAGCGGGGATTGTTGCAGTACCACCGCCAAGCCGATCAGGGTAACAAAGGCGTAAATGCCAATACCAAACGCGTGTGCCCAACTGGTGGCCAAACCGTTTTTTCGCCCGCCAGCAAGCGCATGTTTCGCCACAATAGCCAAACTCGGGCCGGGCGACATGGCGCCTAGAATACAAATCGTAAATAGTGATAGCCAAACAGTCAGTGTCATGTTCATCTCCGGTAAAACTGCACAGTAACTTGAGTTGAAAATGAAATGAAATCAAACTTCTTCATGATGATGATGATCTGAAATCATACCGATTGAGTATTGGCAACTGAGCATAATGGCTAACACCACTTCTCTTGCCCAGCGGTGTGCTAAATCGCTATCGTATTTGGGATGCCACATCAGCCAGTATTGATGCGGCTCGGTGGAGAGCGGCAGCGGAAGATCGACCAGAGGGTGGTTTTTCGCCAAATTCACTGCGATATGCTTTGGCACCACCATCAGATGATCGCTTTGCAGCAGACAGTTGACCGCGGCAGTGAAAAAAGGCACCTGTAGCGCTATGCGGCGTGCTAGCCCTTTTTCACCCAGCGCGCGATCGGTGGCCGAGTCTTTATCGCCGCCACCGGTGACTTTAATGTGTGAGTAAGCGAGAAAAGCATCCAAGCTCAGTGATGATTGCTGCGCCAGCGGATGTTCCGCACGCATCAGGCAAACCGAACTATCCTGCCCGATGTGCACACTGGAAAGATCGCGTGGCGCTTGAGGCAACATGGTCGAAGCGAGATGAATACCACTGTCGAGTAGCGCCGTCAGATAGCCCGGTTGCCACAAACGATAGCTGAGATTGAGTCTCGGCGCTTGCTGCATGAGCGCCTGCGCGGCCGCTGGGAAAATATATTGTGCGACGTAGTCACTTGAGGCGAAAACAAGCTCCCCTTGCCACTGCTCGGGTACAAAAGAAGGTGCCGCAAATAGATGTTCAAACTCATCCAGCAGACCCAATAACTTGCTCTGTAACGTCAACGCGCGAGCGGTAGGGACAAGTCGATTGCCATCGCGAACCAATAGCGGGTCGCCACACAATTCTCGCAGTTGTGCCAACTGACGGCTCATCGCCGATTGGGTGATGTGCAAACGCTCAGCCGCTCGGCTAACGTGACACTCGTCCAATAGTACATGCAGCGAACGCAGCAAATTGAGGTTGATATTGCTTAGCATAAACACTTCCTTAACCAGTATCCGATGCGCTGTAAATCACACGGCCAAAAGGGTCGGTTTGTTTGCAAGGCACTGTTTGTCAGTAAAACACGCCTTCATTGCTTGAATGCTTTACAGATATTGAAAAATTCATTCAACACCATGTGAGTCATCACGTGTTTGAGATCCGGATAAGCCTGGATCTCTTCACGAATTTGATTTAAGCGAGTCATGCTGGCCACTTCGACATACAGCATCATATCGGTTTCTCCGCTGATTGCATGGCACCACTTAACGCCATCAATCAGATAAATTTGCTTGGCGTATGACTCGCAAAAATGGCTGGATGAGGAGGTATCAAATTTCAGTGCCAAGTACGCGCCGATTTTTTCCCCCGCTGCAGGGTCGGCAATGTCAGCATGGTAGCCTAAAATCACACCATCGCTTTCCAGCTTATTGATCCGTGCGGTGACCGCGGAACGCGACAGGTTCACCGCTTTGGCGATGTCGGTGACAGAACAACGCGCATCCTCTCGCAACATGGTGATGATTTTTTTATCAAACTTATCCATCTTTTCTCACTGCAACCTCTCCTTTTTTTGTCGTTGCATTCTACCCGTAAATCGAGCAGATACCCATCTCCACCTTACTGAAGCCGTTTTGCCAAGAGAAAGCGCCTGATTCCGTCAATTCGTCGCTCAAACAAGGCAAATTGTCTGCTGTGTTTTCGTGCCGAACCCAGTATGCTGAGTCGGATTGATTTCAAACTACTGATGATAAACATAAGTGTTAAGACACGCAGGGAGCGCTCCATGGGTCAACTCAAACAGGAAATTACTTTACTGTCCGGTATCGGACAGCTCTCCACCACCCTCATGGGCACCGGGCTATTTATGATCCCGGCGATCGCCGCAGGCATTGCGGGTCACTATTCGCTGTGGGCTTGGCTGATTCTGTTTGTGCTAATTTGCCCGGTGGCGCTGACGTTTGCGCAGTTAGGCAAGCGTTATCCCAATGCTGGCGGAACGGCTTATTTCGTTCGCCAAGCCTTTAACCCTCGCTTAGAAAGCGCAGTGGCTTGGCTGTTCGTTTCGGTCATTCCCGTTGGTGTGCCCGCCGCGATTGCTTTAGCTGCAGGCTTTTTGCAACAACTCTTGCCAGCGCCACTGGATGGCAATCTCAGCGCACAATTGATCACCGTTGCGTTATTAGTCGGCGTTAATCTGCTTGGAGCAAAATCGTCTGGTCACCTACAAACCGCGATTGCACTGGCCATTTTCGCGCTGGTCGGCGCTTTTTTCTGGCAAGGCGATGTCGGCATGAGTGATTTGCACATGCCGGCGCTTGAAAGCAGCGCGCTCTATTCGATCACCACGGCATTGGCGGTGATGTTCTGGTGTTTTGTCGGCATTGAAGCATTTGCCCATATGGGCGAAGAGTTTAAAAATCCGCAGCGCGATTTCCCCATCGCCATCATTATTGGCTGTTTTGTTGCTGGGGCAACCTATTGGGCCTGTTCGGTGGTGATCCTCAAATTTGGTGCGTACGGCAGCGCGCAGTTTGATAGTGCCTCGATCCCGTGGTTGAGCGAACAACTCTTTAGCGCCAACGCCAAGGTGTTGATCAGCGTCATTGGTTTTTCTGCGTGCTTTGCCAGCGTCAATCTCTACACGCAAAGCCTATCACGTATGATCTGGGCGCAAGCCAGAGCCCATAAACCGCAAGGGAAGATGGCCCAACTTTCCTCACGTGGCGTGCCATTTAACGCGACGTTAAGCGTCGGCGTAGTCTTAGCCCTTGCCTGTTTGGTCGGTTACTTCTCCGGCTTGGATTTGGAGTTCTTCCTTAAACTGGCCAACAGTGTGTTTGTACTGGTTTACCTGCTTGCCATGCTGGCGGCTTATAAACTACTGAGTGGCAGCGCCAAATGGCTGGCAGCATTATCTCTTGTGCTGTGTACCTTGGTTTTCGTCTGTTTAGGATGGTCAATGCTCTACGCGTTAACCATCTTCTCTCTGTTTCTTTTCCAAGGGCAAAAACAAGCTAAAAAAGCGCAGATTTAGTTAGTCTATGTTGTGGCTGTCGATCTGCTGATGATGAATGTGCGTCACGGTCTGTGGCGCTATTTTTTGCCAGTTACCTGCCGCATCCAGCGGCTCTGAGGCCAAGATGATCGCTTGTCCTTTTTGCTCGATAAATACCGTCGGCGGCTCGCCTGCCGAGCTATAACGGACTACCCAAAACTGCTCTCCATCGGAAATGCAAATCGACGCTTTAAAAGGTTCACAGATGGTTTTATCACTCATGGCATGATTCACCTCAGCCAGCGTGCGGCGAATCGCGGTGAGCGCATCATCTTGCAAACCATTTTTGAGCATCAGCAAAAACAGCAACTCGCTGTCGGTCGTACCGCGTTTTTGCACGTAGAGACTCTCCGGCAGCAAGCGCTCAAGGGCAAATTTAACTTGCTCAAAACAGGCAATTTGCCCGTTGTGCAAAAACATCCAGTTTTCGAAAATAAATGGGTGGCAATTTGAGCGGGACACGGAAGCGCCCGTTGACGAACGCACATGCGCCATAAAACGATGAGAGCGAATATGGTGCGCCAGCGAACGCAAGTTTTCATCTCCCCACGCTGGCAGCACTTCGTGAAACTGCCCGGGCGTAGAGCGTTCGGTATACCAACCCAAACCAAAGCCATCGGCGTTGACGCGTGTTACCGCTTTTCTCGCCTCAAGGCTTTGATGCACAAGGGAATGCTCTGGCTTGTATACCAGTTCATCAAGATAAATCGGCTCTCCTTGATAGGCTAACCAACGACACATAATAGAGTTCCTTTAAGTCACGGCAGAATCGGCCTTGAACAAGCTTGCCAGCAGTGCCACTTTGTCGTCAATATCCTCAATACGAACATTGCCAAATCCCAGCACCGCACCATGCCAATCACGTTGCTTTTCGGCGCTCTGTTCATAGGCGCTATGTTCATAATAGCTTAGCGGCCGCACGATAATACCGTGCTCCTTGGCGCGTCGCACCCACTCTTGCTCAGTGATGCCCTGCCACCAGCGCACTGTGATGTGTAATCCAGCGGCTTGACTGATGATTTCGAGCTCTGAAGCAAAATGTCGCGCAATGCTTTCCACCATCTGCTGATGTTTTTGCTTGTAGATGCGGCGCATCTTTCGAATGTGGCGCATCAAATCCCCTTCAGCAATAAACTGCGCTAACGCCAGTTGCGTGTGCGTCGGCGAATCACCTGTGAGGGCATCTTTAATCGTACACGCCTTCTCGACCAAAGCTTTGGGTAGCACCACATAGCCAAGGCGCAGCCCATTGAACATCACCTTGCTAAACGAACCGACATAGATGACCTGCTGCGCTTCGCCGACTTGCGCCGCCAGTCCTTGCAAACTGGTGTAAGGTCGATGCGCAAACTGAAACTCGCTGTCATAGTCATCTTCAATGATCCACCGCTGCTTTTCTCTTACCCAATCGATAATCTGCAACCGCTGTTCTGTGTTCAGTGTGGTCCCCATCGGGTACTGGTTGGGCGTCACACCGCGATGTTTCTTAAACATGCGGCTAAACCCCGTCAAGCTGCTATAGCCTAGCCGCTGGGCAATCTGTTCCAGCGGCACGCCAGAAATCAGCGTGCTCACCACACATGGCGAAATATTGATCATAAACACAAAGAAATGCGCATCAACTCGTTTAGGTTGGACCTACTCTACAAGCTGGATTTTAAAAATACCGTTTAGCCGTTGTCTAAGTAACGCTGCTCTGCACAAAGAAAAAGCGTTATTACCGCCTGTTTGATTATTTTTCCACGCAACCATTGAATTTCATAGACTTTCAAGTACCTTAACTCTCGCAATTTTTCATTTTTATTTCGGGGGATGCTTTGTGAGCGAATTCCAAGATCTGCCCCTGCTTATCGAACAGATAGCCAAAGCAGATGACTCAGAACAGATCGCCTTATTAAACGAATCGATTGAACACGGCCTTGAATCGGGTTCCGTGGCGCTGATTCTCGAAGCTTTCCCTGTCGATGACCGTGTGCGTTTATGGCGGGCGTTACCGCTAGAGATGCACATTGATGTGCTGACTGACATGCGTTCTGAGGTGCGCTACTCGATCATCACCGCGCTATCTGAAGTCGAACTGAAGCTGACGCTGGCCAAACTCGACAACCTCTCGTTGATCGAATGGTCGGACTCTTTGCCAGAAGAGATCATCAATGAAGCGCTTTCATTGATCGAAAAGGACGAACTGGAACTGTTCGATCTGGCAAACCAGTATGGGGATGATGAGCTTGGCCGCTGGGCAGAGCGAAAAATCATCACCCTTCCTTTCACCATTTCGGTTGATCGCGCGAAGCGCTTGATGGCGCGCTACAGCTATGACACGCCACAGCGGATTTATCTGATTAATAAAAAGAAGCAATTTCGCGGCGTGGTCAATTACTACGAGATTCTGCGCAGCGAAGGCACGACCACGCTTAAAAATCTCACCATTGATCCCGTCAATTTGCTCAGTAGCAAAATGGCGCTGTCAGAAGCCGTTGAAGCGGTGGAACACAGCTCGTTACCCGCGCTGCCTGTCGTGGATGAAGACCAAACCTTGATCGGTGAAATTGACTGGCAATTTGCCCTAACCACGCAACGAGAAATCTACGAGGCTCGCCTCATGGCGGGTACTGGTATGGATGAAGGCGACGACTTGTTTGCTCCAGTGATGAAGAGCTCAAAGAAGCGAGGCGTTTGGCTGGGCATTAATCTGCTGACGGCGATTCTGGCTTCCATCACGATTGGTCTGTTTGAAGAGGTGATCGCCCAAGTGGTCGCGCTCGCGGTGCTGATGCCCATCGTCGCCTCAATGGGTGGTATTGCGGGCAGCCAAACATTGACTCTTATGGTCCGCGCGATGGCCCTCAACCAAATTACTCCCGGTAACCGTTTCGCGCTGTTCAAAAACGAGTTTGGCATCGGCGCAATCAATGGACTTCTCTGGGCGGTGATCATCGGCGGTTTGGCGGCGTTGTGGTTTCAATCTCCCCTCATTGGCGCGACGATTTCCTTAGCGATTGTGGTCAACATCGTCACCGCAGCCATGTTTGGCGTTTTGATCCCGATTGTCCTCGACAAGTTTGAACTTGACCCAGCTCTGGCAGGTTCGGTGATACTCACAACGGTAACCGATGTGGTTGGTTTTTTTGCGTTCTTAGGCACAGCGAGCCTAGTCATGCTCTAGTGCAACGCTCACCATCCAAATATTGACTGACGGGAGCAACAGGCTCCCGTCTTCTTTTTAGGCGAATAGATCACCGAATCAATATGTTATTTATCAATGCTATCAGTAGCAATTTAAATGCAAAGTGCAAAATGCAATTGCGTTTTGCAATGAAAAGCCGTGCATTAAGCAATCAATATCACAGAAACTAGGCAAAAATCGTCTAATTTCGCCCTTTAAAAAGTTGGCACGGATAGTGCTTTATATTAACTGACCCTTATTAAGCCGAGGGTCACCTAGCCAACTGACGTTGTTAGTGAACCAGATTGTTCACAAGTATATAAGCCAAGCGCAGCTTTTGCGGTTGGCTCTTTTTTTATCTGCGATTGCACAAAATTGTCTTCGCTCTCTTTCATTCAGCGCAACTTTTCATTTACCCTTTTCGTCAAGACAACTCCAAACGACTCTTTGATGAAAACCGACTACCACAAGCGACTACTCCCCGTCATTCGTCATCTCGAAGCGCATTTTGATGAGCCATTAAACTTAGAAGAAGTCGCTGCACTTGCGCACCTCTCTCCCTATCATTTCCATCGAATTTTCAAAGCCGTCACTGGCGAAACATTAAATGAACATCTTCGCAGATTACGCTTGGAGAAAGTCGCCACTCTCCTGTTTTACCGTAAACTGAGCGTCACAGAAACCGCGTTGAGCTTTGGTTTTTCCAGTTCTCAGAGCTTGGCAAAAGCATTCAAACAGCATTTTGCCTTGACTCCATCTCAAGTCAGGGAGTGTGAGAGTATCAGCGAGTTTGCTGAATTACTCAGAAACAGCAAGATAGGACACACATTGCGCAAGAATGGACACGTCGAGAAACGCAGTTCAGCCTACACTAGAATGAAATCTCACACAGGGAGTATAACCATGGACATGCAACATTTTCCGGCGAGCCATTTGGCGTTTGTACGTGTAACTGGCGAGTATGGGAAGAATTATGAACCAGCAACACAAAAACTTTATCAGTGGGCAAGCCCAAGAGGATTGGCGGATAATACCTGTATTTTTATCTATCACGACAACCCAGAAATTACACCAGCGGAGAAATGCCGCACCGACGTTTGTTTATTGCTTGATGGAGCGGTAGAAGGCAATAATGACGTGGAAATAAAGCCATTTACCGGTGGCCACTATGCCTGTATGCGTAGAACGATTACGGATGTTAAGCAGTATCCTCTGGCTTGGGATGAACTGATGGAACAACTGGTTGAACAAGGGTTAGATTCTGATGATCGACCTTGTTTTGAGCTCTATCACTCCTACGATCCACAAACTCACCATGCCGATGTGAGTTTCTGCACAGCAATAAAAGCCTAGTAAAATTCGGCAGCTGTTCGGCTGCCGCTTACTTCATTTCCACTCTGCTCGATAGTCAAAACTCATCGTTTCAACAATAATCCATAGTAATTATGGAATTAACATCACACAAAAATAGACTAAATGCACAAATAATCGTTTGAGAATTTGCCTGTTGATAGAATCGGTACTAATGTTTACTCATCTCAGTGACCTGATATCGCATCCGCAGTATCGGATCTCACTAACAACGTCAATCACCTCACGCCTGCGTTTGGTATAAAAATAAAAAAAGAAAGCGGCTCCCATTCGGAGCCGCATTTCTTTGTATAATCTGCCTCTGCATTAATTCAGTTGATGTTCGTATTCAATCACCACTTGGTTACCATCAACAAACACGTTCTTAATTACACCATCAACCGTCACGCGACTTTGCAGGAAAATAGATTGCGAATTGCCTAAATTACGCTGAGATAGCGAAGGAATCACTTTAGCTGGCTGAACATGCAACTGCTCACAAAGCTGATGGACAAATCCAAGCGTTAATGGTGCGTTTCCTCTCAGCAGAGAAGAAAACTCATGATGATTCAAACCAAGGCGTTTCGTCATTTCCATCTGCGTAATGTGCATTTTCGCTTTCTGTGACATCCAGAGATCGTATAACGCCATACGATCCTGTTCAGTAAACTCCATGATTTATCCTCATTTATTCGCTATCGGCATGACACTCTCATACATTAATAACTAAAGTGTTAGTTGCAAGTCAAAAAAGCGCCGATTTTCTGCTACAGAAACCGAACAGATTGCACAAAATACAAGGACGATCACATCATTATGAGCGTGGATAGGGCGAAAAAAGAGATGAGTTGTTAAAAACAGTCATTCGCTAATTACCTACATATTGCCTGTGATAAGCACCGCTTTTCTGTTACCTTTTGGCTTTTACTTGCAAAAACAAAAATTTATGAACGATTGGCTACTTGAACTACAACGCGCTCTTTTTAGCAATCACCAAGATTGGTTCGGCAGTGTCCTGTTAATTACTATTGGTAGTGGTGTCGCGTGGTTGATTTGGCGTTTGGTAGTATCACGTCTACGTCTACTAGCAAGCAAAACTCGTCTGCATTGGGATGATATCTTGGTAGAGTCGATCCAAACCCCAATCAGTACTTTGATTTGGTTGTGGCCCGCCACCCTCTCTCTGGCAATCGCCGTACAAAGCCAAACCGGTAAACAACTGGCTTGGCTTGGGATGACCAAACGGCTGCTGCTTATCGCTCTGTTTGTGTGGATCGTCATCCGCTTGATAAGTCGGATTGAAGACTACATTCTCGCTCAGGCAAATCATGACGAAACCACGGTTCAAGCGATTGCTAAAGTCTCTCGACTGTTTTTCTTAGCCATTGCAATGCTTACCATGATGCAAGCCTTTGGTCTCAGTTTATCGGGTTTGCTGACCTTTGGTGGTGTAGGTGGTTTGATTGTCGGTCTCGCTGCGAAAGATCTCTTATCCAACTTCTTTGGCGGTTTGATGATCTATTTTGATCGCCCCTTTAAAGTCGGCGATTGGATCCGTTCTCCAGATCGTCAAATTGAAGGAACCGTTGAGCGCATAGGCTGGCGCATGACCAGCATCCGTACTTTTGAGAAACGGCCACTGTATGTACCCAATTCCGTGTTCAGTAACATCGTGGTTGAAAATCCATCGCGTATGCTCAATCGCCGTATCAATGAAACCATTGGCGTTAGGTACGATGACAACCAGAAATTACCTATTATCATCGAGCAAGTGCGTAAGATGCTGGAACAACATCCCGATATCGATGTCACACAAACGCTCATTGTGAACTTCAATACGTTTGGTCCATCATCACTGAATTTCTTCATCTACACTTTCACAAAAACAGTCAACTGGGTCGAATACCACAGTGTGAAACAAGATGTGCTACTAAAAGTGATGGAGATCATTCAGCAAAATGGCGCCGACATCGCGTTCCCGACCCAAACCATCAAACTCGATCCATTCCAAGCGGGTATCTCGTCCACTGAAAAGGCCTAAATGCGCAGAGCCCGGTTTGGGCTCTGCTTTTTAGTCTTTGCTTAGCACAGTACGCGCATTTAGTGGCTGCAGTGGGCGATTGTTGTGTCCCATGACAGACACCAACTGTTCTGTTTGACTGCTCGAAAGTTCAGAAGCTTGTTTGAGAACAAGCCAACGAACCCCCTCGCTACACGGTGGTGTGGTTAAAGAACCATTAAAGCGATAGTAGTCTTGCTTCTTAGGTAGGAGAGCAGCGACATCAAAGGCATGAGGTAAGGTAACTTGTTCACCCAGAGTAGGCATTTTTGCCGTCAGCTCATTGAGTAACGGATTCAGCTTCCCAGTATCAAACATCACTGCAACAACGGCTAAGTTTCCCTCACTGTCAGCATGTACAAAGTGTGCTTCCAAAGGATACTGCTTTCCCTTTATCACATTTTCAGACGGTGTGTGAAAATGAAACTGTTTAAGTTCAAAGCTTTTTCCATCGATATTCAGAAAGTTTTTCCCACTCACACCCGCCTGAAGCGTATGGCCATTGTTGATCAAAGAAACAGCCTGACCAGTATAGTTCAGCTCAAGCGCTTTCATCTCTGCTTCGATTGGTTGAGCTATGTCAATAGGACTTTGGTTTTTGCCCATTGCACACTCTTTTGCGACTTTCCCCCAATGTTCAGGGCCATGATGGCCTTCATACCCCCATTCAGATGCCAGTGCGGTGTTAGACAACGCCAAAGTGACGAAAAGTACACTGATTTGTTTTTTCATACTTGTTTCCTTGCGAATAAAAATTTAGTAATCGGCAAGGCAATAGTAGTCACAAAGTAAGCCACGCGAATGCGTTGCAAACTTTGTTTGCTAAAGTTGAGTAGCATCTCTCTTCACGGCTTACCGTTAATCCACCAAATCTATACCTAAGGACTCTAAAAGAGACAGTGCTTCGTATCGAGAAAACTTGGCTCCTTTGAGCTGATTATCCAAAAGGTTAATTTCGTATCCCTCGGAATCGCTAAAGTCGACTTTTTGCAACTGGGTACGCATGAAAAGGCTACGGGAAAAATCACACGCCGTCATGGTCGACTCGTTGAAGTTTCCTTCTCTAAAATCAACATCATGCAGTTTGCATTGATTAAACTTGAGGGTATTTAGCGTCAGTGCAAAAAATGAACTGTCGTTCAAAATGCAACGTTGGAAGGAAAGCTCAAAATCACGATGATAAATCGGCCAGTTTGCTTTGGTCCAATCGACGCCAATCAGTTTGCAATCAATAAAAGTAACACCGTAAAACGCCGAGGCAGAAAAATCAGCCAAACTCAAATTGCAGCGTTCAAACTCGCAGTTGTTGAATTTGCAACGCTGAAACTGTGTGTTCGAAAAGTCGCAATCAGTAAACTGACATTCTTCAAACTCAATCCCTTCGAAAGCATCATCGCTGTACTCCAGTTTACTGAACATTTGGTCGAAATACGGCTCGTCATTGCAAAGCGTTATTGTCATTGTCTATTACTCTTATTAATAAGATGCACTCACTCCTACCATACTTATCTCAGACTCGTTATCAGCGGAGTGTCGCTTTATAGTTAAGCGCGTCGGTGACTTTACCTTTTTTATTCATTAACTTCTCTAGCGCTTTATTGTCGACCTTTTTCAACTGTCCGAGTTGCTCAGCACTCATGCCAGAACCGCCAACATCACGGCTTTCAATCGCGACGATAGTCCGACTCGTCACTTTTAGAGCGTCACGATAACCTTGCTGGGTAGACAAATCAAACTGGCTGCCCTCCATCGACGAGCGTAGTTCTCTCGCCCAATAAAATTCGAGAAATGGAATCGCTTTCATGGGCTTATCCCAGGCGACGCCTTTGACAAAATAGACAAGCGAGCGATACTGATCGTCACTGAAATTCGAGATACCCAATTTGGTCGGAAGTTGGTTGTAGTCAATCGGCCTGTCTTGCTCGTTAAAAAGCCAAGCATCACCGTACGCGGCCATTTTTTCCCAGAATGTTGCCCAATCTGCCAACTGGCGATAATCTTTATCTATCAAAACGTTGACGCGTAACCGCTCTCCACCACTAGGCATCTGGTAAAAAACGTTAAACGTATGATGCCCGTCAGTGAGGAAATACTGCCCATTTGGTCCAATAACCACTGTCTTCATTTTGTCTTTATGTGTACCTATCTCATCTTTGCATTGATAAGACAGGTTGTCGTTTGGCAGAGATGCGTCGGTAAAATGTTTGACCCCTTTTTGCCCATTCGATTCGCATAACTCATCGAACATCGTTTTCGGATCGCGATGGTAACGTCCTAACTTGTAGAAAATCTGCTCGTAGCCGATGGATGGTTGAGTCGGCTTCAATAGCCCTAATTCTAGCTCAACAACATCGCCAACCGTCGGCACTACTGCATAAGCAGGTCCAAAACAGCCAACACTCACCACTAAAAGTAGCCATACTATTTTCTTCATCACTCACTCCATATTGGCTATTTTGCCAACCAGATCTCCAACTCGGAAACTTAGCGTAACCGAAAACACTCTGTAACAGAAAAGAGAATAGCTTATACCAATCTAAGTAAAAATATGATCTAATTGATGTCATTCAACGATAAAACTTATTCGCTATGGACAGTCTCAATAATATCGACTTTAAAAAGCTCGCAAGCCAGCAGAAATCTATTCAGATGAAAATGAGATTGCTGGCCCTCGCTCATTTCAAAGAGGGACACTCTCGCACCCAAATCGCCAAGTTTCTTATGGTGAGCCGAACCAGTGTTAATAAGTGGGTTCACACTTTTCTTGAAGAAGGATTAGAAGGGCTGAAGGAAAAGCCAAGAACGGGACGACCCCCCTTCTTAACTTTTGAGCAAAGAGAGCAGTTGAGCCGTATCCGCCCCATGAACCCACGGGGCGATATTGTTAGTGTTTGAAGTTCCAAGGCAGGAGTGCATCGATATCAGGTTCCGCTTTCGCTAACTCCTGCATGCACTTGACCATGTAGTCGTAAAGGATAAGGCCGTTGGCTTTCGCTGTCTCGACGATACTGTAAAGCATCGCGCTCGCTTCCGCCCCGTTAGGGTTGGTCGAGAAGAGCCAGTTCTTTCTCCCAATAACCAGCGGTTTTATTGCGCGTTCAGCTCGGTTGTTGTCTATCGATAAGTGACCGTCATCGATATAGCGGGTGAGCTTCGGCCATTGGCCGAGCGTGTATTTTATCGCTTTACCCAGCGGGCTAGACTCAAGCACTTTCTGAGTTGTCATCCATTCATAAAGCTCATCCAGTATCGGCTTAGCATGCTCTTGGCGCTCTGCTTTTCGTTTTTCCGCAGACTCACCTTTTAAGCGTGATTCTATTCCATAAAGCTTCTGGATTTTGGCCAGCGCTTTATCCGCTTTACCTGACTTGCCTTTGCCTTGAAGCTTCTTCGCCTCCATGAACTTGCGCCGAGCATGCGCGAAGCAACCGACATTGGTGACGAGATGAAGCCCATCATAAACACCATAGCCATCGGTTTGTAGATAACCACTGTAATCCCCCAAGAAGGCAACAGGGCACGCCCTAGCTCGACTGTTTTGATAGTCGTACAAGACGATATTTCTCACATTAGGGAGGGCGGCATCTGGCGAGTCTGCGCCCGAGCAGTAAAGCCACATATAACACTGTTTATCTTCTTTGAGGACATTGAGCGGCGTTTCATCCGCCTGAATCACCACTTGCTCAAGTAGGTGCGTTTTTAAGGCCGCGTAAAGTGGAGCGAACTTCTCACTGACTTGGATAATCCACCTTGCCATGGTGGTTCGTGAGAGTTCGATACCCGACTGGGTAAACAGGGATTCTTGACGGTAAAGTGGCATCGCATATTGGTATTTGCCGAGGATGATATTGGTCAACAAGCTTTCTGTGGCGAAGCTCTTCGGGATAATGCTTTGCGGCGCTGGCTTTTGAACAATGCGGCTGTTGTCCTGAGTTTGCTCGCATTGGCGGCAAGCATATTTAGGACGAACATATTCCAACACTTTAAGTACCGCAGGTGTGAACTCAAGTTTCTCGCTACGGTCTTCACCGATTTTATGCAGACTATGTTGGCAGCAAGCGCACTGCTTTTCATCGTCGTCTAAATCGAGTTCGATAACCTCACGAGGCAAGGTCTTTGGCAGTGGCTGACGTTTACCGCGTTTCTTCGTTGTGATGGTCGTTGTGACAACTTCAACCTCTTCTTCCTTAGCGGCTTCACATTCCGCTTCGTTGAAGAGGTCACCTTGTGATTCATTGTAAGGCTTTAACGCCTCCGAGCGTTTAGCGAACTGACGGTCGAAGGCAAGTTTGAGTTGTTCAAGCAGCGATTGGCGCTCTTGTTTCAATTGGTTTTCTGACGCCAACAGTGCTTTCACCATCGCTTGTAGCTCGGCAACATCTTGGCTTTCTGGGTTGATATTTGGCGTCTTTTTCATGGCATTGATGATACTAAAATCATGCCGTTAATGCTTGGTGGATAAGACTTTATTATCGCTTAAGTCATTGTAAAATCGTTTATTCTAACGGGTTTATGGCCGATAATCGTGAAGCCAGAAAGCAGTCTATCAAGCTCGAATTGAGTTAGGGTAAACACCTCATTTTGCTCTTTTGATGGCCACTTGTACTTGGCTTTTTCAAGGCGCTTATACCAAAGAGCAAAGCCTGTTTTATCCCAGTACAACACTTTGATTTTGTCGCGCTGTTTGTTGGTGAACAGGAACAGTGCGCCGCTGCCCAAGGGCAAGTCGGTGTCATTTTCGATAATCGCAGCGAGGCCGTTGATGGACTTTCTAAAATCGACGCTTTCACGATACAAGTAAATCTTTGGAGCGCTGAGCATGCGTTTCATGATAACGCACCGATAAGCTCTGCGAGATAGGTCGCTGGTGTGCCTTGTGGGATGCTCAGTTCAACATTGTTTACAAGTAGTGTCATGTTGGCAACGACAACGTGAGTGGCTTGATACTTTGTCGTCTTTTCAACGACTTCTGCTTTAACAAAGCCAACCGTGTTCGGTTTTTCGATGTGCTTTAACTGTTGGCGCTTAGCGTAAAAAGTGGAAAGGCTCAGTCCGTTACGTTCACAGAATAATCGTTGTGATAGCTGGCTGGATTCATAGTGTTCGAACAGGGTTCGCCATTCTTGGTTAGTGCGTCGTTTGGCCATTTCAAATCTCCTTTGGGTTGGAGGTTTGATCTTATTATTCGGGCTAGACGATTAGAATGCGGGGTTTATGATGCGCTTACGTTGAGCCAATACATAAAAGATAAAGCCAATGATACACAAGGCGGACGACTGACTGGGGCCGACATCCACGCTTATATCGTGAAAGAATTTGGCCAGCACTACCACCCTGACTCTATCTATTACCTGCTCGAGCACATGGGCTTGTCATGGATAACTTCCCGCTCAAAACACCCCAAGCAATCTCAAGAAGTCCAAGACGATTTTAAAAAAAATTCAAAATTGAAACGATCCTGAAGATCCCAGGACATATCGCTTTAGAGCATGTGGATGTCTGGTTTCAAGATGAAGCCAGATTTGGGCAACAAAACACGACGACACGGTTATGGGCAGAGAAAGGAACACGTCCCAGAGCCGTGAAGCAACAACAATTTGAATATGCGTATCTGTTTGGCTCTGTCTGTCCCGCGAGAGGAATTGGCGAAGCGATGATCGTTCCTTGGGTTAATAAAGAGATCATGATCGAGCATTTAAAGCAAATATCGGCTGTCACAGAGAAAGGGCGTCATGCCTTCATCATTATGGATGGGGCGAGTTGGCATACCAATGACATTGCAGAACCGTTTAGCAATGTCAGTATCATCAAGCTCCCGCCCTATTCACCAGAGCTAAACCCGATAGAACAAGTGTGGAGTTGGCTCAGACAACACTGTCTTGCCAATCAGAGTTTTACCGATTATGAGGATATCGTGGAGAAAGTGTGCAAGGCATGGAATCGATTCTTGGACAGTACAGATAGGGTTAGCAAGATGTGTACAAGAGAGTGGATTAATCTGACCAGTTAATTTTCCAGATTGGTATAATAGATAGAGTCAGGGTGGTAGTGCTGGCCAAATTCTTTCACGATATAAGCGTGGATGTCGGCCCCAGTCAGTCGTCCGCCTTGTGTATCATTGGCTTTATCTTTTATGTATTGGCTCAACTGCTCTCTTTGCTCAGAAGTTAAGAAGGGGGGTCGTCCCGTTCTTGGCTTTTCCTTCAGCCCTTCTAATCCTTCTTCAAGAAAAGTGTGAACCCACTTATTAACACTGGTTCGGCTCACCATAAGAAACTTGGCGATTTGGGTGCGAGAGTGTCCATCTTTGAAATGAGCGAGGGCCGGCAATCTCATTTTCATCTGAATAGATTTCTGCTGGCTTGCGAGCTTTTTAAAGTCGATATTATTGAGACTGTCCATAGCGAATAAGTTTTATCGTTGAATGGCCTCAATTAGATCACATTTTTACTTATATTGGTATTACCTGCTCGACCACATGGGCTTGTCATGGATAACTTCCCGCTCAAAACACCCCAAGCAATCTCAAGAAGTCCAAGACGATTTTAAAAAAAATTCAAAATTGAAACGATCCTGAAGATCCCAGGACATATCGCTTTAGAGCATGTGGATGTCTGGTTTCAAGATTATACCAATATAAGTAAAAATGTGATCTAATTGAGGCCATTCAACGATAAAACTTATTCGCTATGGACAGTCTCAATAATATCGACTTTAAAAAGCTCGCAAGCCAGCAGAAATCTATTCAGATGAAAATGAGATTGCTGGCCCTCGCTCATTTCAAAGAGGGACACTCTCGCACCCAAATCGCCAAGTTTCTTATGGTGAGCCGAACCAGTGTTAATAAGTGGGTTCACACTTTTCTTGAAGAAGGATTAGAAGGGCTGAAGGAAAAGCCAAGAACGGGACGACCCCCCTTCTTAACTTCTGAGCAAAGAGAGCAGTTGAGCCAATACATAAAAGATAAAGCCAATGATACACAAGGCGGACGACTGACTGGGGCCGACATCCACGCTTATATCGTGAAAGAATTTGGCCAGCACTACCACCCTGACTCTATCTATTACCTGCTCGAGCACATGGGCTTGTCATGGATAACTTCCCGCTCAAAACACCCCAAGCAATCTCAAGAAGTCCAAGACGATTTTAAAAAAAATTCAAAATTGAAACGATCCTGAAGATCCCAGGACATATCGCTCTAGAGCATGTTGATGTCTGGTTTCAAGATGAAGCCAGATTTGGGCAACAAAACACGACGACACGGTTATGGGCAGAGAAAGGAACACGTCCCAGAGCCGTGAAGCAACAACAATTTGAATATGCGTATCTGTTTGGTTCTGTCTGTCCCGCGAGAGGAATTGGCGAAGCGATGGTCGTTCCTTGGGTTAATAAAGAGATCATGATCGAGCATTTAAAGCAAATATCGGCTGTCACAGAGAAAGGGCGTCATGCCTTCATCATTATGGATGGGGCGAGTTGGCATACCAATGACATTGCAGAACCGTTTAGCAATGTCAGTATCATCAAGCTCCCGCCCTATTCACCAGAGCTAAACCCGATAGAACAAGTGTGGAGCTGGCTCAGACAACACTATCTTGCCAATCAGAGTTTTACCGATTATGAGGATATCGTGGAGAAAGTGTGCAAGGCTTGGAATCGATTCTTGGACAGTACAGATAGAGTTAGCAAGATGTGTACAAGAGAGTGGATTAATCTGACCAGTTAATTTTCCAGATTGGTATTAGTGTGTCATCGGTAAAGGCAAGGCTGAATTTTTGCTTCACTGCTAGAGATACATGGATATTGCGCTCTAATGCAATTTGGCGATCTTTGGTAAGTAGAGAAAGGCGAACTTCGTTTGGAAAGCCTCGTTCACGCAGTGAAACAGGTACAGGGGAGCGGTGGTAGTAAACACTGGAAGGGAGTTTTAATAGATACATATGTATCACCTCTATGTAGTGGTGACTTTTGGTATGCATCAGATATGAAAAAAGCCCTGAAAAATCAGAGCTTTGCTCATTTAAAAGTGGCGGAGAGATAGGGATTTGAACCCTAGGTACGCTATTAACGTACGCCGGTTTTCAAGACCGGTGCTTTCAACCACTCAGCCATCTCTCCACAAATTGTCATCAACAGATTAGTACACTGACGATGTAGTTATCCGTATAACGGATAACAATATATAAAGCCTGGCGATGTTCTACTCTCACATGGGGAGACCCCACACTACCATCGACGCTGTTTCGTTTCACTTCTGAGTTCGGGATGGAATCAGGTGGGTCCAAAACGCTATGGTCGCCAAGCAAATTCTTTCTCTCTATTTCTAGAGAATAATCTGGAAAGCTGTTTAAGTTCTTTTCAACACATTCAATTCGTTCTTGTATCGAGTCCACCAAAACCCTTTGGGTGTTGTATGGTTAAGCCTCACGGGCAATTAGTACAGGTTAGCTCAACGCCTCACAGCGCTTACACACCCTGCCTATCAACGTTCTAGTCTCGAACAACCCTTTAGGATACTTAAAGTATCAGGGAAGACTCATCTCAGGGCTCGCTTCCCGCTTAGATGCTTTCAGCGGTTATCGATTCCGAACTTAGCTACCGGGCAATGCGTCTGGCGACACAACCCGAACACCAGAGGTTCGTCCACTCCGGTCCTCTCGTACTAGGAGCAGCCCCCTTCAATCTTCCAACGCCCACGGCAGATAGGGACCGAACTGTCTCACGACGTTCTAAACCCAGCTCGCGTACCACTTTAAATGGCGAACAGCCATACCCTTGGGACCGACTTCAGCCCCAGGATGTGATGAGCCGACATCGAGGTGCCAAACACCGCCGTCGATATGAACTCTTGGGCGGTATCAGCCTGTTATCCCCGGAGTACCTTTTATCCGTTGAGCGATGGCCCTTCCATTCAGAACCACCGGATCACTATGACCTGCTTTCGCACCTGCTCGAACCGTCATTCTCGCAGTTAAGCGGGCTTATGCCATTGCACTAACCTCACGATGTCCAACCGTGATTAGCCCACCTTCGTGCTCCTCCGTTACTCTTTGGGAGGAGACCGCCCCAGTCAAACTACCCACCAGGCACTGTCCGCGACCCCGATGAGGGGCCAACGTTAGAACATCAAACATACAAGGGTGGTATTTCAAGGACGGCTCCAACGCAACTGGCGTCACGTTTTCAAAGCCTCCCACCTATCCTACACATGTAGGGTCAATGTTCAGTGCCAAGCTGTAGTAAAGGTTCACGGGGTCTTTCCGTCTAGCCGCGGGTACACTGCATCTTCACAGCGATTTCAATTTCACTGAGTCTCGGGTGGAGACAGCGTGGCCATCATTACGCCATTCGTGCAGGTCGGAACTTACCCGACAAGGAATTTCGCTACCTTAGGACCGTTATAGTTACGGCCGCCGTTTACCGGGGCTTCGATCAAGAGCTTCGACCGAAGTCTAACCCCATCAATTAACCTTCCGGCACCGGGCAGGCGTCACACCGTATACGTCATCTTGCGATTTTGCACAGTGCTGTGTTTTTAATAAACAGTTGCAGCCACCTGGTATCTGCGACTCTCGTCAGCTCCATCCGCGAGGGACTTCACCATCAAGAGCGTACCTTCTCCCGAAGTTACGGTACCATTTTGCCTAGTTCCTTCACCCGAGTTCTCTCAAGCGCCTTGGTATTCTCTACCCGACCACCTGTGTCGGTTTGGGGTACGATTGCTTATAATCTGAAGCTTAGAGGCTTTTCCTGGAAGCAGGGCATCAATGACTTCACTGCCGTAGCAGCTCGACGTCGTGTCTCAGCCTTAAGAGTATCCGGATTTACCTAAACACTCAGCCTACGCACTTGAACCAGGACAACCGTCGCCTGGCCCACCTAGCCTTCTCCGTCCCCCCATCGCAATTATAAGCAGTACGGGAATATTAACCCGTTTCCCATCGACTACGCCTTTCGGCCTCGCCTTAGGGGTCGACTTACCCTGCCCCGATTAACGTTGGACAGGAACCCTTGGTCTTCCGGCGGGGAGGTTTTTCACCCCCCTTGTCGTTACTCATGTCAGCATTCGCACTTCTGATACCTCCAGCATGCTTTACAACACACCTTCAACGGCTTACAGAACGCTCCCCTACCCAATGTGCTAAAGCACATTGCCGCAGCTTCGGTTTACAGCTTAGCCCCGTTACATCTTCCGCGCAGGCCGACTCGACTAGTGAGCTATTACGCTTTCTTTAAATGATGGCTGCTTCTAAGCCAACATCCTAGCTGTCTAAGCCTTCCCACATCGTTTCCCACTTAGCTGTAATTTGGGACCTTAGCTGGCGGTCTGGGTTGTTTCCCTCTCCACGACGGACGTTAGCACCCGCCGTGTGTCTCCCGGATAGTACTTACTGGTATTCGGAGTTTGCAAAGGGTTGGTAAGTCGGGATGACCCCCTAGCCTTAACAGTGCTCTACCCCCAGTAGTATTCGTCCGAGGCGCTACCTAAATAGCTTTCGGGGAGAACCAGCTATCTCCGAGTTTGATTGGCCTTTCACCCCTAGCCACAAGTCATCCGCTAATTTTTCAACATTAGTCGGTTCGGTCCTCCAGTTGATGTTACTCAACCTTCAACCTGCCCATGGCTAGATCACTCGGTTTCGGGTCTAATGCTAGCAACTATACGCCCAGTTAAGACTCGGTTTCCCTACGGCTCCCCTATGCGGTTAACCTTGCTACTAACATTAAGTCGCTGACCCATTATACAAAAGGTACGCAGTCACACCACGAAGGTGCTCCTACTGCTTGTACGTACACGGTTTCAGGTTCTATTTCACTCCCCTCACAGGGGTTCTTTTCGCCTTTCCCTCACGGTACTGGTTCACTATCGGTCAGTCAGGAGTATTTAGCCTTGGAGGATGGTCCCCCCATATTCAGACAGGATAACACGTGTCCCGCCCTACTCGATTTCACTGAACATGCGCCTATGACTACGGGACTATCACCCGGTATCGTTGGCCTTTCCAGACCATTCGTCTAACGCATGTAAAGCTTAAGGGCTAATCCAATTTCGCTCGCCGCTACTTTCGGAATCTCGGTTGATTTCTTTTCCTCGGGGTACTTAGATGTTTCAGTTCTCCCGGTTCGCTTCGCTGCACTATGTATTCATGCAGCGATACTGGCTTATGCCAGTGGGTTTCCCCATTCGGAAATCGGTGACTCAAGTGGCTGTTACTGCCTCATCACCGCTTATCGCAAGTTACTACGTCCTTCATCGCCTCTGACTGCCAAGGCATCCACCGTGTACGCTTAGTCACTTAACCATACAACCCGAAAGGGTCTTTGCGTTAAACAACCAAGGTTCGCTATCTCATTATTTGAATGAGCGAGATAGCATTGATTTGCCGGACTCAATTTTGAATCGTCACTAAACGTGACATTCCCAAGAACACTTGAATGTGTTTGTTGGTGTTTGTCTTAAAGACAAACATTGAGAACTTTACAAACAACAATAAATTGTTGTTTTGTCAGCTTTCCAAATTGTTAAAGAGCAGTGTTATTTCCCGATGAGAAATCCACTTTTTAAAGACTTTCAGCGTCGAAAAAACCACCATCCACATTAAGAGGAGGCTTCATTTGGTGACACAAAAACATTTAAAGAGTGGTGGGCGATACCGGGTTCGAACCAGTGACCCCCTGCTTGTAAGGCAGGTGCTCTCCCAACTGAGCTAATCGCCCACAGTTTGTTTGTCTCCGCTTTTGAAAAAGCAGAATCAAAACAGAATTCCCTGTGGAAGGAAATGGTGGGTCGTGCAGGATTCGAACCTGCGACCAATTGATTAAAAGTCAACTGCTCTACCGACTGAGCTAACGACCCGTGGTATCCCGTAGGGGAGTCGAACCCCTGTTACCGCCGTGAAAGGGCGGTGTCCTAGGCCTCTAGACGAACGGGACACTAAGATACTCTAAACTGTCTAAACCATATCAATCTGTGTGGACACTCATCGCGACTTATTTGTTTCCGCTTTAAAAAGCAGAAGCAAACTATCCGTATCGTATAAGGAGGTGATCCAGCGCCAGGTTCCCCTAGCGCTACCTTGTTACGACTTCACCCCAGTCATGAACCACACCGTGGTAAACGCCCTCCCCGAAAGGTTAAGCTATCTACTTCTGGTGCAGCCCACTCCCATGGTGTGACGGGCGGTGTGTACAAGGCCCGGGAACGTATTCACCGTGGCATTCTGATCCACGATTACTAGCGATTCCGACTTCATGGAGTCGAGTTGCAGACTCCAATCCGGACTACGACGCACTTTTTGGGATTCGCTCACTTTCGCAAGTTGGCCGCCCTCTGTATGCGCCATTGTAGCACGTGTGTAGCCCTACTCGTAAGGGCCATGATGACTTGACGTCGTCCCCACCTTCCTCCGGTTTATCACCGGCAGTCTCCCTGGAGTTCCCACCATTACGTGCTGGCAAACAAGGATAAGGGTTGCGCTCGTTGCGGGACTTAACCCAACATTTCACAACACGAGCTGACGACAGCCATGCAGCACCTGTCTTACAGTTCCCGAAGGCACTCCCGCGTCTCCGCAGGATTCTGTAGATGTCAAGAGTAGGTAAGGTTCTTCGCGTTGCATCGAATTAAACCACATGCTCCACCGCTTGTGCGGGCCCCCGTCAATTCATTTGAGTTTTAATCTTGCGACCGTACTCCCCAGGCGGTCTACTTAACGCGTTAGCTCCGAAAGCCACGGCTCAAGGCCACAACCTCCAAGTAGACATCGTTTACGGCGTGGACTACCAGGGTATCTAATCCTGTTTGCTCCCCACGCTTTCGCATCTGAGTGTCAGTATCTGTCCAGGGGGCCGCCTTCGCCACCGGTATTCCTTCAGATCTCTACGCATTTCACCGCTACACCTGAAATTCTACCCCCCTCTACAGTACTCTAGTTTGCCAGTTTCAAATGCAATTCCCAGGTTGAGCCCGGGGCTTTCACATCTGACTTAACAAACCACCTGCATGCGCTTTACGCCCAGTAATTCCGATTAACGCTCGCACCCTCCGTATTACCGCGGCTGCTGGCACGGAGTTAGCCGGTGCTTCTTCTGTAGGTAACGTCAAATGACAGTGCTATTAACACTACCACCTTCCTCCCTACTGAAAGTGCTTTACAACCCGAAGGCCTTCTTCACACACGCGGCATGGCTGCATCAGGCTTGCGCCCATTGTGCAATATTCCCCACTGCTGCCTCCCGTAGGAGTCTGGACCGTGTCTCAGTTCCAGTGTGGCTGATCATCCTCTCAGACCAGCTAGGGATCGTCGCCTTGGTGAGCCCTTACCTCACCAACTAGCTAATCCCACCTGGGCATATCCTGACGCGAGAGGCCCGAAGGTCCCCCTCTTTGGCCCCTGTTCATTATAAACAAGGGCATCATGCGGTATTAGCCATCGTTTCCAATGGTTATCCCCCACATCAGGGCAATTTCCCAGGCATTACTCACCCGTCCGCCGCTCGCCACCCAAGGAACAAGTTCCTCTGTGCTGCCGCTCGACTTGCATGTGTTAGGCCTGCCGCCAGCGTTCAATCTGAGCCATGATCAAACTCTTCAATTAAAAGTTTTTTGAAGCTTGCGCTTCGGCTCAATGAATACTGATAAGTTTCTAGTCCCTAGAAGCTAGTTCCTAGAAAACTTGAATTGACTGTGCTCGATACCGAAGTATCAAATTGGTCACTCAGTTCATTGATAAATCTTTTGGATTATCATCAACGAGTGCCCACACAGATTGATAGGTTTATATTGTTAAAGAGCTTGCTTTTTGAGAAGCTTTTCTCTCGAAGCGGAGGTGCATTCTAGCGAGTTAACTTGAAGAGTCAAACACTTTTTCAAATTTCTTTTTTTAGAAGCTTTACCCTTTTACTGCACTGCTGAAGCCTTGTGGCGTCTGCCGTGTCAGTGGATGCGCATTATAGGCAGAGAAATTTTCTTGGCAACCCATTTTTTGCAAAAACCTTCAAAAATTGGTTTAGATGAACAAATCTCACCCAACTGCTCGTTTTGCATACGCAGTTGTTAATAATAAGTAGCTATCTGTAGATTAAAACTGGTTTAACCACGCCTCGTCTATCTCGCCAGTCTTGATCCTCACACCCTGTTTTCGCTCCCAATCTTCTATTTTCTCTAGCTCACGCATGACGCTGTCCAAAGTCAGCGTATTGTTGTCTAACTCAAAGATCTGTTTTTGGCTTTGATAATAGAATTTTAAAATCGTATATGCTTGCAGATCTTCTTGCTCTGCTGCCGACGTTATCTGTTTCAGCTTACGGAAAATGCGATTGTGCAATTGTTTCATTTGCCAAACGTAAACGACTTCTTTGAAGAAAAGATGTCCTTTCACTTGATTGAGTAACGATACCGAGGTCAAAAGTGCGAGAAGGACACCGATCAAGTTCCAGTGGAAATTGCCCGTCGACTCTTGTTCGACGACTGTCTGGTTACCAAACAATGCAATCAGTAAGCTACCGAATGCCAGTGACGAGAGTGCGAAAAGCACCACAAAGCCAACAATGACGATATTAGCTTTTCTGCGGTAGAGCGGTTTGTTGATAGATTCAATTTTCATGTTTCATTCTATTAAAGCAGTAAGACAAGGCCCCTATGCTGCTCGATCACACCCGCTAACTCAATCAAGGTTTTGTAATCAAATTCGCACTTTGTCCATTTCTTCTTTTATAGAGGCTTTTTGTTTGGGCTCGCGCCTCAGTCTGACTTGGGTATATACTCCGCCCATTCAATTTACTGCTCATTCGAGGTTTCCTTTATGCGCTCTTTTGTTTTACGCGCCCGTGCCGCCCCAACTAACAGTAAAGCCTTACTGGAAGGCGTTGGTCAGGAAGCGCACACTGAAATTTTGGCACATACTTTGATGAACACCATGTTTGTTGCTCAATCGCACCGTGAGGATGTGACGGTGTATTTAGTGCTAGAGAGTACCCAGGACTATTCTCGAACCATCACGATTCAGTCAAATGATGTCACTAATATCAACGGTTTTAATGAAGCCACTTTACTGAATGTGGTTGCTCGCTCATTAGACGCTTCTCAAGGAATGGCCAAAGAAGAGTGCCGCAATGTGGAACCAGGTGTGACGGTTCGAACCATCAGTTTTGAGCGCCTTATTCAAGAGCTTGCGGAAAACCACCAGCTTTATATGTTGGACAAAAAGGGCGAATTTGTTCGCGACATTGATTTTGCGCCAAATCCCTGCTTTTTGCTCACCGATCACATTCCGATGCCGAAGAAGACTTTCAACAGCTTAAAACGCTTAGGTACGCAAAAAATCAGTCTTGGCCCTAAGATGCTGTTTGCTTCCCAGTGTGTCACCTTGATCCAGAACGAGTTGGATCTACGCGAGTCATTGTGAGTGACTTGCAGCAGGCCTTTTTGCTGCTATGATGTCGCAGATATAGTCGGGGAGCCTTTAGTTAGGCTGAGATCGCAAAGCGAGACCCGTTGAACCTGATGCAGTTAATACTGACGTAGGGAACTATATGCGTGTTCACCCGTTTGTTGTGGTTAAGGACAAAAGTTTCCCCCAATCGCACGGCGGCAGCTTGTTGAATACGCAGTTCCTGTACGTCTTGTCATAGGAAGCAAGATGCTATTCTCACAAGACTCTCAATCTCACATCCCTATTGTTCTCACTATCGCTGGCTCAGACAGCGGAGGCGGCGCGGGCATTCAAGCTGATATTAAGACCATCTCCGCCACTGGCAGTTACGCCTGCTCTGTGATTACGGCTATTACCTCGCAAAATACTCAAGGGGTATTCGCCGTTCTGCCCATCCCACTTGAGCATATTGCATCCCAGTTGGATGCGGTGTTCAGCGATTTAAACGTCAGAGCGGTAAAAATTGGTATGTTGGCAGACGCCGACATTATCCGTCTTGTCGCCAGCAAAATTCGCCAATATCGTCCACCGTTTGTTGTGTTGGACCCCGTAATGGTCTCTACCAGTGGCGATCTGCTTCTTGCACCGGAAGCCATCAACACGCTCAAGGAAAGCTTAATCCCTCTGGCCAGTATCATTACACCGAACCTTCCCGAATATGCCGCTTTAACCCAACAGCCTCAACCCGAAAACGAAAACGGCTTAATGCAGACACTTGATGAGTTACGTATTCTACACGCTAAAGCCGTGTTGCTTAAGGGGGGCCATTTGGAGCAGGAAGAATACAGCAGCGATCTGCTGATTGAAGGCGATATGGCAGAACTAATCCGTTCGACGCGTCACCCGACACGCAACACACACGGTACGGGTTGTACCCTCTCTTCGGCTATTGCCTCTTATTTAGCGCAAGGCCACCGGATGCACAAAGCGGTTTTTCTCGCCAAACAGTACATCTCTCAGGCCATTAGTCATGCCGACGAGTTATCTGTCGGCCAAGGAAGAGGGCCAGTGAACCATTTCTTTGCGGGACATATGCACGTGCGCTGACACAAACTTTCGCCGAACGGTTAGCTGGTAACAGAGTGAGCACGCAAATTAACTTTGCCCTGATATTTCTGCTGCTTGCCTTGGCATACAATGCCGCTTTTTATTAACGGCGGAAACTGTTCGTGGACCGTGCACTCAATTTCAAACTGGCTGGGCTTATCACCCTTTTTTGCTACGCACTTTGCCTTGGCGTCATCACTTGGCTTTACTACCCTGCCTCTCTCTTTTCTCCGGTCGCCTCGTTTGAAGGACGCCTATTGACACTTTTAACTTACTCAGCGGGCATTCAGGGCTTTTTCATCACGCTGATCATTCTGTGCATTTGGGCGCTCTCAATTCGCACATTTAGGCGAGGCGTATTACAGAAATTTTTGCAGCTTGGCCTGTTACTCATCATAGGTTTTGCAAGTAAAAGCGGCTTAAAGCTGGCAACGGAGAGCCCTCGTCCTTATAGCGAGTTGCTGGCCGCTGAGCAGATCATTGACTCTCCTGCAGATTTTTATCGTCTGGATGAAGCGGAAAAAGTGCAGGCCATTTCAGCCGTATCACAGAATGTCAGCCCGTGGCGAAGCCAACATTGGCAAGGTGAGAAGGACTATTCTTTTCCTTCCGGACATACCCTCTTCGCGGCGATTTGCGTTGCTTTCTTTGGGGCAGCCTTTTTATCTGCAAAGCGATACGGCGCGTTAATATTGTTACTGGTATGGGCGAGCAGCGTTGCCTATAGCCGATTGTGGTTGGGGATGCATCGCCCATTAGACCTGTTCGGTTCTTGGGCTTTTGTGGCAATCGTGTTTACCCTACTGCCCAATCATTTACCTATTGTCAGCCAATGGAAACGCGGTTAGCGAAACAATAAGGTGCGAGGCAGATACCGTCACGCCTTCCATTGGTGAAGGCGTTCTATTTTCAATGTCATCTTAAACGGAAGGGGCAAATGAATGGCGTTCAAAATAAAGCTAAAAAGAAGGTCGTTTGGCAAAAGTAGGACAACCAAACGACCAAAAGCCATTTAAGCTAAGCTGGTTATACAACCAAAGCATAGAAAGTGTTGTCTGTGAGGACCAACTCACTTAGACGGCGCCATTATAACGTGAGTCAAAGGAAATGAAAGAAATAAAACGTACCATCCGTTATTTGTTGATGGATTTATGACTATTAATTCGCACTTTTTCTTTTCCAGCGGTACTAGGATATGAGCTTCTATTCAATCAACAAATTGAGCAGGAAATATTGACCACGGCATAGCCAATTGCCATGTAAACCACTCTTTCGACCTCTTCTGCGTCACCTTGAATTAAACGTGTAAGTCGGGTTCGGCCTTTTTCTGTACAAATGATCTCTCCAACGTTTTGGATAAGATTGCGAAACATTCTGTCTTCTCTCACCGCCTTCACCCAAGAGCGATAAAAATCCTCTGGAGAAGAGAACTCCAGCGACTGAATCACCAGCTCAACGGCCTTTGGTTTCAGCTCTTCCAAGAGATCTTCTTTTCTTTTGAAGTGGCCATTCACCCCGGAACGACTGATACCCGTTTTCTCTGCGATATGGGTAAACGTCAGGTTTTCATAACCTTCCAGCAGGAGGATTTTAAATGAAGTATCGATAATGTTTTGTCGTGTTTGCTGTGCCACCGCACGACTCACTCTTGGCATAACGCCCTCCTACTACTCGGCTGTCTCGCCCAACTAAATATACAAACAACGGCTTACGAAAAATCCGCTATTATTTTTATCAACAATACGTATGACGCACAATAAACATGCGAAATGTATCATTATACGAGCCTAACTTTTGGATAAAATATCATAATTTGAACATTTAGAGAGAGTGAATTTAAAGGATTCTATCCTTTATTTTGGCAAGAGTATAAGCAAAATTGCACAAGAGAACGAACAGCCTCCTCCTGTGCAAAATCCATTTATCCTGAGGCAAACTACAAATCGCGCATCAGGATTTCATATTCCTCTTCCGCCTCTTGGATTAGGCTACGTAACTCCTGGGCATCTTGGCTATTGAGCAAGAGTTGCCAAGGTGACGCTTGATGACAGTAGACAACACTGACACCCTGTGGATTTACCTTGAAAGAGAGATTGTCGAAACTGCTGCTGTGGTGTTGGTACAACTCCAAAACTTCGATTTCGACTGTTCCTGTGGGGTTTACTTCAACACAGGCATGTAAGCTGGGCTTTCCTGAAACGGTGTAATGACGTTGAACGGTAAGCATGATCTCCTCCTGAACCTGCCCATTAACAGACCAAGTTCAGTTTAGGACAGAAGAATCGGACTCGAAATTAAACTGATGTGAAGATTGATCTCTGTTAAAGGATGACGCAATGGTCGCGCGCGCAGCAGCAAGTCAGCATGTTTTGTGCAAGCAGGCTGACAACGTTATGTACCGACATGCCTGCTATGTTGATTGGGAGATTGGTATTTCTGGCAGAGGAATTTAGCTTAAAACTTGTTGTGTGATCACTTGAAATACACCCGCTTCGCGATTACTCGGCGCACGAAATCGCGCAATCTGTTTGATCTGTTCATGGGCGTTTTCCATCGCGTAAGAATAGAAACTTTCGTTGAGCATCTCCGTGTCATTGAGATAGTCGCCAAAACTCATCGTTTGCTCGAAGCTAAAACCGAGCGTTTGCTGCAAATGTTTAATGGCCGCGCCTTTTGATGCCTGAGCATTCATCACATCAAGCCAAATTTTAGCGCTGACGACCACTTGATGAGTCTCACCGAACAAGGCTTTCATCCTTGGGTTGACTAAGGCTTCTGCGCCACCAAAATGGCAGATCGCCACCTTAATGAAGTCATCTTCCACCGCCAAGAGATCCGTCACGTAGGCGCAGCGGTGGTAATATTTGGCAAACTCCGCCAACGCTTGTGCATCTTGCGTTTCGATGTACGCGGATTGCTTACCGCACAACACGATATGCGCACCTTCTATCGAGCGAGCGGCGGTGACGATAGCGTCAATCTGCTCCTTGGCGATGGTGCAACTATAGAGTTCTTCCCCTTTGTGCATCACCAAAGTGCCGTTCTCCGCAATAAAGAGCATACGTTCTTTGACGGGTTCAAAGGTTTTGATCAAGCTGTAGTATTGACGCCCAGACGCTGCAGCAAACAGAATGCCTCTGGCTTGCAACTGTTCAAACATCGGGAAAAACGCCGGGTTAAGTTGGCTGTTTTCGTCCAGCAACGTACCGTCCATATCGGCAGCAATAAATTTAAGATCGGATAACGACATACAGAAATTACCTAAAAATAACAAAGCAAAGTGGGCCCAATCTGAGCAGAAAAAGTCTCGCTTGTACAGCGATAAGGGTTGACGATCGGCACTTTGCTTAACGTGCCGACAGCATTACTTAAAAAGTGGCAGTAGCGCTTTGAACGCGGGATGTTTGGCGTCCTCCATCAATTCAAACAGGCACATTTCCAGCCCCGTCAAGCCAACACCGCTGGCGCAGAGCTTTTTCAGTGCCAGTTCTTTGTTGGCCGCATCACGCGAGGAGACACAATCACTGACCACCTGAGGCTCAAAACCCATGCGTTTCAGATCCATGGCCGTTTGGTAGACACAGATGTGCGCTTCAATGCCGCAGAGAAGCCATTGTTCCACCTGACATGCGCGGATAGCTTCTGTAACAGACTCGGTGCGGCACCCAGAAAAGGTGTGTTTGTGAAACGGGACAAATCCCGTCAGTGCATGCGCGATCGGCTCGACTGTCTGACCTAAATTATCGGGGATCTGTTCAAGCCAGATGATGGGCAGATCCAGCGCTTTCGCGCCTTCAATCAGCTTGACGATATTGGCGATCATCTGCTCACTGCCATCCACCATCTGCGCCAGTTTTCCTTGGACATCAACAACGATGAGTCCGGTGTTGTTACTCTCTAACATCTGCTTTTCCTTTTGGGCTGGATGATCAACCTCTTTAATATAGTCTTATTCTGCTGCCCAAACATTACGAATGTCTGGCCACCCCCAATTGGTTAGCTCGACGTCTTGCAGTACGCCATGAAAACGCAATGTCTGCAAGTGGTGGAACAGCGGCGAGATCCAATACTCATTGATCAATGCCGAAGCAATCGGTTCAAGCTTGTCGAGATAATCAACTAGGGGCACTTCAGCGCGAAGGGCGATAAGTTGTTGATCCAGCCATTCACTTGCCGTCTCACCAATACAGGCATGCAAGATGGGATTGCTGAAGAGATTACAAAAGGCGGAAGCATGGCGGTTATCGTCTAGGCTGATGTTGGTCAAAATCAGCGCTTCGCTGAGCTCACCTTCTCTGGCTTTTTGATCCAGTCCGCGATAGGAGTATGTTTGGATCGTCACTCGGCATCCTTGTTCGGCAAATAGACTCTGTATGGCGCGCGCGCAATGCGACAAAACTTTGTAGTTGTAAATCGCAAGGTCGATGTGCTTTGGTAGCTTCACTTTTTCCGCTTTTGGCCGCACGACAGCTTGCCACTGCGGCAGCAGATTGTGCGCCGTCACTGAACCAAACGAGCCGTTCATTTTCGCAATCTCGCTTTGCACCCGCTGCGGTGTCAATAGAGCACTGAGGTAACGACGCTGCGCTGGACTAAAAGCGTTGCGCCCAGTTTGGTTATACATCAAAAGCAAACAACCATCCTCTACTCGGCTCTGCTGCTGCGGGTGAGATTCCTGTGCAGATTTTCGAGAGTTGACATAATGGTCACAAGGCTCATGGCTCGCCTCAGGCTGGTTGGTCTCGATCTGTTTGCGCGCCGCTGTCTGCTCATCAATCAGCCAGATAGTGACTTGATCGGTAATCGCACGACAAGCAAAGTAGTTTTCAAACGCACGCAACTTAAACTGCGCCTCACAGTGTTCCACCAGTTCAAACGGGCCGCTACCAATCACCAACGGACTTTGCGTTGCATTAACTTGGCTAACCGGCTGAATAGCGTAACGAACGCCAGCAATCAGGCCTGCAAATCCGCGATCCGACTGTTTTAAGGTGAACACCACTTTGAGTGGCGACTCGTCGACGATGTTATCGAGATGAGCCAACTCTTTGCGATACAAATCCAAGCTCGAGAGTTTGGCAAACAAACTGACAATCGTGCTGGCGTCAATCGCCGCGCCGTTGTGAAACGTCAGCCCCGGTCTGAGATAAAACGTCCACTTGCGATCATCGTCTTCAGTGCGCCAATGATGGGCTAACTCCGGGTGCAACTGGCCATCTTTATCGCAAGAGAGCAAGCAACAGTAGAGCTGACGGATCAAAAAACGTTCACTACTGCGCTGCAAGTGGTGCGGCAGAATTTGTTCAAATGGCCGCTTGTAGGTGAGTTGGATGTGCAAACGCCCAGCGCGCAGCGATGCGCCCGAGGTGTTTTTCAGCAGGCGACCGAAAGCATTTTGATCTTGGTCCAAAATGGCCAGCGCTTTTTCATATTTTCCCGCCCGGATGCGCGTTGTGGCCAGTTGCTCTTTCAATGAGGCCAGCTCAATATTCAACATCAATTGCGATCGCTGGTTGCGCCCAGACTTGGGTTGCCACTGTAGCCAACCCGCCTGCTGCATTTGTGTTAACAAGCTGCGTGCGTGTCTCGGCGTGGTAAAGAGTAGATCGGCCACCTCCTGTAGCGTGGTTTTGACCGCGACGCCCACTCCCAAAGGCTGCAAACGCACGTAGTAACGAAGAAGATTGAGTTCTGACAAAAGTGAGCCTCGCTAAATGAGAAGCCACTAGTATCGCGCAAACCGGGAGAGAAAAAATCAGAAAAAAATCACTTTGATTGTTCCTCGTTTTGCCACTTTCACTCCTAATCTCAGCGCTTTTTGCCCTTCATTCTGTTTATCCGGAACAAAACGGAAAAACTTACTCAGTTTTTCTATTCCCGATTTTGTCGGAGTATAGCTAGGCAGCAAGTCCACTACCTTTTCCCGCACCACAAGGAGCCTACTATGAACAGTAACTCAAATCACAACACCAAACGTGTCATGCTTAGCTACTATGCCAATCGACTTAGGATTACTCGCAACCCACTAGAGCGTCAGGCTCTACTCATTTTACTCGATTGGCTGTGATCCTGAGCCAAAGCGGCACTTTCCATTTGTGCTCCTAACGAACCAGCGTTGCTGGTCCCCCACCAATAACTGGGTAAGTGCCGCTTTGACTAAGCATCCCGGGCGGCGGACAAAGTTCCGCCAAACGGTTTTATTCACCTTCCAATCGCTTGGCGAAGCGAGTAACATGCCCGAGCAATTAAGCAAACGTTAAACTTTTTATTCTCAGGGCGGGGCGAAATTCCCCACCGGCGGTATACCTTTTAGGTGAGCCCGCGAGCGCTCGATTCGTCGAGGTCAGCAGATCTGGTGAGAGGCCAGAGCCGACGGTTAGAGTCCGGATGAGAGAGAATGAAACCACACCAGAACACTCACGTTCTGGTGCATTTCGTTTTGGATTGAGCTTAGCTCGTTCCCCCCTCATACAGCCCTGATTCTGGTGATTATTAGGAGTTAACCATGAATCAGTCATCACTACTTGCCGAATTTGGCGATGCTATCACGCGTGTTGAAACGGCGCTCTTTGCGTTACAACAAGGCCGTGGCGTGCTGCTTTTAGACGATGAAGATCGCGAAAATGAAGGCGACATTATCTATTCCGTCGATCATCTGACCACAGAACAGATGGCGCTGATGATCCGTGAATGCAGTGGCATCGTCTGTCTATGTTTGACCGACGAGCAAGCCAATAAGCTGGAACTGCCACCTATGGTGGTCAACAACAACAGCGCCAATCAAACTGCGTTTACCGTCTCGATTGAAGCCAAACACGGCGTCACAACCGGCGTTTCCGCACAAGATCGTGTCACGACGATTAAAACCGCGGCCAATCCACAGGCAAAGGCTGACGATTTAGCTCGTCCTGGGCACGTTTTTCCTCTGCGTGCTCGCCCTGGCGGCGTGCTTGCGCGTCGCGGACACACGGAAGGTACGGTGGATCTGATGCAAATGGCGGGGTTATCTCCTGCTGGTGTGCTGTGCGAGTTAACCAACCCCGATGGCAGTATGGCGAAAACGCCAGAGATCATCGCCTTTGGCAAACTGCACGATATGCCGATACTGACGATTGAAGATATGGTTAGCTACCGTAAGCAGTACGATCTTAAACTGGCGTAAGCCGCTTGAAATGTCACAGAGGAAAAGCCCGACATCAGCACCATGGTGCTGCCAGTGACTTGCAAAGCCTATGAAACAGTAGTAATACTTATACCCAGGTTATTTTTGAAGCACCTTTTTTGGTGTGCGGTTGTTGTGAGATAAAAGGATATTGCTATGTTAAAGAAACGCTTTTTCAAGACAAAAGATGAAGTCGAGGTGACTTTTGAAGTCGAACAGGAACACTGGGAAAGCGCGCAGGTGGCCGGGGATTTCAATAATTGGCAACCTGAACCAATGACGTTGGTGAAGAAAAGCGGCCAATTTAAGTTCAAAACTCGTTTGCCCAAGGAACAAAAAATCGAGTTCCGCTATCTGTTTAACGAAGACAAATGGGAAAACGATCCTCAAGCCGATGGTTATGTCGCCAACGGTTTTGGTAGTGATAACAGCTTAGTTTTAACCAGCGAGTAAACAGCACACACGTAAAGGCGCACATCGCGCCTTTTTTATTGCCCGCCATTTCTGCTCTCTTCGCCGTGTCTTTAGCACGCACTCGGCACTTGCCATCGTTGTGCATCTTCTCCCCAGCGTTGAGCGATAAAATCGATAAACTGTCTGACGACTGGCGTCTGATAGCTGCGAGAAAGGTAGACCGCCCACAGCGATGAGCCAGGCACGTGATAATCTCGCAGCACCACCTGTAGCTTCCCCTGTTGCAGTAGCGGATTGGCCAGATCGCAGGGCAAGCGAACAATCCCATGCCCTGCCTTCGCCGCACCAAGCAAAGTGCCCATATCGTTGGCGCGAATGCTGCCTTTCACTTCCACTTCCGTCACTTGGTTATCCGCAACAAAACGCCACAGCACCGAACTCAGATGCACCAAACAGTTGTGCTGGCGCAGATCTTGAGGCTGTTCTATTGGCGAGTGGCGTTGTAAATATTCCTCCGAGGCGCAAATCACTGTCTCGATCGCCATCAGTTTTCTCGCAATTAAACTCTCGTCAGGCTGGTTGGTATAGCGCAGCGCCACATCAACTCGTTCATCCACCAACTGGGAAAACTTATCCGAGGCGAGAATGTCCACCGTCACTTGCGGATGAAGCTGGGTGAACGCACACACTGCATCAATCAATAAATGCTGGGAAAAACCGATCGGCGCTGACACGCGGATCAAACCGCCTAGCGCCTGAGATCGACTCAACGCTTCCACTTGCAACGCCGCAGCCTCATCGAGAATGCGTTGGCAGCGCACATAAGCCTGTTCGCCGGCGTCGGTCAGGCTGACTTTTCTGGTTGTGCGGTGCAAAAGACGCTGCTGCAACCACGCTTCCATCTCTTGAATATGCCGCGACACCTGTAATCGGCTGAGATTGAGCGCTTCCGCCGCTTGGGTAAAACTGCGGCAATTCGCCACCTCAATAAAGCTCTTTATCGCTTCCAACTTATCCATACATCACCCATTAGATCGAAATGGAGATACAATCTATATCAATCGCTAGCATTTATCATCAAATCATTAGCCAGTAGACTGCAATGGTTGTCGAGAAAAACGTGATAAATCACAGGAGATTGAAATGAAAGTAGCGGTATTAGGTGCATCTGGCTGGATTGGTAGCCAAATCGTAGAAGAAGCAGTAACTCGTGGTCATCAAGTCATCGCACTGGTGCGCAATCCAAGCGCCATCGAACGCCAAGACGTTGAAGTGCGCCAGTTGGATGTGCTCACAGAGCAAGATTTCGCGCAAGCACTACAAGGGGTAGACACCGTTATCGCCTCCATTGGCGGTCGCGCGGCAGGCAACCACGATATGGTTGAACGCTCGGCAGCAAAACTGCTGGAACAACTGCCAAACGCAGGTGTAAAGCGCCTACTGTGGGTCGGCGGCGCAGGGTCACTGGAAGTTGCCCCTGGCGTTCAACTGGTCACTGTACCCGATTTTCCAGCGGAGTATAAAGATGAAGCATTAGCCCAGTCGCAAGCATTGCAAGTGTTTCGCAACAGTGACTCACCGCTCAATTGGACTTTTGTTAGCCCAGCGGCTGAAATCTTCCCGGGCGAAAAAGTGGGCCAGTTCCGAGTCGGCGGCGACCAATTGCTGACCGATGCACAAGGCCACAGCAAGATTTCTGTTGCGGACTTCGCCAGCGCCATGCTGGATGAGCTGGAGACAGCGAAACACGCTAAGCAACGTATTTCTGTTGCCTATTAAGCGCGAACCTCAGCACAAACGCTTCGCTTATCACATTGATAAAACTGACCAAAGCCATGCCGTTGCATGGCTTTTTGCTATAATTTTCACAGATTCAACCAAACTTTTTCATTATTGATACACAGCTCAGGACTGACCACTAAATAAACCGAACTATTTGAAACAACGCGGTGAAAGGTGTAATTTCACATCGCCCTGAGAGGCGAAGACCACAAATCATAACAAATACAAAGCATAGAAATAGACCATGGCAGAAAACCCTAAGTTGATCATTGTTGAAGACGACATCAAGTTACAACAAATGTTGGGTGACTATTTTCAGTCACAAGGATTTACCGTGATCACGACCGATAATGGCTTGGATGCCCCATCGCTGATTTTGCAAGAAAAACCGTGCATCGTTTTGCTCGATCTTATGCTGCCAGGCCAAGACGGTTTAAGCGTCTGCCGACAAATTCGTGATAGCTACTTTGGCAAAATTCTCATGCTTACCGCCAGTGATGACGATTTTGACCACGTCGCGGCACTGGAAATGGGCGCCGATGATTATGTCAATAAACCGATTAAACCGCGCGTATTATTAGCCCGGATCAGAATGCTGCTCCGCCGCCCAGATGTTACGGTCCATGAAGAGAGCAACCACTGCCAATTTGGCGTACTCAAACTCAACCGAATTCGCAAAGAGTGTCAGATTGCCGAGCGTGTCGTCAGCCTGACCGACGGTGAGTTTGACTTACTTTGGCTATTAGCCAGGTCCGCAGAGCAAGTGCTCTCCCGAGAATGGCTGACCAAAAACTTACGCGGTATCGAATACGACGGCGTCGATAGAACCATAGACAATCGCATTGTCACACTGCGTAAGAAGCTCGACGACACCACTCCAGCGAGAAAGATCCTCACCGTACGAAGTAAAGGCTATATGTTTATGCCGGATGTGTGGGAGTAACGATTCAACATGAAACGCCTCTACCTCGAAGCATTCTGTGGCTTAGTTATTCTGTTTTTTGCCACGCTGTGGGGCTATGAAACCGTGGTTTATCATTGGAATACGGACTACGACCAGATCCTCGAACAGTATCAGGCAGAGGCGTTTCATCAGTTGCTCGAACCCGCCTTTGAGGAAAAAGGCGATTTGTACGTAACGCAACAGATCCGTCAATACGCGGCATCAACACGCACTGTGCTGACTCTGTTTGATCCTATGGCACTGCCCGCTGAAGTGGACAACGCCTTTGCCGATAGCGCCTTGCAAGTCTACTTTGATCACGATCGCAACCTATGGTTGCGTTTTGACGATACCTCCATGGTCTATCATCTGACCGAGGATATTCACTCTCCACTTAGACAAGCCATTGATTTTGCAGACAACCTCATTTGGGTTTTCTTTATGCTGGGGTTTGCGCTCTACTGCGTGTTACTGATCTGGTTTTTGAGCCGCCGCGTGCGCGAATTGGAACGAGTCACCTTAGCTTTTGCCTCCGGCGACCTTTCAGTACGCGCCAAAACCACCAGCCGTTATTCGGTCGGAAGCCTCAACAAAAGCTTTAACATCATGGCCGATAAAATTGCCAATTTGATCACCAGCAATCGCATGCTGACCAACGCGGTGGCTCATGAACTGCGCACCCCCATCTTCCGTTTGCAATGGCAAGCCGATCTCTTAGCGGACTCTGAACTGAGTCAAACCCAGCGCAAATCCGTATCGAGCATGGTGGAAGATATTGATGAAATGGAACACATGGTAGAGGAAATGCTCTACTACGCCAAAATGGAGCGCCCTCAGGCCAATATTCAAACTCAATCCATTATTCTTTCATCTTGGTTTACCACTTTGCAGCAAAGATGGCAGAGCGAAACGTCTCATTCGGTAGGCATCGAGTTGCAAACACCCCTTTCATCGGTACACATCGATCCCCACCTTGTCAAACGAGCACTGGATAACTTGGTTCGTAACGCCATGCGCTACGCCAAATCACGCATCGTCTTGACCATCTTCACAGACGAAGATCAGCTGACGGTCGAAGTTCACGATGATGGCCCCGGCATCAGCGAAAAAGACTGGCCCTACTTATTTGATGCCTTTTACAGCGTGGACAAATCACGCAACAAGTCGACCAGCGGTTATGGCCTTGGGTTAGCGATTGTCAAACAGATCACCACTGTTCATCAAGGCAGTGTTGATGTCGCTCACAGCCTTTATGGTGGTGCTTGTTTTATCGTGCGCGTACGTCACAACGCGGTCACGCAAAATAAATTGCACTAATTATAACCATATCGCTTACGTCTTACATTTCATTACAGAGTCTGACGGACTCAGAATATAAAACACTGTACATTTGCATCCCTTATTGATGACAATGTTAGCAGCTATCTCGCTATCACATCATTAATGTCGGACTGTCCGGCCCTGTTTTCCTACTTGGCAATATATAATGCGGCGTCTTGTGACGCCGTGTGTTATTGCTCCCCGCTCCCCCACGAGCGCGCCGATTGCTAAGCCAATCTTAAGAAAGCAGCGCCATGCTAATCACACACTACAAAGCAGGAATATTGTTTTGAAACCAGGAAAAACTGGCATTCGCCGTATCGTTGATGCAAGCGGTTACTCCATTCAAGGGCTTAAAGCCGCTTGGTTGCACGAAGCCGCATTTAGACAAGAGATGATTTTGACCACGCTCCTTTCCATCGTGGCCTTTCTCTTACCAGTGACTCATGTCGAACGCATTTTGCTTATTTCCAGTCTCCTGCTGGTGGTGATTGTTGAACTGCTGAACTCTGCTGTAGAGGCAGTGGTTGACCGTATTGGTAGCGAGCATCATGAACTAAGTGGACGAGCCAAAGACATCGGCTCGGCGGCGGTTTTTGTTGCGCTGGCTCTGACACTGTTTGTTTGGTCTTCGGTATTACTGGCATGATGTTGAACAGAATTAAAACCGCCACAAAAGGCGAATTCTCCTATCTCTCCTTCACTTTTTTGATGGCGCTCTATTTTACACTGGTGGTTAACCTACCGGTTTATAAAGAGTTGTTATCTATTTTCACTAAGCTGGACACGGTTAAAATTGGCTTTGCCATTTCCATTCCATTGTTCTTTCTGGCGGCGCTCAATCTGATCTTCAACCTATTGAGTTGGCCTTGGCTGAGTAAGCCGCTTTTTGTCCTGTTGCTGATTGTATCGAGCATGGTGAGCTACGCAGGGTACAACTACGGCACCTTGTTTGATTACAGCATGATTGCCAATATCTTCGAGACCGACAGCAGCGAAGCGGGTTCTTACCTCAGTCGTTACTCGCTTCTCTGGAGCCTATTCATGGGCATTTTGCCAGCCCTGTGGGTGTGTCGCATAAAGCTATCGCTTGATGGCTCCTTGCCGAAAATGGTGCTGCACAAATTGATCGGCATTCTGGCCTCTTTGGCGGTGATTGCCGTTATCGCTGGACTCTACTATCAGGATTACGCCTCGGTCGGTCGCAATAACAGCTACCTGAAAAAAATGATCATCCCGACGCAGTATGTTTACAGTGCAACTAAGTATGTGCGGGATACCTATTTCACCACGCCACAGCCTTATAAAGAGCAGGGCTTAGATGCGAAACAGTCTGATCAAGCGCTTGCCCAAGCACAAACCAAGCCCACGTTGCTGGTGTTTGTGATGGGCGAGACGGCTCGCTCGCAAAACTACCAATTAAATGGTTATGAGCGTGCAACCAATCCTTATACCAGCCAGTTTGATGTCATCTCATTCCAAGATGTCAGTTCTTGCGGTACGGCAACAGCCGTCTCTGTTCCTTGTCTATTCTCCAACCTAACTCGTGCAAATTTCGAACGTTCCGTGGCAGATAATCAAGACAATGTGCTGGATATTTTAAATCGTGCTGGTGTTTCTCTATTGTGGAAAGAAAACGATGGCGGTGACAAAGGCGTTGCACGAAACATTCCTTCCATGACGGTTGATCGTTCGCGCAAAGATGCCATGTGTAATGGCAGTACCTGCTTTGATATGGCGTTGCTGGAAAACTTTGATCAAGAAGTCGCCAGCATGCAAGGCAACCGTATGATTGCGCTGCACCTTATCGGTAGCCATGGCCCGACCTACTTCCAACGTTACCCCAAAGAACACGCAGTGTTCATGCCCGACTGCCCTCGCGCTGATATCGAAAACTGCAGCGTAGAGCAGATCACTAACAGCTACGACAACACAATTCGCTACTCCGACTATGTGATTGCTCAGACGATTGAGAAATTGCAAAGCCTCGAAGAGCAATTTAATACCGCGCTGATTTATGTTTCGGATCACGGCGAATCGCTTGGGGAAAATGGGCTCTTCCTACACGGCATGCCGTACAGCTTAGCGCCAGAGTACCAAACTAAAGTGCCATTGATGCTCTGGATGTCTTCAGGTTTTAAAAAAACCAAAAATGTGAACGAAAGCTGCCTAAAAGCCGCGGCTCAACAAACAGATACCTATTCACATGACTATATTTTCCATTCATTGACTGGGATAATGGACGTCCAAACTGAAGAGTATAACTCTCGGCTTGATCTCTTCTCTGCGTGCCGTTCATAAGGAAATCATCCATGCGCAAACTGAATTTGGGCCCATTACATCCTATTTTGGCGTTTAGCGCCGTTGCTTTGGGCATTCTCTCCACATCTAGAGTGCTGCTTGCCGTTTGGCAAGCAGACCGAGTGAGTGCCGCTGAAGGTTGGCTCAATCTCATCGTGCAAGGTATTCGGGTCGATATTGCCACGCTCAGTTGGCTATTTATCCTGCCAGCACTGCTGGCTGCGCTTTTTCCCGTGCAAGGCATCTTCGGTAAGATTTGGCGAACACTGCTGCGTCTTTGGTTGGTGGCCGGTTTGTGGATACTTGTTTACATGGAGCTCGCCACACCGCCTTTCATCATGGAATACGATCTGCGGCCAAACCGTTTGTTTGTTGAATACCTGATTTACCCCAAAGAAGTGTTCAGCATGCTCTGGTCGGGTTACAAACTGGAGCTGTTTATCGGTTTGATCGGCTCTGTCGCGACCTTGTGGTTTGGCTGGAAATGGAGCGGGAAAGTCACGGCGCAAACTCAGCAAGTCAAGTGGCGCTGGCGTCCCGTATTGGCGGTCGCTGTTGTCATTCTTGGAGTGCTCGGCGCACGTTCATCACTAGGCCATCGACCGCTCAACCCGGCGATGGTGGCATTCTCCAGCGATCCATTGGTCAATGATCTTGTGCTGAACTCAGCTTACTCGGTCTTTTTTGCTGTCAACAATATGAAATCCGAGCGAAGCGCGGCGCAATTTTATGGCAAGATGGATACCGATCGCGTTATTGACTTGGTGAAACAATCTTCCGCCAAAGAGAACTATCTGCCTGGCAGCTTACCAACGCTAAACTTTAACCCTGCCACACATCAGGGCACAAAGAAAAACCTTGTGATCTTATTGCAAGAGAGCTTAGGTTCACGTTTTGTTGGTGGATTGGGCGGCTTGCCGCTGACGCCAAATTTGGATCAGCTGCTTAAAGAAGGCTGGAGCTTTACTCAAATGTACGCAACAGGAACGCGTTCTGTTCGGGGCATTGAGGCGGTAACCACGGGTTTCCCACCGACACCATCACGCGCTGTGGTCAAACTGAGCAAAAGCCAAACTGGCTTTTTCACCATCGCGGATTTACTGCAAAAGCAGGGATATCACACCCAATTCATTTACGGTGGCGAA